>CABVAY010000001.1 GCA_902496455.1 uncultured Collinsella sp.
GCGCAGGGGGCGCTGACGCGGCCCTCCCTCTTACACCACAAAAATTCGCGCGATCGCGTCCAAAATTCCCCATCATAAGTTGCGGTGAAATAGGGACTGTTTGGCGGTCTCAGAGCTTCAATCAGTCCCTATTTCACCGCAACTTCGGGGATGCCTCGATGGCTAGGTTGGATTTGGGACGCGCCTGCCCCTGGGGTATCATGGCTTGGTTGCTATAAATCGCATTTACGCGCCTTGTAGGAAGGGACTGCGCCCATGGCTTTTGAGCCCGCTCAACATAGCTTTATCACGCTCGAGGGTGTCGATGGCGCCGGTAAATCTACGCAGGCGCGCCTGCTTGCCCGTGCGCTCGAGCTCGCTGGCTACCAGGTTGTGAGCCTGCGCGAGCCGGGCGGTACCGCCATCAGCGAAAAGATCCGTGCTCTGCTGCTCGACCCTGCCAATACGGCGATGGGCGACACCTGCGAGTTGCTGCTCTACGAGGCGGCACGCGCTCAGTTGGTGCACGAGGTCATCGCGCCCGCCCTTGCTGCCGGCAAGGTGGTCCTGTGCGATCGCTTCTACGATTCCACGACCTGCTACCAGGCGTTTGCCGATGGCCTCGATCGTCAGATGGTGCGCGATGCCAACAACCTGGCCGTCGCGGGTACGCACCCGGCGCTCACACTCGTCTACCACATCACGCCCGAGCAGGCGGCGCTGCGCATGGCAGCCCGTGGTGCGGCAGATCGCATGGAGGCTAAGGGCATGGCCTTCCAAGAGCGCGTCTACCGGGGCTTTTGCGCAATTGCTGCCGAGGAACCCGCCCGCGTAAAGCTCATCGACGCCACCGCGACCATCGAGGAAGTCTTCGAGAAGACGGCCGAACAGGTTCGCGCGTACGGTCTCGACATTTCCCAGGACGCCGTCACCGCCGCGCTTGCCCAGGAGGCCGAGTAACATGGCCCCCGCTCAGGCAAGCCTGCTGGCCAAGCTCGACACCCAAGAGCGCGTGCGCGACTTTTTGACCAATGCCGTCGCCAGCGGTCGCGCATCGCACGCCTACCTGTTTTTGGGCGCGCCCGGCGCGGGCAAGCTCGACGCCGCGTGGGCGCTCGCCCAAGCCTTCCTGTGCGAGCAGGATGGCTGCGGCTCATGCGATAGCTGCGTGCGCGTCGCCCGCCATACGCATCCCGACGTGCACTACTACACGCCCGAGAGCGCCACCGGCTACCTCATCGCCCAGACCCGCGAGCTGCTCGATGACGTGCCTCTGGCGCCCATCCGCGCCAAGGCCAAGGTCTACATCATTGACCGTGCCGAGCAGCTGCGCGCCAACACCGCCAACGCACTGCTCAAAACACTCGAGGAGCCGCCCGAGGGCGTTATGTTTATCTTGCTGGGCACCTCGGCAGACGTGATGTTGCCCACCATCGTGAGCCGCTGCCAGTGCGTGCCGTTTCGGCTGGTGTCGCCCGCCGTCGCCGCTCAGGCCGTGAGCCGCGCCACCGGTCAGGACCCTGCGCGTTGCCGCATGGCCGTCGCCGTAGCGGGAAGCCCCACGCGTGGCATCGAGTTCCTCAAGAGCGCCGAGCGCCAGGACGCCCGCCGTCAGATGGTTCGTGCCATCGATTCGCTCATTGCCGCCGACGAGGCCGACGTGCTCAGCCGTGCCAAGTCACTCATCGTCGCCGTTAAGGCGCCGTTAGCCGAGGTCAAGTCCACGCAGGAAAAGGTGCTCGAGCAAAACGCCGACTACCTGTCGCGTGGAGCATTGAAGCAGCTTGAGGACCGCAATAAGCGCGAGCTCAACGCGCGCGAGCGTTCGGGTATCATGGAAGCGCTGGCGAGCGCGCGGACGCTCATGCGCGATGTGCTGCTGACACTTCAGGACGAGGCGGCCGACGTGGTGAACGAAGACGTGCGCGACACGATCGGTCGGCTTGCCGCTGCGACCAATGTTGCGGGTGCCACGCGGGCGCTCGAGGCAGTCGCAACCGCCGAGCGCAACATCGCCAGAAACGTTACTCCCCAGCTGGCCATCGAGGTCATGCTGTTCGATATCAGGAAGGCACTGAAATGCCGTTAGTCGTACCCGTTAAGTTTACCTACGCCTCGCGCGACCTGTGGTTCGATCCGCAGGATCTGGATATCCTCGAGGCCGATTATGCCATTTGCTCCACCGAGCGCGGAACCGAGATCGGCCTGGTCACGGCCGATCCCTTCGAGGTGCCGCAAGATGAGATCGGTCAGCCGCTTAAGCCCGTGCTGCGCGTGGCGAGCGACATCGACCTGCAGCTTGCCGACGACCTGGCCATCCAGGGCGACGAGGCCATGGTCGACTTCCGCCGCCTGGTCAAGGAGCTCGACCTCGAGATGAAGCCGGTCGGCGTCGAGTACCTGTTTGGCGGCGAGAAGGCCGTGTTCTACTTTGCGGCTGAGGAACGCGTCGATTTTCGCCAGCTCGTCAAGGATCTGTCCTCGACGCTGCACATTCGCGTCGACATGCGCCAGATCGGCGTGCGCGACGAGACCCGCCTGGTGGGCGGCTATGCCCAGTGCGGACAGGAACTCTGCTGCACGCGCTTTGGCGGACAGTTTGAGCCCGTCTCGATTCGCATGGCAAAAGAGCAGGACCTGCCGCTCAACTCGTCCAAGATCAGCGGCGTTTGCGGCCGCCTGATGTGCTGTCTGCGCTATGAGTTCGAGGCGTACAAGGACTTTAAGAGCCGTGCGCCCAAAAAGAAAACGCTCATCGATACGCCGCTTGGCAAGGCGCGTATCCAGGAGTATGACACGCCGCGTGAGCAGCTGGTGCTGCGCCTGGAGAACGGCAAAGTCTTTAAGGTCAACCTGGCCGATATGACGTGCTCGGAGGGCTGCAAAAAGAAGGCTGCCGAGCAGGGCTGCAATTGCCGCCCCGACTGCGTGACGCGTGACGTGCTCGAGCGCATCGAGTCGCCCGAGATGCGCCTGGCGCTCATGGAGCTCGACCGCGAGAACGGCGTCGACGTGGGCGATGGCCTGTCGAGCGCCGACCGTCTTGCCGGCACGTCGATGCCCAAGCGCCGTCGTCGCGATGCCGATTCCGATGCCCGCGCTGCTCAGAGCCAGGGCGAGGGCCGTGGCCGCGGAAAGGGCCGTGGTAAGGCCGAGACACCCGAGGCCGAGGAGGCCGCCGGTGGCCGTCGTCGTCGCAAGCGCGCGGGCTCGGGCGATGCTACCGAGGCTGCAGCCGCGGGCAAGAACGCCTCTCGCGAGCGCGAGGTTCAGCAGCCCCAGCAGCAGAATCGCGGCGGCGGCATGAATCCCACACGTCGCCGCCGCCGTCATCTGTCGAGCGAGGAGCGCGAGGACGCCTTCCGCGCCGCAGCTGCTCGCGAGGCTGGTGCCGCCCCCAAGGGTGGTTCGGGTTCCGATGCGCCTGCCGACAAGGGCGGCAAGTCACGTGGCGAGGAGGAGCGCGCGCCGCGTCCGCGCCGTCGCCATTCCTCGGGCGCGCAACAGAAGCCCTCAGTGCCCTCCGTGGCCGATCAGGTCTCGGATGGCGAGGTCAAGGTCACGCGCCGTCGTCCCGGAGATGGCGGGGGAGCGGCTGCCAAGGCTTCGCGTGGCGCCGCTCGCGACGAGCGCGAGCCGCGCGAGGATCGCGGTGGCGAGGGCTCGGCCGACCAGGGTCAAAAGCGCCGTCGCCGTCGCCGTTCCCGCAAGCCGCGCCAGGATGGTGGCGAGGGTTCGACCCCGTCTTCGTCCGCACCACAACCGCCCGCCGGCGAATAACGCCCGCGAGCGGATTTAGCCCGCCTTGCCCCGAGCGCATCGGGGTATCATAGCGCCGAATCAACAACCCTCCCTGCGACCGAATGTAGGGAGGGTTGTGTCTTGAAGAGTCATCTGAACATATTGAGCCGCCTGCAGGGTGCCGGCGCCCTACCGTTTGCGGACGAATTGCTACCGTTTGCCGAGCGGGTGGCACGCGAGGCGCTCGAGACATTGTCGCCAACACGATGCGCCGGCTGCGAGCGCGCCGGTGCGCTTATTTGCCAAGACTGCCTGGCCGCGCTCACGCTCATCGACCCACGTCATAGCTGCACCCGATGCGGCGCCCCGTTTGGGGATTTGCTATGCACTGAGTGTTCGGTCGAGGGTACGTCCTCGGCAATGGCGGAGGCGCTCGACCGCTGCCTGGCGTGCGCCGTCTATGCGCATCCGCTGCCGCGCATCATTAAAGCGTACAAGGATGCGGGCGAGCGACGTCTGGCTCCGTATCTGGCGGAGCTGCTCTACGACACCGCCCTGCATGCCCAGGTCGTAGCGCCCGAACGCTTAGGAGGCGTGTTGTCCGGTGCGGATGCGGTGGTGTTTGTGCCTGCGACAGCGGCAGCGTTTCGGCGGCGTTGTTTTGATCATATGGAGGCTATTGCTCGCCCATTTTGCGAGCTGTCGGGTGTTCCTCTGCTCGATGCTCTCGTCAAGTACGGGCATGGCGACCAGCGCGAACTCGGTCGTGAGGAGCGCCGCGAGCGTGCCCAAGGCATGTACGAGACGGTTGAGGATGTGCACGGCCGCCGCCTGCTGCTTATCGATGACGTTATCACCACGGGCGCGACGATGGCCGCGGCTTCGGCGGAACTCAAGCGCGCCGGCGCCGCGGCAGTCGATGGCCTTGCTATCGCACGCGTTTGGTAGGGGTGATTCATGTGGCGGTAACAATCAGGCGGTGCAACAAACCGACAAAAGAGCAGCTAGCGGCTTCCGTAATCCTAACAGGCGCCTCGGCGCTACGAATGATGCGCGCCGAGCGCCGACAAATGGGTTACATCAGCTGGAGGGACCTCGATCCCGATGAAGAGCGCCGTGTGCTGCGCACGTCGTCGCCTTCGACCGAGGACATCTATCTTCCCGACTTGGTGCGGATTGGGGCCGCAAGCGGCGAGGTGCAAGAAGATCTTTGCTTGCTGGTGGGATCTGCGGCGCAGCGCCGCCGCATGCCTGGCGTGGGCTGGTCCGTGTGTTCCGGGTTGCCTGCCGGCTCGATTCTAGAGGTGGAACCGGGGGTGTACAGTCTATCTCCCGAGGCCCTTTGTGTTGCCGTTGCGCGCGAGGTCGGCTGCATCCAGGCATTTGCCCTGGCTCAGGAGCTGTGCTCTAAGATTTCGCTGAGTGACCGCGGGAAGTATCTGCCTCCCTACACCTCGCCCGTTACGAATAAGCTTGCAAAGGACAAGGACCAGCCAGCAGACGTGGGCTACTTTGAGGTTGAGCCGGTGCTGACGCCCGATCGTCTGGCAGATTACCTCGCGGTATGCAAGGGGAATGCGGCCAAAAAACTGCAGCGTCTGTGTCCCTACTTGTCAGAAAACTTGCGCTCGCCCATGGAGTGCATCATGCTCGCTCTGTTTTCGCTTCCGTTTTCCTATGGCGGATTTGCCTGCGGTCCCTTTAAGACCGACTACAAGATTGAGTTCGATGACCGCGCGCAGGCAATCTCGGGGATGCCGCATGCAGTTTGCGATGCGTATCAGGAAGCAGCCCGGTTTGACCTGGAATACAACGGTGAGCTGGGTCATTCCTCCCGGAGGGGACGTATCCATGATGAAAAGCGCAACACGGGCTTGATTACTATGGGAATCGAGGTCGCGACGGTCAACAACGAAATGCTCTGTGACATGGAAGCGATGGAAGCGCTCGCATGGCGCATCCACCAGCGCATGAGTAAGCGATATCGCAACCGTGTTGACGCTCGCAGAAAGAAACAAGAGGCGCTATTTAACACGCTGCGGGCGTGTTTTGGGCTTAAACCCGCCTAACAATGCTCTGAAACAGGGGGTTGGATATATGCTCTGGCCAAAATATAGCAAATATGAGTACTGCTACAAATTCAGTAACAGCAAAATCAGGGATTTTGGGACTGGAAGATGGCGTAAATTAGAAAGTTATTAAACAAATGTGGAATATCCTGGCATCAATCTGACGTTATAGAGCGTGAAAACAGCTTGCAGAGCCAAAAACTCCTGCTACTAAATTGGTAACGGTACTCATATTTGCTATTTTTTGGCCACGGCGCCCTAAGACGGGTGTGTTGAGGCTTTCCATAGGGGAGTGACGGGCTCAATCAGAGCGTGTGCGGTCCGTCCTGACCTGCGAAATCTGTACTCGCGATGCGAATGACGCCCCTAACCTTAAACTTTAGCTTGAACTTAGCTATAATGCGCTACGTTCCTACCAGGCTGTGGTTGCGGACGGACGAAATGCCCGTTCTAGTCCAAGACAGACGCGGTCAAAGGGATCCACGTAAGCGACCGCGTGCGCGCGGCGCGATCATGGCGCGTCCTAGATGTAAGCCGCACCGTCCGTTCTACTTTCTTTGGGGCAATACCGCCTCGCGGGCGAGCGGGCCAGTCGTGAAGGTGGCTGCGGCCTCCCGAGCAAACGCTCCGGTGCGCAAGTGTGGGGTCAAATACCAGGTCAGCTGGTGGGAACAACCTGATATTCCGCGCAACGCACGGATCGTATACGACACAGAAGGCAGGGTAGTGGACATGGTGAGGGGCAGCTTGATGCACGCGGCTCGGTTAGGTGCTGGGGCCGCAGCGGTCATCGCCGTTTTGGGCCTGAGCGGATGCGCGTTCAACCCGCTGTCTACGTTCACGACTCCCACGATCGACCAGATCGAGTACGAGACCGTCACGCCGGCGGTGTCGGACGATGCCCTGGTCACTCCCGGAACCCTGACGGTCGCCCTCGATACTTCCGATGCGCCGCAGGCCATGCAGGGCGCCGACGGCGAGCTCACGGGATATGCGGTCGACGCCGCCCGCGCCCTCGCAAGCCGCATGGGCCTTAAGGTCGCCTTTGTCGATGCGTCCTCGGCAGGTTCCGCGCTCGGCGACAAAAAGGCCGATATCTTTATCGGCGAGATCAACTCCACGGACGGGGACGTTAGCTCGCTCGGCACCTGCCTGTACGATGCCGCTTCCGTGTTCGGTAAAACCAGCGATGGTGGGTCGCTAAGCGTTTCCACCGATACCCTTAACACGTCCACCCTGGGCGTTCAGATGTCCTCGGCCTCGCAGGAGGCGCTTGCTAAGCAGAGCATCACCGCCAACCAAAAGACCTACTCCAACATCAACGAGTGCTTTGAGGCGCTCGAGTCCGGCGAGGTCGACTATGTGATCTGCGACTCCACGGCCGGCGGCTACCTTGCACGCCTGATGAGCGAGGTCTCCTATGTCGGTGCGCTCGAGGCGCCCTCGACGCTTGGTGTTGCGGGCCTCTCGTCCAATGACGAACTGTGCCGTGCCGTGAGCGATGCCCTCGACGACATCACGGTCGACGGTACGCTCGAGGCGGTCCACTCTGTCTGGTATGGCACGATGCCCTACGACCTCACCACTAAGACGGTTTCGGGCGCTAACGTGCAGCCGGGCGACTCTGAGTCCAGTGAGACCACGTCCTCCGGCAGCGAGTCCTCCGATTCCAACAATGAGACCGCATCCTCCGAGGACAAATCGTCCAGCCAGGAAGGCACCATCACCGACGACGACATTAACAAACTCAATAGCTAGTTATTGCTAGGGGTGGTGTCTCCTATACGTTGGAAAGGACACCTCTTCACGGTTTCAACACGCACTGCCGGGCTTCCCCAATAGGGGAGCCCGGCTTTTCCATCCCTATAAAACCAGCAGGTCAAAGCCAATTTTTGGGACCAAATACAAAGCCGCCGGCCCCCTCCTATAGCGCACTTTGCCACAGAAAAGTGCGAGACTTCGGTATGCGGTATCAAGCAATCGTTATTCGGGTCTTTAGGAATCCACGTGATTAAATGCACGGCAATGGGTACATAGCCAGTACAGTAAGTCCCCGAGGCAGATTGGAGCCACGTATGGATATCAAGGTTTCTGGACGCAAGACGACGGTAACCGATGCTCTGCGTGCGCATGTGGATGAGAAGATCGGCGAGGCGCTCAAGGTTTTCGATATCGAGCCCATGACGGTCGACGTTGTACTTCGCTATGAGAAGAACCCCTCGAACCCCAACCCGGCAATCGTCGAGGTCACGGTTCGTGCCCGCGGTTCGGTGATTCGCGTTGCCGAGCACGGTGCAGATATGTACGCCGCCATCGACCTCTCCGCCGATAAGGTCACCCGCCAGCTGCGCAAGTTCAAGACCAAGGTCGTGGACAACCGCCAGGGCGGTGCCAGCGCCGCGGATGTCGCGCCGGTCGAGCGCGTCGAGGATCTGGCCGACCTGCTGCTGCCCGAGGAAGAGGACGACCTGCTCGTCCGCGAGAAGGTTATCGACGTCACCCCGATGACTGAGGAGCAGGCGCTGGTGCAGACCGATCTGCTGGGTCACGACTTCTACGTGTTCGAGAACGCGACGACCGGCCTTATCAATGTGGTGTATCACCGTAAGAATGGTGGATATGGCATCATCAAGCCCCGCATCGAAACACTTGACGAGTAAAATACGTTAACTTGCATGAGTTAACGGTTGGCGGCCATCCCATGCGGGTGGCCGCCTTTTTTACGTAAGGAGTCGCTTTGATGGACAAAGCTGCATCTACCGGCCATTCTGACCGCTGCCGCATCGTCGTCGATACCTGCTGCGACTTTAGCCCCGAGGTCGCCGCGAACCTCGATGTCGATATCTTGGGCTTCCCCTTTATCATCGATGGCGAGGAGCGTACGGACGACATCTGGTCGAGCATCACGCCCAAGGAGTTCTACGACCGCATGCGCGCCGGTGCCCGCGTGTCCACCTCGGCTGTGTCGCTCGGTCGCTATATTGAGTTCTTTACCGAGTGCGCCAAAGAGGGCACACCCACGGTCTACCTGTGCTTTACCTCGGCGCTGTCGTCGAGCTACAACTCCGCGTGCCAGGCGGCAGATGCCGTGCGCGCCGAGTATCCCAACTTTGAGCTCTACGTGGTCGACAACGCTCTGCCCTGCGCGACCGGCGCGCTCTTGGCGCTCGAGGCCGTGCGCCAGCGTTCGGCGGGACTGACCGCCAAGCAGCTGGTCGATTGGGCAAACGAGGCAAAGACCTACGTCCACGGCTACTTTACGCTCGAGAGCTTCGACGCACTAGCTGCCGGCGGCCGCATTCCGCCCGCGGCGGCGCAGCTCACGGCAAAGCTCGATGTCAAGCCCGAGCTCTCCTACGACCTTGCCGGCTCGCTGTCGCTGATCGGCGTCAACCGCGGCCGCAAGAAGGCGCTCAAGTCCATTCTCAAGTCGTTCCGCGAGAACTACGTGCCCGACCGCACCATGCCCATCGCAATCATGACGGCCGATGCCGAGAAGGACGGCGACTGGCTCGAAGCTGCCATCCGCAAGGAGGAGGGTTGCGCCGACGTCACGATCATTCGCGGCTCCGTGGGTCCCACCATCGGCTCGCACGTGGGCCCCGGCATGGTGGGCTGCGCGTTTTGGGGTAAGAACCGCGCCGACAAGGCGTCGCTTTCCGACCGTATCGCCCGCCGCGTGCGCGGTCAGTAGGCAAGCGCTGCGTCCGTTATCGCCCTCGACTCACAGCCCAAACGCTGGCACCGAGTATTCAACCTGGTAACAACACCCAACCCAAAAGGAAAGGTTTCATGGCAAACAAGCTCTCCGTCGCATTTATCGGCACCGGAATTATGGGTGCCCCCATCGCCGGCCACATTCTGGACGCCGGCTATCCCGTCACGGTCAACAACCGCACCAAGTCCAAGGCCGCTGCGCTTATCGAGCGCGGTGCCGCCTGGGCCGATACGCCGGCTGATGCCGTGGCTAACGCCGACGTCGTCTTTACCATGGTGGGTTATCCCTCCGAGGTCGAGGAGCTCTACCTGGCGGGCGACGGCCTGCTCGCGTGCACTAAGCCGGGCGCGGTCCTGATCGACCTCACCACGAGCGCGCCCGAGTTGGCGCGCGACATTGCCGAGGCCGCCCAGGTTTCCGGTCGCATGGCGTTTGACTGCCCCGTCACCGGCGGCGAGTCGGGTGCTATCGCCGGCACGCTCACGGCTATCGTGGGCGCTACCGAGAACGACATCGCCCCGGTCCGCGACATCCTTTCCACCTTTGCGGCCAACATCTGCTGCTTCGATGGCGCCGGTAAGGGCCAGGCTGCCAAGCTCGCCAACCAGGTGTCGCTGGGCGCCTGCATGGTCGGCATGGCAGACGCCATGGCGTTTGCCGAGCTGAGCGGCCTCGATCTGGAGAAGACCCGTCAGATGATCCTGGGCGGCACCGGTAAGTCCGGCGCCATGGAGAGCCTGGCGCCCAAGGCGCTCGACGGCGACTACAAGCCCGGCTTTATGGTCGAGCACTTCATCAAGGACCTGCGCCTGGCGCTCGCCTACGCCGATGACCGCGAGCTCGCGCTGCCCGGCGCCGACGTCGCCTTTACGCTCTACGACATGCTCGACGCCATCGGTGGCGCCAAGCTGGGCACCCAGGCCATCACGGTCCTCTACAAGGAGGAGGCCGACGCCATCGCCGCCGGTCTGGACTGGTCGCAGTATCGTCCCGAAGAGCACGGTGCTCACGAGGACGGCTGCGGTTGCGGCGAGCATGGCGACGACCACGAGTGCGGTTGCGGCCACCATCACGGCGAGGACCACGAGTGCTGCGGCGGTCACGGCCATGACGACGGCCACGAGCGCTGCTGCGGCCACCATCACGGGGAGTAGCACCCATGAGCTGGACGTTCGTGGTGTTAGCGCTGGTGCTCTTTCTCTTTGCGATTTACATTGGCTTTTTGTGCGGCCAGTGGGCCTGCGAAAAGCGCGTGATCACCAAGCGCGACTACTGGATTGCCAACTTTGCAGGAGCGGCGGCAGTCGTCTTGCTGACCTGGGTGTTTTCGCTGTTCCCGCTGGTGCAGTTTGCGCCGATCGGCTGGCTCGGCGGCTTTATCGCCGGTCTTAAGATGAGCTTTGGCGAGTCCGTTGGTCCATGGCGCAAGCACGACGAGGTTTTTAACGTCAACAAGGCTCATCGCGCCGCCGCCGACGCGGGCGACGCCGAGGAGCGTCGCCGTGCGCGTCACAATGGTGCAGCCGACCGACAGCTCATCTCGGTCACCGATGACAGCAAGGGTGCTGGCAAGCACGCTAAGAAATAGTAAGAAGAGGTAACTATGGCAGAAAACAAAGACGAACAGCTCACCGACGAGGAGCTGGCACAGCTTCAGCTGGCAGAGGAGAACGAGAACGCCGTCGACCGTCTGGTCAAGGAGCTCGGCTGCCCCACGCGCCGCATCCGCCAGTTTGCCGCCCGCGTGCTGCACCTGCTTGCCGAGCGCGATCCGCAGCGCGTCGTGCCCTGCGTGCCCGCGCTGATCGAGGCGCTCGACCGCCCCGAGGCGCAGACCCGCTGGGAGGCCCTCGATGCCCTGACGGCGCTCGCTACCACCTGCCCCGAGCAGCTGGGCGATGCCTTTGAGGGCGCCGAGACTGCACTGTTCGACGAGATCTCCTCCACGCTGCGCTATGCCGCCTTCCGCCTGCTGTGCGTGTGGGGTGCCACGAGCGTCGAGCGTTCGCGCGAGGCTTGGCCCATCCTGGACGAGGCCATCCAGTGCTACCACGGCGACCTCGAGTATCGCGACATGCTCGGTTGCCTGTACGAGTTTTGCCAGGGCGAGATCGACGCCGAGGTTGCCGAGAAGCTTGCGCTGCGCCTTAAGTTCGATGCCGAGAACGGTAAGGGCAGCTATCTCAAGGCCCGTTCGAGCGAGATTTGCGAAATGCTTGTTAAACGTTTTGGCCTGGATCTCTCCAAAAAGAAGAAGCGTGCTAGCGTTAAAAAATCTGACGACGCCGAAGACGAGGAGTAACAGATTATGGCGCACGATGTAGTCCTGATTCCCGGTGACGGTATCGGTCCCGAGATTACGCAGGCCATGCGCCGCGTGGTCGAGGCCACCGGTGTCCAGATCAACTGGAACGTCCAGGAGGCCGGTGCCGGCGTCATGGACGAGTTTGGCACGCCGCTGCCCCAGCACGTGCTCGATGCGGTCGCCGAGACCAAGGTCGCCATCAAGGGTCCCATCACCACGCCGGTCGGCACGGGTTTCCGCAGCGTCAACGTGGCCCTGCGCAAGCACTTCGACCTGTACGCCTGCGTGCGCCCCTGCCTGTCGCAGCCGGGCGACGGCTCGCGCTTCCGCGACGTCGACCTGGTCATCGTGCGCGAGAACACTGAAGACCTCTACGCCGGCATCGAGTTCGATGAGGGCGCTGCCGAGGTCGAGGAACTCTCGCAGCTCGTCGAGCGTTCTGGTCAGAAGACCTTCGCCGCCGATTCCGCGATCTCGATCAAGCCCATCTCCATTGCCAAGAGCCGCCGCATTGTGGAGTATGCCTTTGAGTATGCCCGTCGCTGCGGCCGCAAAAAGGTGACGGCCGTGCACAAGGCCAACATCATGAAGGCGACCGACGGCCTGTTCCTGCGCGTGGCGCGCGAGGTGGCCGCCAACTATCCCGATATCGAGTTCAACGACAAGATCGTCGACGCCACCTGCATGGGCCTGGTCCAGAACCCCAACGACTTCGATGTCCTGGTGCTGCCCAACCTGTACGGCGACATCGTGAGTGACCTGTGCGCCGGCCTGGTGGGTGGCCTGGGTATGGCTCCGGGTTCCAACATCGGTGCCGACTGCGCCATCTTCGAGGCAACGCATGGCTCCGCGCCCGATATCGCCGGCCAGGATATCGCCAACCCCACGGCCGAGATTCTCTCTGCTGCGATGATGCTCGATCACCTGGGCGAGAACGACGCGGCCAATCGCATTCGCGCCGCCGTATCTGCCACGCTCGACGAGGGCGAGCAGGTTACCGGTGACGTGCGTCGTGCCCAGACCGGCTCCGTTGAGGGCGCTGTGGGCACGCAGGCCTTTGCCGATGCCGTTATCGCTCACCTGGTCTAAGGTATGCCCGCTGCAAACGTCTAAATAGTACTTAAGTGTTTGCGTATAACCTAAGAATCAATACGCCCGGCGCTCTGCCGGGCGTATTCTATTGGGGACTATGTTTCCTAACAAGGAGTAACTGATATGGGTCTGATTCAAAAGAAGGACGAGAAGGACGAGATCGACGGCATCCAGATCATCGAGCGCGGCGAAGGCCCCGACGGTGACGAGGACGAGAAGATCGACCTGGTCGCCGGTACGTCTGCCGAGCATATTGCCGCCGGTACGACGGCCGAGGAGGAGGACGCCCGTCTGGAGGCTCAGATCGCCGCGGACGCCGCCGACGAGAACCTCATGCCCGAGGAGCAGGACGAGGACGACGACTCCGACGCGGGCGACCATGCATCCAAGCACAAGAAGACGATGATTGCCGCCTTCGTGGTTGCAGTCGTGATCGCTGCCGTGGTCGGCTTCTTTATCGGCAACGGCGGTTTTGGCGGCAAGGGCGTCGGCTCGGCGACCCTCACCGAGGACCAGCTCGATTCGACCGTGGCAAGCTATAGCTACAATGGCAAGAAGAGCGACATCACCGCGCGCGAGGCCATCGAGAGCCAGTACAGCCTCGACACCGTCAAGGATAGCGATGGCAACTATACCGCTCCGTCTGCCGACGTTATCCTGTCCTACGTGCGCAACAAGATCCTGCTCGATGCTGCCGAGGACGAGGGCATTACCGTTTCTTCTAAGGAAATGAAGAAGTACGCCGAGGATTCCATCGGCACTTCGGACTACAAGACCATGGCCACGCAGTATGGCGTGTCCAAGGACCAGGCCAAGCAGATCGTCCGCCAGTCCGCGACGTTGCAGAAGCTCTACAAGAAGAAGGTCGGCGACAGCTCCGCAAGCATGCCGACCGCCCCGACCGAGCCTGCTGACGGCAACGAGGAGACCGCGAGCAAGGACTACGCCGACTACATCATCAACCTTGCCGGCGACGAGTGGGATAGCGAGAAGGGCGCCTGGAAGGATGCCGACAGCACCTATGCCAAGGCCTTTGCCGATGATGCCTTTACGGCCGACAGCGCCACCTATAAGCAGGCCATGACCGCCTATTACACCGCCTACCAGCAGTATTCCTCGCAGGCTTCAAGCGCCAGCTCCAAGTGGACCGAGTATGCTAACGGCCTCTACGCCAAGGCCAACATCAGCATCTACGGCCTGTTTGCGTAAAGAGTTGCACGGCTCATCGAGCATCTAGCCGATAGACAGCAAATAGCCCGCCAGTACGGAAGTCGTTCTGGCGGGCTATTTGCGTTTAGGCGCTGGTGGCTAAATTATGCCTATGAATCTTTAAGTCCAAAAAGGTTATCGGCTTCATCGTCAGGCATATATTCCAGCACATCGCCCGGTTGGCAGTCGAGTGCCCGGCATATCGCATCAAGAGTTGAAAAGCGCACGGCAGAAACCTTGCCCGTCTTGATGCGTGACATATTGACCTGGGAGATGCCCACGCGTTCCGCAAGCTCTTTGGATGAGATCTTGCGTTCGGCAAGCATGCGGTCAAGCCGCAGAATAATCATGGATTCCCCCTAGAGCAACTCGTCATCTTGTTTTTGCAGGATATACCCGTAGCGGAAGATGCTGGCAATCAGGCAAATAATCAGGCCTGCAAAGAGCATGGAGGGCTCGAATAACTGGCCGACGAACGCATCCGTAAGGCTGCCGCCAAATCCTGAGAGTATCATTCCCGTGATTACGGCGCCAAGAAGCCTCACGGCAACGCCGCCGATAAGGAATAAATGTCCTACTCGACGAAGTGTCTGGTTACATTCAAGGTCAAAGGGCCTGCCTTCCTTTTCAATGTTGAAGAAAAGCCTGCGCACGCTTAGTGCGATGGTGAGCGCGAGACATGTCATCAAGAGGCTCCCTATGGCAGTGTGACCATCGTGTGCGACGAGCATAAGTGGGGCCTGCGCATCGGTGCCGACGATAGCAAGGCACGGCCCTTCGCCGGCTTGAAGTTCTACGGATTGGAGACACGAGCCTTGGGAGAGGCCAGGCAATATGAGTAGAAGGTCAATCGCAATGACTGCGAGGAGCCCCAGAGCGAGCGCGGTGGTAATGCAGATCGTGGCCCATTTGCAGATGCGAGCGAGCTTCCTCAGTTTGGCTACCGTCTGTTCGCGGCTGATGGTGTCATTCGATATAGACGCGTTTCGATGGACCATAACCCCTCCAATCGGCGTTTTGGATGATACTTGTATCATATCAGAATTAACGATAAACGATAAATAATTACGGATACTGAGTATGTAATGATTGAAAACGATTAGCGTGAGCTATTAGCTCATTTTGGATGCCGGAGTTTGACGCGCGGGGGATAAGGACAAATGCCAAAATTTCCTGTGGTCGCGCAAGCGCTCCATCGCGTTTCCCTAATTCATCTGGGAAAACAACTGCAAACGATTGCAAGTAACCGGTGAACGGTCGAAAACTACCGTTCACCGATAATCTCAAAACTGGTTCTAACTGGTATCAAGTCAAAAAGACCAATTCACATATCTTCACAATGACCTGCAATTTTTCTACACGCTATTTTTAGCCGCCCTGCGTTGTTTAGACACAGGAAAAGATCCGATTTTTTGCCAAAGCGTTTCGAAACGGTTTCAAAACCGCAGGTAGAAGTGTTAACGACCGGTAAACGGTCGATTTATCACCGTGAGCGGTGCAAAAACGTTTTACCGTATGAATCAACGAAAGCGACCTCTTCTGGGGTGATATAGTGACAACAACACGTCACGTGGTTACTACCAGTTTAGAAACCACTGGTCTTCAAAGAACGCTTTCTAAGAAGCTTTAAGGGCGAGTGCCCGCTGGCTTCCGAAAATCATCGGACTCAGATCGTACACACCTTCGGAAGGGAAATTTGAATGGTTGGCTTTATTCTTACCGGTCATGGACAGTTCGCACCCGGCCTTGCAAGCGCTATCGCTATGGTTGCCGGCGACCAGCCCGCTTTTACCGTCGTTCCTTTTGAGGGCGACCAGGCTGCTTCCTACGGTGAGGATCTCCGCGCCGCTATTACCGCCATGCGCGAGGAGTGCGATGGCGTGCTCGTCTTTACCGACTTGCTCGGTGGTACCCCGTTCAACCAGTCGATGATGATTGCCCAGGATGTCGACAACGTCGAGGTTCTGACTGGCACCAACCTTCCCATGGTTATTGAGCTTCTGTTCCTCCGCGGCAATGCCACGCTCGCCGAGCTTGGCGAGCAGGCCGTGACCGTTGGCCAGACGGGCATCACCGCCCAGACGGTCGCATCCGTTGCCGGCTCCGAGGAAGAGGATATCTTCGGCGACGAGGACGGCATCTAATGGCCGATTTCGGAGCCAACGTCCTGAGCTCCTCGGTCGCCCTTTTAGGCCTGCTTGTCATCATGGGCTTGATTTACACCATCTGGTCGCAAATCAACATGAAGAAGAAGCAGAAGTACTTCAAGGAGCTGCACACCGAGCTCAAGCCGGGTCAGGAGGTTCTTTTCGCCGGCGGTATCTACGGAACCGTCAAAGGCATCGAAGGCGAGAAGGTCCAGATCAAAGTCCGATCCGGAGCCGTCGTAGATGTTTCGCGTTACGCGATTCAGGAGATCAAGTAACTGTCGTCAGCAAATATCGAAAGGAAGCTGATCAACATGGCAGAACCCAACATTCTTCTTACCCGCATCGATAACCGACTGGTTCATGGTCAGGTTGCCACCCAGTGGAACTCCACCCTGGGCTCCAACCTCATCCTCGTCGCCAACGACGACGTGGCGTCCAACACCATGCGCCAGAACCTCATGAAGATGGCCGCTCCCGCCGGCGTCGCTACGCGTTTCTTCTCCCTGCAGAAGACCATCGACGTCATTGGCAAGGCGAGCCCGCGCCAGAAGATCTTCATCGTGGCCGAAACACCGGAAGACGTGCTTACGCTCGTCAAGGGCGGTGTGCCTATAAAGAAGGTAAACATCGGCAACATGCACATGTCGGAAGGAAAGCGCCAAGTCGCCACCTCCGTCGCAGTTAACGACGAGGATGTCGCTGCGTTTAAAGAGCTGCAGGAATTGGGGGTGGAGTTGGAGATCAGGCGCGTTCCGAGCACGCCTGTTGAGGACACGAGCAAGCTCTTCTCGTAATCCTCGTGATCCACGTTGTCAGGAGTGAAACCCTGACGTTCTGTACGTGATATCCAAAGTGCGTACATACATTTTGAAAGGAGGAGCAAGATGGAATACTCGATCATCCAGATCGCTCTGGTCTTCGTTGTTACGTTCATCGCGGCAATCGACCAGTTTGACTTCCTCGAGTCTCTCTATCAGCCCATCGTCACCGGCGCCGTCATCGGTCTTATCCTTGGCGACCTCAACACCGGTCTTCTCGTGGGTGGTACCTATCAGCTCATGACGATCGGCAACATGCCGATCGGAGGCGCTCAGCCGCCTAACGCCGTCATCGGCGGCATCATGGCAGCCATTCTCGCTATCGCCACGGGCCTCGAGCCCAACGCGGCAGTCGGCCTCGCCATTCCGTTCGCTCTGCTTGGCCAGCTTGGCGTTACCCTGGTCTTCACGCTTATGTCCCCGCTTATGTCCACGGCCGATAACATGGCTCACAACGCGGACACCAAGGGCATCGAGCGCCTGAACTACTTCGCCATGGCTCTGCTCGGCCTGATCTTCGCTGTCGTCGTCACCCTGTTCTTCATCGCTGGCGCTACCATCGGTCAGACCATCGCTTCTGCCATCCCGACTTGGCTGCAGACCGGTCTGTCCGCTGCAGGCGGCATGATGCGCTTCGTCGGCTTCGCCGTCCTGCTCAAGGTTATGATGAACCGCGATATGTGGGGCTTCTTCCTCATGGGCTTTGGCCTCGCGCTCATCACCGTTGCCAACGATTCGCTGGCAACCCCTGCTCTGCTCATCCTCGCTCTCATCGGCTTCGGCATCGCTTTCTGGGACTTCCAGCAGCAGACCGAGCTGAAGGGTGCAGCTGTTTCTGACGGAGGTGACTTCGAAGATGGCATCTAATGAGTATGTGATCCCGGAGCACTACGAGGATCTCACTCCTGCTCCGCAGCTCGACCAGAAGACCCTCAACAAGATGGCTTGGCGCTCCTGCTTCCTGCAGGCATCGTTCAACTACGAGCGCATGCAGGCCGCTGGCTGGCTTTACTCCATCATCCCCGGTCTGGAGAAGATCCACACCAACAAGAACGACCTCGCGGCTTCCATGAGCCACAACCTGGAGTTCTTCAACACCCACCCGTTCCTCGTCACCTTTGTTATGGGCATCGTGCTTTCGCTCGAGCAGAACAAGGTTGACATCCCCACGATCCGCGCCGTCCGCGTCGCCGCAATGGGCCCGCTCGGTGGTATCGGTGACGCCCTGTTCTGGCTGACGCTCGTGCCTATCACGGCCGGCATCACCTCCAACATGGCCATCAACGGCAACGCCGCTGCGCCGATCATCTTCCTGGTGATCTTCAACGTCGTCCAGTTCGCTCTGCGCTTCTGGCTCATGAACTGGTCCTACAAGCTTGGCACCAGCGCTATTGACGCTCTGACTGCCAACATGCAGGCCTTTACGCGTGCCGCTTCCATCATGGGCGTCTTCGTCGTCGGTTGCCTGGTCGTTACCATGGGTGGCACCCAGATCAACCTCCAGATCCCCAACGGCACCACCCGTGGCCTCTCCGCTACTACCGTGATCGTCTCCGAGAAGGAGGCCGAGAACTTCACCGGTATGGAGGGCATCGATACCGAGACCGCTGAGGCCGGTACCATCGCCATGACCGATAAGGACGGCAACGCCCTTACCGCTTCCGATGCCGACGGCAACGCTGTCGAGTGCGGCGTCACCGATCTGGGTAACGGCATGGAGTCCGTGACCTACGGCACCGTTACCGAGGATCCGGTCAACTTCTCTGTTGCCGACACCCTCAACACCATCGTCCCGAAGCTCGTCCCGCTTATGCTTACGCTGCTGCTTTACTACATGTTCGCTAAGCACAGCTGGACCCCGACCAAGGGCATTCTCCTGCTCTTCGTCCTTGGCATCCTGGGCGCTGGCCCGCTTGGTCTCTGGCCGAGCATCTGGTAAGGCTCTAGCTTGAGGGGTGTGTCCCTACGCGGCTCACACCCCGACCCCTTAAGCCATGTGTATGTTAAAAGCCGCGTGCTCGAAAGAGCGCGCGGCTTTTGTTTTCTTAATGATTCGGGTGTGGCAGACAGATAATGCATAACACCCTAGGTAGTTAGCCGAATTCGAGCAAAAGGGAGGATAGGATGGCGATCGGAGCGCGTAAGCAACCGCTGTACGATCAGCTGGTCGATATTCTGACCGAAAAGATTGACCATGAATATCGCGCCGGTGACATGATTCCTTCCGAGCGCGAACTTTCGGAGCGCTATGGTCTCTCGCGCACTACGGTACGCCTGGCTCTGCAGGAACTGGAGCGTTTAGGACTGGTGGTTCGGCAGCACGGTCGCGGTACCTTTGTGACCGACCGTTCGGCAAAAGCAACCAATCTTATGCAGTCCTACAGCTTTACCGAGCAGATGCGCGCGATGGGTCGAGAACCCGAGACCACGATTCTCGAGTTTTGCGAGATGGAGGCCGATAAGAATCTGGCCGAGCATATGGGATTGCGCATCGGTGATCGCATTTTTAAGCTCAAGCGCCTTCGCTCTGCCGACAACATGCCCATGATGGTCGAACGCAGCTATCTACCGGTTCGTCAATTTCTGTCCCTAAAGCGACCGCTGCTGGAGCGTAAGCCGCTTTACGATGTGATTGAGCAGGACTTTCAGCAAAAGATTCGCGTGGCCGAAGAGGAGTTCTATGCGAGCATAGCCCGTCCCACCGATGCCCACCTTTTGGGAATTGTCGAGGGCTCGCCTGTGCTCGATTTGGTCAGGACTACGTATAACGAGTCAAACGAGGTAGTGGAGTACACACTCTCGGTTGCTCGTGCCGATCAGTTTAAATACAAGGTTTACCACCAGCGCAGCAACTAGTGCTCGCATCGTTTCCATATGGTGATTCTTTGCATTTAACTGGTTACTACCAGATAACCAACCGAAGTGTATAATTGCACGTCAGAGGATTACTTCTAGAGAGAGGTATTAGAAATGTTCAAGAAGAGTGTCGAGGAGCTCACCGAGCTCGGCGCCCAGATCACCACGGCCGAGATTGCTCAGCAGCCCGAGCTTTGGCGTGATACGCTCAACATCTATCGCGAGAACAAGGAGGCCATCGAGGCCTTTCTGGCCGAGGCTCGCGCTATGGGCGAGGGCCGTCTGTCCGTTGTCTTCACCGGTGCCGGTACGTCCGACTACGTTGGCGATACCTGCGCCCCGTACCTGCGTCACGCTGGCAACACCGATCTCTACGACTTTAAGCCCATCGCCACGACCGACATCGTGAGCGCCCCGCGCGACTTCCTGCGCGCCGAGGATCCCACGCTCGTGGTTTCCTTTGCCCGCTCTGGCAACAGCCCCGAGAGCCTTGCCGCCGTTGCCGTTGCCAAGGAGCTCGTCCACAACGTCAAGTTCCTCAACATCACCTGCGCTCCCGAGGGCAAGCTCGCTGTCGAGTCTGCCGATGATCCCAACGCGCTGACGCTGCTCATCCCGCGCGCCAACGACAAGGGCTTCGCCATGACCGGTTCCTACACCTGCATGACCCTGCTCTCAACCCTTATTTTCGACACTGCCTCTGACGAGCAGAAAGCCGAGTGGGTCGAGACGATTGCCAAGATGGGCGAGGAGGTTATCTCTCGTGAGTCTGAGATCGCCGATTACCTGGCTGGCGACTTCAACCGCGTGACCTACTTGGGTTCTGGCTCCTTTGGTGGCCTTGCCCAGGAGAGCCAGCTCAAGATCCTCGAGCTCGCTCACGGTCTGGTTGCCACTTCTTACGACACCTCCATGGGCTATCGTCACGGACCCAAGTCCTTCGTCGACGATAAGACGCTCGTCTTCGTGTTCGTCAACAACGACGCCTACACCCGTCAGTACGATATCGACATCCTCAACGAGATCGGTGGCGACGAGATCGCTCAGCACACCGTCGCCGTTCAGCAGGAAGGTGCCACCGTCTATGAGGGTGAGTCCTTCACCTTTAAGGGCTACGAGGCACTTCCCGAGGGCTACCTTGCTCTGCCGTTCGTGATGTTTGCCCAGGCTATCAGCCTGCTCAACTCCGTCCGCGTGGGCAACACGCCCGATACGCCGAGCCCCACCGGCACGGTCAACCGCGTGGTTAAGGGCGTGACGATTCACCCCTTCACCGCTTAATCGCGTCCCCCTGTAAGGGCGCCCGTCCGCTCATAACGGCGGGCGGGCGCTTTTTGTTTTACGTGTGCTGGGTATAAGCATCACCACAGTCAACTGCTTTAGAAGCAAGGAGTGCATATGAGCACGTACGCAATTAAGGCTGACAAGTTCTTCTTGCCGGCTGGCCCGCAACTGGGCGGCTATCTTATGGTCGAGGATGGCGTCTTTGGCGCCTGGCAGGCCGACGAGCCCTCTTGCGAGATTAAGGACTACACGGGATCGTGGATTGCGCCGGGTATGGTCGATACTCACATCCACGGCTTCTACAACCACTCAACTACCGATAACGATCCCGAGGGCATCGATATCAGCTCGACCGAGCTCGCCCGTCGCGGTACCACCAGCTGGCTGCCCACGACGTTCACCGATGGCGTCGAGCAGATCAAGGACGCCTGCGCCGCTATCGCTCAGGCGGACGAGGGCCGCGGCCCTGACTTCTGCGGTGCACGCATTCAGGGCATCTACCTGGAGGGCCCCTTCTTTACCATGAAGCATGTGGGCGCGCAGAACCCCGCTTATCTGATTGACCCCTCTGAGGAGGTCTTCGACCAGTGGCAGGAGGCTGCGGGTGGTCGCATCGTTAAGAGCGCCATGGCGGCCGAGCGCGACGGTGCCGCTGCTTATGCGGCTGCGCTGAACGCCAAGGGCGTGGTGACCAGCATCGGTCACTCCGACGCCACCTATGATGAGTGCATCGCCGCCATCAACGCCGGTGCCAGCTGCTTTACGCATACCTATAACGGCCAGCGCGGGCTGCATCACCGCGAGCCCGGTGTCGTGGGTGCTGCCATGTCCACGCCCGAGACCTACGCCGAGATCATCTGTGATGGCAAGCACGTGAACCCTGCCGCCATCAAGGCGCTGCTGCAGGCAAAGGGCTGGCAGCACACGGTGCTCATCACCGACTGCCTTGGCTGCGGCGGCATGCCCGAGGGCAGCTACACCAGCGGCGGCATGGACGTCATCATGAAGGACAACCTGTGCTGGCTCGCCGACGGCAAGAGCATTGCCGGCTCGGTGCTCACGCTTGCCCAGGGCGTCAAGAACATTGTCGACTGGGGCATCGCCAGCGCCGATATCGCCATTCGCATGGCAACCGAGGTTCCGGCACGCTCCGCGCACATCGAGGATAAGTGCGGCAGCATCATGCCGGGTCGCGACGCCGACTTTGTCGTGTTCGACCATGAGCTCACCCTCGTCGAGACGTATGTTGGCGGCCAGAGCGTCGGCAACGCCTTTACCGAGTAACGATAGAAAAAGACGGCGGGCCCGAATCTGCTCGGACCCGCCGTATGGGTTAAACGCTCAAAAGCACCTTCACAGTTACAGCTTGTTAGCAATCTTCTTTGCCGTGCGCTTAACGCCGGCCACCAGGCCTCCCGCAGGATGTTCCTTCTCGTATGCTAGGCGCTTTTCGCGCTTGGCGTACTCTTCGACGATGATGTCGCCATACTCGTCTTCGATCTTGTCGAAGAAGTCGACGGCGCCCTTAATTTCCTCAGCGGTTGGGTGTCCCTTTTGGACACCGCCGGTGAGTTTGAACGGCCCCCACGTATCAAAGCCGGGGCAGCCGTAGACACCCATAAAGATGGCCTGCCTCATGCGGCAGATGCCATCGATATCCTTGCCGTACCACTTGTTTTTGCCGCCATAGGTCATAAGGCCAAACACCTTGTCCTGCGGTTGCAGCACGTTCGTGAGCACGCGTGCCATATCTTTGTCGATCTCGGAGTAATAGATGCCCGTGGCGACACCGATCAGATGATATTCGTGCAGGTTGGGATACTCGTTTTTGCCGAGCGCCTTGACGTCGAGGGTATCGATCTCGGGGTGTGCCTCAACGATGGCGTCCACGAGCTTTTTCGTATTGCCGTGATGGCGCGAGGCGTAGAGGATGATGGTTCGCATAAGAAGGCCTTTCAGCTGTAATTGCATCAATGTCTGTATGGTACCCCGTTGCATGGCTGGGATAACGGACGCATCGATGAACGTGCGGGTTTGTCCTTTGGTCAGGGCCGAGACGGGTTCTTGCGAGCAAAAAAAGCAGTTGTTCGAAAGGATGGGCAATGGAATACGCTCTCTCCAACGATTCGATTTCTATTAAGGTGTCCACGGCTGGTGGTTCGTTTACCTCGATTGAGGCCGGAGGTCGCGAGTACTTGTGGCAGGGCGATCCCGCAGTGTGGTCCGGTCAGGCGCCGGTCTGCTTTCCGATTTGCGGAGGCTTGCGCGACAACAGCGCCATGACGTTTGCCGGGCATCATGTAAAGCTCGCTCGCCACGGGTTTGCGCGCAAACAGGAGTGGAAGCTGCTGAGCCAAGACGAGAACGAGCTGGCGATGTGCCTGGCTTCGGAGGATAACGCCGCGCTGCTGAGCGATTATCCGTACCCGTTTAAGCTTGTCGCTCGTTATACGCTTGAGGACGCCGCCGTGCGTGTCGCCTATGAGGTTACCAACGAGGGTACCGAGGACATGCCGTTCTTTATCGGCGGTCATCCCGGCTTTAGGTGTCCGCTCGATGAGGGCGAGGCCTATACGGACTACGAGTTGCGCTTTGAGAAAGACGAGGCTGCGGAGCTTTGCACCGCTGTCCCTTCGACTGGCTTGATTGACGTGGACAGGCGCTCCAAGAACCCCATGGTGGGAAAGACGCTGCCCCTGTCGCACGAGCTCTTCGATTTTGCGGAGACCATCTTTGACGTGCTCGAGAGCCGTCAGGTCACACTTTCCAAGAAGGGTGAGGACAAGGGCGTTCGCCTGAGCTTTGAGGGCTTCCCATATCTCATTGTGTGGAGTAAGCCCGAGGGCGATTTTGTGGCAGTTGAACCCTGGGGCGGTCTTTCGACCTGCTCTGATGAGGACGACGTGTTTGAGCACAAGCGCGGCTGCCTTATCGCCAAGCCCAAAGAAACCATCGTGCGCTCGTTCACGATTGAGATCCTGTAATTCCGTTTTGTCGACTCGTATCGCGAGGCACAAGGAGCCTGCGAGATAAGGAGCTAAAAATGATCCTCACCGTTACGATGAACCCGTCTGTCGATACGCGCTATCAGCTCGATGAGCTCGTCATCGACGACGTCAACCGTGTGACGCCCGAAAAGACCGCCGGCGGCAAGGGCCTTAACGTAGCCCGCGTCCTTGGTCAGTTGGGCGACGATGTTGTGGCAACCGGTCTGCTTGGTGGCCATATGGGCGCCTATATGGCCGAGCTCATGGACGCTAACGGCATTAAGAATGATTTTGTGCCCATCAAGGGCGAGACTCGCATTTGCCTCAACATCCTCCACGCCGGCAACCAGACCGAGCTGCTCGAGAGCGGCCCGACAATTGCCCCCGAGGAGCTCGATGCCTTTACCGCCAAGTTCGCCGAGCTTGCGAGCAAGGCCGATGTCGTTACCATCTCGGGTTCGCTGCCCCGCGGCGTCGAGGCGGACTACTACGCCAAGATCACGGGCATTGCCGAGAACGCCGGCGCCAAGGTGCTGCTCGATACCTCGGGTGCTTCGCTCGAGGCCGCCCTTAAGTCCGAAATTAAGCCCGAGCTGGTCAAGCCTAACCTGACCGAGATCAACGGCCTTCTGGGCACGAGCTTTACCACCGACGATGTGGACGAGCTCCGCGCCGCGCTCGCTTCTGACGCCCGCTTCTCCGATATCCCCTGGGTCGTCGTGTCCATGGGCGCTGCCGGCTCCGTTGGCTTCCACAATGGCCGTGCGTTCCGCGCAAAGACGCCCGATATCCCTGCCGTTAACGCAACGGGCTCTGGTGACTCCACTATCGCAGGCTTCGCGCATGCCATCGCTGCTGGCGCAGACGACGAGACGGTGCTGCGAACCGCCAACACTTGCGGCAAGCTCAACGCCATGGATCCTATGACCGGCCATCTGGTCATGGACCGTTGGGACGAGGTCTACAACGGCGTTGTCGTGACCGAGCTGTAAGGGCTTGGGCGTCGGTCCCGGCATCGCTTGCTAGCTCATGTCGACGACAAGTGCGATAGCATTATGTCGGGGCGCGACGCCGACGTTGTCGTGTTCAATCCCGACCTTACCCTGGTCGAGACGTATGTGGGCGGCAACAGCGTCGGTAACGCGTTTATCGAGTAGCCGCCAAAGAAACGATCCGAGAGGGGATTTAGATGATTTACGGTGCATTGGGCGATATCGAGGAATACCGCGGAATGCTCAAGGGCCTCGATGTGCTGATTGACTGGCTCGAGGAGAACGATCCGGCGCAGCTCGAGGTAGGCAGCCATCCGATTCTGGGCGACAAGGTCTATGCGAACGTCATGGCTCCCACGACGCGTCCCGAGGCCGAGGCTCACTATGAGACGCATCAGCGCTATCACGACCTGCAGATCGATGTCGAGGGTCGCGAGGCCTTTAAGGTCGCTACGGGCAGCTTGACGCTGGTCCAGGAGTTTGACGAGAAGGACGACTACGATCTGGTCGATTCCGACGCCTCGATCGCCGGCGATCTTGCTGACGATAAGTTTGCACTGTTCGTTGCCGGCGAGCCTCATATGCCCACGCTCGAGTTCCCGGACGATGGCGCGCAGCCGGTCAAGAAGATCTGCTTTAAGCTGCTTGCAGATGCTTACTGGGAAGAGTAACGAACTGCTCGTGAGCTAGCGTGATTTCCCTTGGGGAACGCGTTTGAGCCCCGCTGATCGCGGTCCCCTTGGGGATTGCGGTTGGCGGGGCTTGTTGTTGAGTAGGGGAGTTGCCGACGGCGTTGTGCTTGGATTGGCGGATGCGCGCTCGAAATCGGCAACAAAAAAGCCGCCCGAAGGCGGCTATCTTGTGCAATGGAGCCAGCGACCGGGCTCGAACCGGTGACCCCCGCTTTACGAGAGCGGTGCTCTACCAACTGAGCTACGCTGGCGGCCATGTGGTGACGCAACTGAGGCGTCAACGGCTGTCTATGATACGGGACATCGCACATCCGCGCAAGGGTTCTGATGGCTTTTCTCACTTTAAATGCACTAATATTAGAGGCGCGATGTCTGCGGCGTCCATCTGGCGCTTGACCAGCTGTTGAGTTGGTGGTCGACGTCCCGCTCGTATGGGTCTCAAACAGAATGGGGCAGCCATGGCTCAACCCAAGATCCTTCTCACGCGTATCGATGACCGTTTCATTTACGGACAAGACGTTGAGCTGTGGAACGAAGCCGTGGGTTCCAACCTTGTCCTAATCGTCAACGATGAGATCGCGGCAGATTCGCGCCAATGGGCACCCATGAGGGTGGCGGCGCCAGAAGGCGTTTGGACGCGGTTTTTCTCGGTGCAAAGGACCATCGACGTCATTCATACCGCAACGCCTCGCCAATTGATTCTGATCATGGTGGCCTCACCCTCCGATGCGCTCGCGCTGGTTAAGGGCGGTGTGCCAATAACCAAGATTAGTATCGGCCATATGCGGGCGGGGGAGGGCAAGCGCTCTGCAACGCCTGCCGTTGCCGTAGGCGATACAGACATCGCCGCCTTCAAAGAGTTGCAAAAGCTCGGTATAGAGCTAGAAATCCGCTATCTCCCCAGTTCCGCCCCCGATCCCATCGGCAATCTGTTCAACTGATCCCTTGGGGACGGAGGAAAACGGATCATTTTGCCTTCGTAGGGGATCTGTGTGGCGCTGTCCGCCAAAACTATGCCGGTTTTCTACGATGAATTGCTTATCGCCGAGTATGCCAAATTTGCAGAGAATAAAACCGCAGGTAAACGAGCTGCTAATTTTTTATAAACCAGCGCGTGGTCGGACATAGTGGGTTCATCGTAGTAATTCGGCATAGTTTTGTTATGTCACCAATTCGGTGGCATCGAAAAGAAGGATTTAGGCATGAAGCAGCGCCCGTCGGCGGTGTGCCGGCGGGCGCTGCTGTGCGATATGTTGTGTTATGGGCTTAGTGCCTCATAAAGTGGTACTCGATCACATTACTGTAGGGATGACCCGGGCCCACAATGCCCTGCGGGAACAGCGGCTGGTGCGGCGTGTCGGGGTACATCTCGGCCTCGAGGGCAAAGCCGGCGCCCCAACCATAGTTGGCATCGTCCTTGGCGTGCTCGTCGCCCAGCCAGTTGCCGGTGTAGAGTTGCACGCCCGGGGCGGTGGTGTAGTAGTCCAGCTCACGACCGGTCCACATCTCCTCGACATGTAGGGCGCGACGCAGGTTGCGGCCGTACTGATAGCCATCGATGCACAGGCAGTGATCGTAGCCACGGGCCTGCTTAATCTGCGGGTCGTCGGCCTCCATGCCGGGTGCGACGGGGCGCAGCTCGCGAAAGTCAAACGGTGTTCCCTCGACCGGAGCGATTTCGCCGGTGGGGATGTTCTGCTCGTTAATGGGCAAGTAGTGGGCAGCGTTGGCGATAAAGAAGTGCTCACAGTCCATGCCGGCGTTATGGCCGGCAAGGTTAAAGTACGTGTGGTTGGTCATGGACACGTAGGTGGCACGGTCGCTCTCGCAACCATACTCGATACGGAAGACACCGGTGCGTGTAACGGTAAACACGGCCGTAAAGGTGCGGTTGCTGGGCAGGCCCAGCTCGCCATCCTTAAGCGAGGTGGTCATGCGCACGGCGTTGTGAGTCTCGTCGAGCTCAACGTCCCATACGCGCTTGTGCAGACCATGCTCAAGATCGCTGTGCAGGTTGTTGACGCCTTCGTTGGCCGGCATGTGCCAGTCCGTGCCGTCGATGGTGATCGTGGCGCCCGCGGTGCGGTTTGCCACGGGGCCGATGGTCGCGCCAAAGCAGGCGGGGTTGTCAGAGTAATCCTCGAGCTTATCGAAGCCCAGTACCACATCGCGCACGTTGCCGGGAATATCGGGCACATCGATACCCAGCACGGTGGCGCCATAGTCCATAATGCGAACGCAGATCTCGGGCCCGTTGAGGGTGTAACGATGAACGGGGGTACCGCACGGCGCGGTGCCGAAAAGCTCGGAAGTGATCATTTGGTTCCTAACATCGAGGTATTTCCGACAAACTGTAGCGCGAACAGGCGAGATTATCACTACACCCCACTAAAGCATGGGGTATTTTTCTCAAAAAAGTGATGATTGGAGCTGTGCGGGCATTCATTTTTGACGCGCACGAGTCTGATACAATTTGTTCGTTACTGTTTGAATGATATGCGCGCAAAGAACGGCGAGGATTCATCGTGATTAAGGCAGAGCGACAGGATAGGGTTCGTCAGCTGCTCGAAGAGCAGGGCACGGTCTCGGTCAAGGAGATCTCGGACGCACTGGGCGTCTCGGATATGACGATCCGCCGCGATCTTGAGGAGCTTGCGAGCCTAGGTGAGATTGAGCGCGTGCACGGTGGAGCCCGAAGCGCGCAGGGTCGTCCACATGCTATGTTGCGCCACGAGTATTCGCACAGCGAAAAGCGTACCAAGCATGCCGAGGAAAAGCTGCAGATCGCGCGCCGCGCCGTTGAGCTCATCGAGGAGGGCTCGACCATCTTTTTGGGTACGGGCACCACGGTTGAGCAGATGGCCTCGATGCTGCCGGCGTTTCGCCTGCGCATCGTGACCAATTCGCTTTCGGTGTTTAACTTGCTTGAGGCGCGCGAAGACTGCGACCTGTGCCTCGTGGGCGGTATGTACCGTCGCCGCACCGCCGCTTTTGTGGGACCAACGGCCGAGGATACCCTGCGTGCGCTGGGCATCGATGCGGCGTTTATCGGCGCCAACGGCATTCTGGATGGCGACGTGTCTACGTCCAATATGGATGAGGGCCGTATCCAGCAGCTCGCCTTTAGCAAGGCCGACTCGCGCTATCTGATCGCCGATTCCAGCAAAATTGGTAAGCGCGACTTCTACACCTTCTGCCGCCTGGACAGCCTGGACGCCGTGGTGTGCGAGCCGGGTATTACCGCCGAGAATCGTGCCGCCATCGAGGAACACACGCAGGTCATCTGCTAGCTAACGCAGCAGGCGATACTTCTGCCCCTGTTGGCGCGGGGATTACCGCTTCACGTTGACACACAAATGCGCTTGGGCCAAGTATTCAGCTTATGGGTTAGACCAGGCGGGCGTAGTCCTGTGACTGATGAAAGACGTGGGCGATATAAATCGTTTCGTGCTCAAACTTGTAAAGACACAAGTAGTTGTTGACGTGAAACGATCGGTAATTACGTGCCGCTAGCTCTTGCATGTGAGAGAGGGGACGTAGGAGCGGCTGCTCGCGAAGCAGATCAAGCTGATATTCAAACTCAGCGACAAAATTGCCTGCTGCGCGCGGATTCTTGAGGATTTGGGCAAGGTATCCGACGATACTTTCGTACTCATATCGCGCGCTTTTGAGTATAACGACGTTATAGGTCATATTTGTCTCGTATCGCGGTCGCGAAGGAGTCGTAGTCGCTGTAGTCGCCTTGCGATATTTCGTCTTCTGCCAACATCATACGAGACAGCAGTTTTGCCTTGGCGATTTCTTCTTGCATGAGGCGATACTGGTCGCTGCTGATGCAGTGCATGGCCTCGTAGCCGTTCTTAGTTACGGTAACGTCGCGCTCAGACTCAACAAGTGCGGTGAATGTGGCAGTGTCCTTCATGTCTCGGACGGGCACACAAGCGGACATGGGCACCTCCTTTGTGTCGTGACATAATTGTACCACGGCGTGTCCAAGCGACCAGTACCACCGGATCGTCTCGATCTGTAACAGGTAGGGACCAAAAACTCGGCTAGATGTTACTGATCGAGATTTTGTCTATCCAGCCGTCACCTTTGTCTTGATCTGTAACAGTTAGACGGCTAAAAGCGAGTTAGATGTTACAGATTGAGATATTTCTGCTCGGGCGTTCTGCTTGTCTCGATTTGTAACAGTTAGGGCCGAAAATCCCTGCTAGATGTTACAGATCGAGACGAATGATCCGCTCGGGCTCACCAAAAACAAAAAGGCCGCATGCGAACCCGTGGAGGGATTCGCGTGCGGCCGACAGGGGGTATGCGGCAAAAGTTAGGCCATAAGCAGGCCGGTCTCCGCGACGTTCTTGTACCAGTACGCGCTCGCCTTGGGATAGCGCTTCTGGGTCTCAAAGTCGATGTAGAACAGGCCATAGCGCTTGTTGTAGCCGTTGGTCCAGGAGAACTGATCCTGCAGCGACCACACAAAGTAGCCGTCGACGTTTACGCCGCCGTCAATCGCCTTGAGGATCCATGCAAGATGCTGGCGCATATAGTCGATGCGAGGGGCGTCGTCGATAAAGCCGTCCTCGAAGTCGTCCTTATAGCCCATGCCGTTCTCGGTGATGTAGATCTTCTTGTAGTTGGGGTAATCGTTCTTAATGCGGAGCAGCAGGTCGTAGAGGCCCTCGGGATAGATGATCCAGTCCCAATCGGTGGTGGGTACGCCTTCGCGCACGCATGACTCGCCCACGCCCTTGAGGAACCAGCGCGAGGAGCCCTTGTCGCCAGTGCCATTGTGGTTGATGTCGTTTTCGCCCTCGGCGGCACGCAGGAACTGGCACTTGTAGGTGTTGACGCCCAGGCAATCGTTGTAGGGGAGCGCGGCGGTCAACGCGGCGATGTCCTCGTCGCGGACGTCGAGCTCGCCGCCGGCGATATGGGCCAGCTTGGTCGCAGCCTCCATGGTGTCGGCTGCATAGTGGCCGCGGAAAGTGGCGTCGAGCACCCAGCGGTTGTTGATGACGTCGGCCATGCGGGCGGCCTCGCAGTCGGCAGCGCTGTTGGGATCGAGGGGATACTTGGGCTCCAGGTTCTGGACAATGCCGATCTCGCCCTCAAGGCCGCCCTCATGGAAGGCGACGACAGCCTTGGCGTGGGCCACCATCATGTTGTGCATGAGCTGGAAGGCCTTGTCCAGGCGGTACTTCTCGCCGTGCGGCCAGTTGCCGACGATAAAGCTGCCCTCGGCGGTTGCGGGAATCTCGTTAAAGGTAAACCAGTGCTTGACCTCGGTGAACTCGGCAAAGCAGAACTTGGCGTACTCGACAAAGGCGTCAATCGTCGTGCGCGTCAGGAAACCCTCGCCGCCGTTCTGGTAAAAGGCCTCGGGCGTATCAAAGTGATCGAGCGTGACATAGGGGATAACGCCGGCTTTGTTGCAGGTGGTGAAAAGCTCGTGATAGAAGGCAACGCCCTCGGGGTTGATCTCGCCAGTGCCGTTGGGGAAGATGCGGCTCCAAGCGATGGAGACGCGGATACCGTTGATGCCGAAGCGCTGGCACAGGTCGATATCGACCGGGTACTTGTTGTAGAAGTCGCTTGCGGGATCGGGGGAGAAGCGACCCTGGGCTGCCAGGAAATCGTCCCAGGGCACTTTGCCCTTGCCGTGCGTACGGGTCTCGCCCTCAACCTGGTAAGCAGCGGTGGCGCCGCCAAACACAAAGCCGTCGGGGAACTGCATGGGGTTGGTCATGAGTCATCCTTTCTGAGGGATTCGAATAGGGAGGGGTGCCCGAACTGGGGATCCGGGCACCAACAGAGGGAGGAAACTAGTCGAGGTTCTCGCGGAGCCACTTGATGGCGCCAGCGGGATCGCGGGTAAGGTCGATATATTCCTTACCGCGCGGGGCGAGCAGCTTAATGCCCAGGCGATCGGTGTCGGCCTTCATGTCGTTGTAGTAGCTACGGACCTGCGGGGCAAGCACGATAACGTCGTACTGATCCATGATGGCAGTGTGCTGACCATAGGCGCCTGCGGAGGAAGCGATGTTCTCTCCGGTCTGTGCCGCACCTTCCTTGATGGCGTTGGCGAGCATGGCAGAGGTGCCGGCGCCGGCGCACAGGACGAGGACCTTCAGGCCATCGACATCCTTCTTGGCGGATGCATCGGCAGCGGGCTCGGGCTGATCGGCGACAGGCTTGCTGTCGGCGGCAGCGGCGGTCGTCTCGACGGAAGCGGTAGTCTGCTCGACAGCGGGCGCAGGGGCGTTGGCGGCGATGGAAGCGGCGCCATCGGACTCAAGACCCAGCTCGGCGGCGCGCTCGGCCTCCTGGTCGCAGAGCAGCTTATCGTATGCCTTTAAGAACGGCAGGTAGATGATGGCGTCCAGCAGGATGATGATCGCGACAAATACCAGGGCGATAAGCTGGAAGTTCGTGGTGATGAAGATGCCGATGGGGGCGGGGGTGGCCCAAGGCACCACGAAGGAGAAGCCGTTCATGCCCACGTTATCGATAAAGAACTTGGCAACGCTCACGTTGACGCAGCCGGCGGCAACAAAGGGGACGAGCATGTAGGGGTTAAGGATCATCGGCGCGCCAAAGAGCAGCGGTTCGTTGACGGCGAAGGCAACAGGAACAATCGAGGCCTTACCGACGGCTTTGAGCTGCTTGGACTTCATAAAGAGAATCAGCAGAAGCGGCACGATGAACGTGGCGCCGGTGCCGCCGAACTCACCCACGAGCGACATGTTAAAGGTGAGGGAATGGGCGGGGTGACCACCGGCCAACAGAACCTGCAGGTTCTCGGCCTGGTTGGCAAGACGGATGGGGTCGATGCCCGGCTGGACGATCGAGGGGCCGTGGACGCCGATGAACCAGAAGAACGCGGTGGCTGCCTGGATAAGGATAAGGCCAGGATAGGTTTCTGCAGCGGTAAAGAGCGGGGAGAGCAGTTTGATAAGCAGTTCGGAGAACGGAACGCCCATGAGGTTGCGCACGACGACATCGATGATGCCGCAGATGATGACAGCGCCGCCGAAGGGGATGATGTCGCGGAAGTTCTGAGCGATGGCGCCTGGGACCTCCTTGGGCAGCTTAATGGTCAGATCGCGCGAGACGCAGAATTTGTAGACCCACACGGTGATGAACGCGGCGATATAGGCCGAGAACAGACCGCGCGTGCCCATGCTGGTGCAGTCGAAGACCGAAAGCTCGGAGCCGTTGAACTTGGTGGTGAACTGCGTAACGGCGAGCAAAAGCATACTGCACTGGGCGGCCACCATGGTGGAGCCGTCGTTGAGCACCTTGCCGGCGGGCATGCGACGGTTCATGGAAGCCGTGAAGTTCTTGGCAGTGGTGCCGGCAACCATGATGCCCATGACGCCCATGGTGAAGTTGTAGAGCTTGTTGCACCAGTCGATGAGCGGCTGGGGCAGCGTGACGCCGACTACGCCGGGAAGGGTGGCAATGAGCAGAAAGATCGAAGAGGTGAGGACAATGGGCATGCACCCAAGGAATCCGTCCTTGATGGCCTGGAGGTATATGTTCCTCGAGATCTTCTCAAAGAACGGTTGATGCTTTTCGAGCATCTTTACGATGGCGTCCATAGAGCTCCTTTGCTACTTGATGCGCGATGCATGTGGATGGAACTGGTCGTCGATGGATGGTCAGGACTGCCCGGAAACCTTCCTGCTTAAGGAAGGCATTGCGAAATGACAACGTTGTCATTTCGTTAATGACAACGTAAGACATTTTTGGAAGAGCAACAAGGATATACGGGTGAGTGGTCGATATTGTTCGGTAAACGGTTGATTTATCAGTCAGGCAGGTAGTGTATGCTAGAACGCAAAAACAAGCGATGTAAAACCGACTGGAGAAGCAGTGGCAACGATGGGCAAGAAAAATGTCTCAATGAATGATGTGGCGATTGCCGCTGGTGTTTCTCTCAAGACGGTTTCGCGCGTGATTAACGAGCCCGATAGCGTGCGAGAGTCGACACGCGATAAGGTCCATGCGGCCATGGAGGCGCTCGGGTTTCGAGCCAACTTTGCCGCGCGTTCGCTCAAGTTGGGCCGTTACGGGTGCATCGGCGTCGTGCTGTTCCACTTGTCGGGCGGTGCCGTGGACATGATCGACGGTATCGCCGATGCCGCCGAAGAGCGAGGCTTTGCTCTTACGATGATTAAGAAGCGGGCGGGGGAGAAGATGACCCTTGCCGAAGCGGCACGTAGGATGTCGCAGCTTCCCGTCGACGGCATGATTTTCAACCTGCGCCAGATGGTCGATGACTTTGATACCTTTGAGGCGCCGAAAGACCTCAAGACGGTGATTATCACACCGATGGAACATCCTACCTGCTCCACCGTCAGTGACGACCAAGAGGGCGGCGCGCGCATGGCGTGCGAGTACTTCTTGAACCACGGGCACAAGAACGTGTACTTCATCTCTGGTAAGAAAGAGTCGCTGTCGAGCCAGTGCCGTATGAAAGGTTGGCGAGCGGCACTCGAGGCACGTGGCATTGAGCCGCCTGAACCTCTGCAAGGCGATTGGAATGCGGATAGTGGCTACGCCGCGGGCCTTGTGCTTGCCGATAAACCCGATTGCACGGCGGTCCTCGCTGCTAACGACTGCATGGCAAACGGCGTGATGATGGCTCTACGTGACAAAGGGCTCAATGTGCCCGACGACGTGTCCGTGATCGGTTTCGACGATGAGCTCTACAAGACGATTCCCAACTCGATTCTGACGTCGGTGAAGTTTCGCCACCGCGAGCTGGGCATCCGTGCGCTTAACGAGGTCGTCGCAGGTCTGGAAGCCCCGAGCTCCAGAAGCCGTACGCTCGTCTCGGGTGTGTTGGTCGAGCGCGCGAGCGTGCGGGATCTGCGGGCGTAGACGTGCTCGGCCTGCTCGTCTAAATCTGTAACAGGTGGGACCCGAAAACTCGGCTAGATGTTACAGATTGAGATGAACAGGAGGACGGGTGCGGTCTAAACAAAATGGCCCGCGCATCACACATCGATGCACGGGCCATTTATTGTCTGCAAGCGGCAGGTGGTGTCAGCGTCTTATGCCCCGAGGTTTTCCTCGATCCAGGCGACGGCACCCTTGGGATCCTTAGTGAGGTCGATGTACTGTTTGCCCTTGGGCGACAGCAGCGTGATGCCCAGGCGGTCGGTGTCGGCCTTCATCTCGTTGTAATAGGTGCGAACCTGCGGAGCCAGGACGATGACGTTGTACTGGTCCATGATGGCGTAGTGGCTGCCGTAGGCACCGGCGTTGGCGGTAATGTCGATGCCCAGCTCGTCGGCGCCTTCCTTAAGCGCGTTGGCGAGCAGTGCAGAGGTGCCGGCGCCAGCGCACAGAACCAGAACCCTCAGATCCTTGCCCTTAAGGGCGGACGGAGCTGCGGAGGCCTCAGTGGCAGAAGCGGTCTCGACAACAGGAGCCTCAACGGCGGGGGCGGCAGCGGTCTTGACGGCCTTGGTCTCCTCGGCCTCTTCTTCGGCCAGGGTCTCGGCCTCCTGCTTGCACAGGACGTTGTCGTAGGCCTTGCAGAACGGGTAGTAGATCAAGAAGTCAACGACCAGCAGGACGACAACCAGGACCAGAGAGATCGGCTGGAAGTTGGTGTCGATGAAGGTGCCGATCGGTCCGGGGAGTGCCCACGGCATGGCATAGATAAAGCCGTTCATGCCCAAAAAGTCGATGAAGAACTTACCAATGAGGACGTTGGCCACAGGGGCAAACAGGAACGGGATCAGGAAGTACGGGTTGAGGATGATGGGCGCGGCGAACAGCAGCGGCTCGTTGACGGCGAACATCACGGGCACGACAGAGGCTTTGCCGACGGCCTTGAGCTGCTTGGAGCGCATAAAGAGCAGGAAGATGATCGGGACAATGAACGTGGCGCCGGTGCCGCCGAGTTCGCCGATGTAGTTACCGAAGTTTTCGGTCAGGGCGAGGGCGGGGTGACCGCCGGCCTGCAGCGTGGCGAGGTTGGTGGTGATGTTGCCAAACAGCGCGGCGTTGAGGGCAGGCTTAACGACCGAGGGGCCGTGGATGCCCATGAACCAGAACAGCGGGATCATGAACCAGATGAGGGCGAGGCCGGCGTAGGAATCGGCAGCGGCGAACAGCGGGCTCACCAGCGTGGAGATGACGTTGGCAAACGGGACGGCCAAGCAGGTGCGGCAGATAACGTCGATGACGGCGACAAACAGGATGGAGAAGCTGAAGGCGAAGATGTCGCGGAAGTTCTGGGCGATGGCGCCGGGGACTTCTTTGGGCAGCTTGATGGTGATGTCTCGCTTAATGCAGAAGGCATAGATGTTGACCGTGGCAAATGCGGCGACAAAGGAGCTCAGCAGGCCTTTGGTGCCCATGTTGTCGGTAAAGAACACCGAGACATCGGCGCCGTCGATCTTGGCACTCGTCTGGGTAACGGCCAAGATGAGCATAGCGCACATGGCGGCGACCATGGTGCTCGTGGCGTTGATGGCCTTGCCGGCAGGCATGCGGCGGTTCTTGGAGCCGGTCAGCGCGCTTGCGGTGGTGCCGGCGACCATGATGCCCACGACGCCCATCGTGAAGTTGTAAACCTTGTTGCAGAAGTTCACGACGTCGACGTTCCACCAGTCGGGCAGCGTAAAGCCGCCGACCGTGGCGACAACGCCCGGCAGGGTCGAAATAAGCAGGAAGACAGAAGAAGACAGGATAATGGGCATTGCTGCCAAAAAGCCGTCTTTAATGGCCTGAAGGTAGATGTTCTTAGAGATCTTGTCGAAGTACGGCTGACCTTTCTCCAAGAACTTAACGATCGATTCCATAGTTCACGCTCCTCTTTGCATGAAATCTTAATGGCATGGACGTTGAAAACCTATATGGTCTCCCGCTTGCTAAAAGCCCGGGTGCAGGCGGGGCCGGTCCCAGGGGGAGAGAGGGGAGCGGCTGGGTTTGTATCGCATAGGGCCGCTCCCTTCTCGGGGGAAAGCGAGGCGATGCGCTACTGCGCGTCCGCCATAGTGTCGGCGAGCTCCTTGTACCAGAGTGCCGACTGCTTGATGTAGCGTTTTTGCGTGTCGAAGTCGATGTAGAACAGGCCGTAGCGCTTGTTATAGCCATTGGCCCACGAGAACTGGTCCTGCAGGCTCCAGATAAAGTAGCCCTGGACGTCGACGCCCTCGGCGCGCGCCTGGAGCACCTTCTCCATGTGCTGGTCGACAAAGTCGATGCGCTCGGGATCGGCGACGATGCCGTTTGCGTCGGGCTCGGGGTCCTTGTGGCCCAGGCCGTTTTCGGTGATATAGATGACGGGGAGGTTGGGATAGGTGGCGCTGATGTGCTTGAGCGTGTCGTAGAGGCCTTGCGGGTAGATGAGCCAATCCCAGTCGGTGGTGGGGATACCCGGCATATCGACCTGCTGCCCGACGCCCTTAAACTTAAAGCACGAGGTGCCCTTGTCTCCGGTGCCGTTAAAGCTGTTGGTTGACTCGCCATCGTAGGCGGCGATAAACGCCGACTGATAGTAGTTGAGGCCGAACATATCGTTGCGGGGCGCCGCCTTGGCGAGCTCCTCCATGTCGCTGTCCTCAACCGTAAGTGTGGCGTTGTTGGCACGCAGAATCTCGTTGATGAGTGAGAGGGTGCGCGCGGAGTAGTGACCCAGGAAGGCGCCGTCCATGATGAAGTCGGTGTAGAAGGCGTTGTACAGGTCGGCGGCGTGCTGGTCGGCGGGCGAGTCGGTGGCAGGATATGCCGGCGTCAGGACGTTGACCATGCCAATGCGTCCGCCCAGGTGCTCGGTCTCGTCAAGATCCTTATACAGGTTGACGGCGCGGGCGTGGGCAACGAGCTCGTTGTGCTGGCTCTGGATGCCGCTCGTCACATCAAAGTGATGGTTGGGCGGGAAGTTGCCTTGGATGTATTGGGAGTGCGAGAGGCTGATGAGCTCGTTGATGGTGAACCAATTCTTGACCTCGCGGAACTCGCGGAAGCAGAACTCGGCATAGCGCACATAGGCGTCGACGGTCTTGCGGTTGAGCCAGTCGCCCTGGTTGAACAGGGCGGCGGGGGAGTCAAAGTGATGCAGGGACACATAGGGCTCGACGCCATACTTTTTGCAGCAGGCGAACAGCTCGTGGTAGTGCTTAACGCCCTCGGCGAGGGGTTCGGCATCGTCGCCGTTGGGGAAGATGCGGGTCCAGGCGATGGACACACGAATGGCGTTGAGTCCATGCTCGGCAGAAAGGCGGATATCCTCCTCGTAGCGGTTGTAGAAATCACTGGCCGGGTCGGGCAAAAAGCGACCCTGGGCGACAAGGTAATCGTCCCACATGGTCTTACCCTTGCCTGCCACCTTCGTGGAACCTTCCGTTTGGTACGCGGCGGTTGCGGCGCCCCAAACAAAGCCCTTCGGCAGCTGCTGTACGCGGTTTAGCAAAGACATATGCATACACCCTCTCGTCTCGCTGTTCGATATTGTGCGTTTGCGCTCAGGAGGCTCCCTGGTTAGCGTTCAGCGGTGAAAAAGCCCGATAAACACTATCTTAAAATGATTAGAACCAAAATGAGCACGTGAACATTTGACAATGAGCACGTTAACATCCGGCTGGGATGTATAGAAACAAAACAACTTCAAACAGCCGCGAACGGTTGTATTTGTTCGGTAAGCGGTTTTGATTGACAGAAGTTTTCATGTTGTGGTATATGGCTCGGGTATCATGAGCACGTTATCAATGTATGTACGATGCGCCATGGGCGCGGGGAATAGTTGGGAAGCAGGTTAGCGTGGAAGGCATGGATCAGCAGACAAGGAATGGTCGTTCGGCGAGCGCGGCAGAGGTTGCGGCGCTCGCTGGCGTGAGCCGCCAGACTGTGTCTCGCGTGGTCAACGGTATGCCCAACGTGACGGAAAAGACGCGCAAGCGTGTGCTGGCCGCCATGGAAGAGCTGGGCTTTCGTCCCAATTTTGCTGGAGCGGCGTTGCGCGGCGGGTCGTATCGTTCTATTGGCCTGTGCATGTACAACATCACACGTGTCGGTAACCTGGCGACGCTCGAGGGTATCATGCAAGCGGCGCGCGAGCACGATTTTGCCGTCACTATGATCGAGATGGGCGGCGACAAGCCCTATGCACTTGCCGATGCCTCGCGCCGCATGGTCGAGCGACCCGTCGACGGCATGATTCTCAACATGAACCGCATGGCTCCCGATTTTGAGGAGTTTGTTCCCCAGCCGGGAGTGCGAACGGTCATCCTGTCCATGTATGCGCATCCGCGCTGCACGACGATCGACTCCGACCAGTATGGTTCGTGCGAGCTGTTGACCAATTATCTGCTGGAACATGGTCACTCGAATATGCGGTTTGTGGCGGGTCCGGAAAACTCGATTTCCTCGCGTTTTCGTGAGGCCGGTTGGCGCGATACGCTGGGTCGTGCTCATGTCGATGCCGCTCCGATGCTGCGTGGCGATTGGAGTGCGGACAGTGGGTACGCCATGGGCGAGCGGATTGCGGCCGAGGTGCTTGCCGGCGGGTCGCAGGCGCCGACTGCCGTGCTTGCGGCAAATGACCAGATGGCGCTGGGCGTTATCGCCGCGCTCGAGAACGCGGGCCTGTCCGTGCCCGACGACGTGAGCGTGGTTGGTATCGACGACGCACTCGAGGGACTTGTTCCTCACAATCGACTGACGACGCTGCGATTTGATTTGCGCGGTGTCGGTAAGCTTGCGTTTGAGGCGGCGATTGGAGAGAGCTCGTCTATCGAGGCGATTTATGTGCCGAGTACGCTGGTCGAACGCTCGACTGTTAGGGACATACGGGGTTAGGTCCTACTCCGTTTGTCTCGATTTGTAACAGGTAGACGGTCAAAAGCGGGCTACGTGTTACAGATTTAGATTCTTCGGAAAGAGCAATCCTGTTCGTCTCAATCTGTAACAGCTAGGACCAAAAAACTCAGCTAGATGTTACAGATTGAGACGAACGGCTTCCGACCTGAACAAAAAGGTCGGGGGCGGCTCGCCGTGTGACGTGCCGCCCCCGGCTGAGAAATGGGGACAGGTTGTGTGAGCGGGCAACCCCGCCAGCCACTAGTCCAGACGACGGGTCTGCGCCACGTGCTTGTACCAGTAGGCGCTTGCCTTGGGCGTGCGCTTTTGGGTTTCAAAGTCAACGTAAAAGAAGCCGTAACGCTTGTTGTAGCCATTGGTCCAGGAGAACTGATCCTGCAGGCTCCACAGGAAGTAGCCGCCCACGTTGACGCCCACCTCCATGGCCTTGAGCAGCCAACGCAGGTGCTGCTCGATGTAGTCGATGCGCGGCTGGTCGTCCACAAAACCGTCCTTGTAGGGGTCCTTGTAGCCCATGCCGTTCTCGGTGATGAAAATCTGCTTGTAGTTGGGGTAGCGCTGCTTAATGTAGACGAGCAGATCGAACAGGCCCTCGGGATAGATGATCCAGTCCCAGTCGGTGGTGGGGATGCCAGGCTTGTTCACATGCTCGCCAATACCCTTAACGCGCCAGCGGCCAGTGCCCTTCTCGCCCGTACCGTTGTGGTGCAGGTCGTTCTCGCCGTCGTAAGCCTTCAAGAAGCGGCACTGGTAGTTGTTAACGCCCAGGTAGTCGTTGTAGAGCGCGGCCTCGCGCATGATTTCCAGATCCTCGTCTAGGATCTCGATGGTGCCGCCCGAGACGGCAGCCAGGCGGTTGGCGCACTCGAGGGTGTCGGGCGCATAGTCGCCGCGGAAGGTGGCGTCGAGCAAGAACTGGTTTTGCAGCACGTGCTCGTTGTTGGCGGCTTTGATGTCGGCGGGGTCGTTCTCGTTGAGCGGGTACTTAAACTCCAGCGACTGGATGACGCCGATTTTGCCCTTAAAGCCGCCGTTGTGGAAGGCCAGCACGGCCTTGGCGTGGGCGAGCATCATGTTGTGCTCGCACTGGAAGGCCTCGGCCAGATGCGCCTTGACGCCACCGGGGAAGGTGCCCTCGATGTAGGTGTTGGAGGCGTCGGCCCAGATCTCGTTAAAGGTGAACCAGTAGGTCACCTGGTCGGCGTACTCCTTAAAGCAGAAGGTGGCAAAGTCCACAAAGGCGTCGATGGTCTCGCGGTTGAGGAAGTCGCCCTTCTCAAAGAGGGGAAGCGGCGTGTCAAAGTGATGCAGCGTGACGAACGGCTCAACGTGGTGCTTGTGGCACTCGGCGAAGAGATCGTGGTAGAACTGGACGCCCTCGGGGTTGATTTCGCCGGTGCCGTTGGGGAAGATGCGGCTCCAGGCGATGGAGAGGCGAATGCCGTTGATGCCGAACTCCTCGCACAGCTCCAGGTCGACGGGGTACTGGTTGTAGAAGTCCGAAGCGGGATCGGGGGAGAAGCGCCCCTGGGCCTCCAGAAAGTCGTCCCAGGCAACCTTGCCCTTACCGTGAGTGCGGGTCTCGCCCTCTACCTGGTAGGCAGCGGTGGCGCCGCCAAAGACAAAGTCCTCGGGAAACTGCGCGGGCGGGTTGGTGACGCTAGCAGGATTAACGGACATGATGATCCAATCGTCTAAATCGAAGGGCCAGCCGGTCTTGGATGGTCGGCTGGCCCTGGGCGTTACTTACTTCGAAAGTTGCTCACTCACGAAGGCGAGAGACTTGTCGCCGTTCTGGGAGAGCTCGATGTACTGCTTGCCACGGCAGGCGACGCACTTGTTGCCCACGCGCTCACAGTCCTTCTGCAGGTCGGCCAGGTAGCTTGCGGCCTGCGGGGCCAGGACGACCAGGTCAAAGTCGGGGAGCATGTCCACGTGGTTGCCATAGGCCTCGGCAGCGGTCTCGAGGTTAATGCCGCGCTCCTTGGCGGCCTTGGCCAGCGCGTTGGCGAGCAGGCCCGAGGTTCCGCCGCCCTGGCAGAGCACGAGCACGCGCTTGCCGTTGAGGTCGCTGGCGGTTGTTGTCTCGGCAGCGGGTGCTGCGGAAGCGGCGGGGGAGTCGGCCTTCACGGCCTCGGCAGCAGCGCCGGCGGCAACGCTCTTGGCGTCAGCCTTGCCCTGGAAGGCATCGTTGAGCTTGGCGGCTTTCTCGGCGTTCTTGGCGGCGAGCTCCTCCTGGGAGATCTCGGCCTCCTCGGCGCACTTCTGGGCGTCATAGGCACGGAAGAACGGATAGTACAGGGCAAAGTCGACGACCAAGATAAGGGCGAGCATCACAAAGGCGAGCGGCTGGAAGCCCAGGCCCATGATGGTGCCGATGGGGCCGGGGACGGTCCAAGGCAGGGTGTACATAAAGCCGTTCATGCCCAAGAAGTCGATAAAGATCTTGAGGATCCAGATGTTGGCGATCGGGGCAAAGACAAACGGGACAAAGAAGACGGGGTTGAGCACGATGGGTGCGGCGAACAGCAGCGGCTCGTTGACGGCAAAGCAGACCGGGACGATGGCGGCCTTACCGACGGCGCGCATCTCCTGGGACTTGGCCAGGAAGCAGAACATAAAGACCAGGACGAGCGTGGCGCCGGTGCCGCCCATGCAGACGACGAAGTACTGGGCACCCTGGGTAAGGACAGCGGAAGCGTGCTGGCCAGCCTGGAACGCAGCCAGGTTGTCGGTCATGTTGGCAACGAGAGCGGCGGCGATGGCGGGCTCGACGATCGAGGGGCCGTGGACGCCGACGAACCAGAAGAGGCTCATGGCGCCGTAAATCACAGCGAGGCCGATATAGCCGTCGGCAGCGGTGAACAGGGGCTGGAACACCTGGATGACGCCCTGGGCAAAGCAGAAGCCAAAAGCAGCGCGGAAGACGATGTCAAAAACCCAAAAGACGGTGATGCAGACGGAGAAGGGGATGATGTCCTTGAAGGTCTGCGAGATGTTGGGCGGAACCTGCTCGGGCATCTTGACGGTGATGTTGCGCTTAATGAAGAACTTGTAGATGATGCCGGTCACAAACGCAGCGATGAAAGCGGTCAGCAGGCCCTTGGAACCAAGGTAGGTGGTGTTGAAACCGCTGGCGGCGTCCGTGGCGACCGTGTCGCTCGAAAGGAGCAAGAAGCCGATGATGGCCGCGCACATGCATGAGATAAAGTTAATCTGGTTATTCTTGGGCAGGTCGCGGTTTTGAGCGTCGGCGAAGTGCTTGGCCGTGGTGGCGGCGCAGGCGATGGCCAGGATGCCCATGGAGTAGTTGTAGCACTTCCACAGAGCGTTGTTGATGTCATCGGGCCAGTAGAAACCCCAGATGTTGGGGACCGAGGCTACCAGGCAGAAGATGGACGAGAAGATGATGATGGGGATGACGGAGATAAAGCCGTCGCGGATCGCCTTGAGGTACTTGTTGCGGGCGATCGCGTTGAAAAAGGGCTGGCCCTTTTCGATGATGGCGATGAGTTGCTCCATGCAATGCTCCTAAGAGTCGGTGGGTTAGCAACGATGGTAGCTTTTGGCGTTCGGTTGCCAAAATGTTGACGTTGCCATTTTGCGACACAAAAAAAGACGCGAACCGGTGGTTCCTGTGCCTGCGAACCGTCGATTCTTTGTGCGCAAACGTTTGAGCCGCCCGGTGGCTCTGTGTTTGCACAATGGCAACGTTAACATTTGGGCGACAAAAGCCGTTCGGGGAAGCAGAAATGTCGGTGAACGGTAGGTTTTGGGTGGTAAGCGTATTGCAGAGGCGGCGTTAGATATACTTGAAGGCGTTTAATATGACTGCGCAGGATGCCGTCAATGGCATCGTTGACACGGAAAGATCGACCAATGGCCGCTGTTAAAAAATCGGTTTCCGTTAAGGACGTGGCGCGTCTCGCGGGCGTCTCGGAGCAGACAGTCTCGCGTACGGTGCACGATTCACCCAGCGTGCGCCCCGAGACCAAGGAGCGCGTGCGTGCCGCCATGCGCGAGCTGGGGTATCGCCCCAATTTTGCCGGTCGATCGCTGCGCCGTGGCAAGTTTAAGACCGTCGGCGTCGCCATGTTCAACATTACCGGTACAGGCAACCTCGACCGTATGGAGGGCTTTGCTGCCGCCGCCGATAAGCACGGATACGCCATTACCCTCACGAAAGTAGATGGGCATCCGTATACCCTCGAGAGCGCATCGTCGCGCATGAGCGCACTGCCGGTGGATGGCATGGTCGTGATCATGAATCGCATGCCGGCGGACTTTGGAACCTTCGAGCCACTGCCCGGCATGCAGACAGTGCTCGTTACGATGTTGGAGCACCCGCTCTGTTCAACGGTCGATAACGACCAGTTCGATTGCTCGCGCCAGGTTGTCGAGTACTTGCTGAGGCAGGGGCACAAGACCGTGCATTTCATCTCGTGTCCCGAGCGCTCGCTTTCGGGCATGCAACGCGAGGAAGGCTGGCGCGAGACATTGCACGCACATGGTATTGAGCCGCCGCGACTCGTTCGTGGCGATTGGACGGCACAGAGCGGGTATGCTGCCGGTCAGGCTCTGGCGGACGATCCGACCTGTACGGCCATTTATGCTTCTAACGACGCCATGGCCTACGGCTGCATTCGCGGACTCGAGTCGCGCGGAAAGCACGTGCCCGAGGACGTGAGTGTGGTGGGTGTTGATGACAGTCTGGGCGACATCGTGCCCGATCGTCGCCTGGCCACCGTGCGCTTTGACAACAGGCGCGTCGGCATGTGGGCGGTCGACAAGATCGCCGGCGCCGAGGGCGTTGTGTCTGGCGTGGAGCACATGCTGATCCCCGGCGTGCTCGTGGAGGGCGATACGGTACGCGATTTGCGTTAGGGTGCGGTCCTGTTTGGGTTTCCGCTAATCATGTTTGATATTGTTCGAAATGGTTTGGAAACCGTTCACGGGCGAAAAAAGACCGTTCACGGCTCGAAATAACGGTTTGCATTGTTCCTTTTTGTTTGAATGTTATTGTTTCTGTCATACACAGCGCAGCGCGTATGCCCGGACGCGATGCTCTCCGTTGGTTCATATGTGAAAGGAACGCAATATGGCAACCAAAGAAGAAATCTCGATGGTTGGATTCGAGATTGTCGCATACGCAGGTGACGCCCAGACCGATCTGCTTGCAGCGCTCGATGCTGCTCGCGAGGGTGATTTTGAGAAGGCCGAGCAACTGCACAAGGATGCCAGCGATGCACTTATCGGCGCTCACGACACGCAGACCAAGCTGCTTTCGCAGGAGGCCGGCGGTGGCGAGATGGAGATGACCTTCATCATGGCTCACGCTCAGGATACCCTCATGACCACTATGATCCTGGAGAAGCAGACCCGCTTTACCATCCATGCCTACAAGCGTATCGCCGAGCTCGAGGCCAAGCTCGCCTAACGAGCCCTCACAACCAAGTCCCCTTCCAAAAGCTCTGCCGCCACCCGCAGCAGGGCTTTTTCTGTCCTCCTCCAAGTTGCAGTGAAATAGGGACTGAATAGGGGCCGGCGGGCACAAAACAATCCCTATTCCACCGCAACTCATCCGGAGATAGTCATTGGGGACAGTCTTGGTGCGCTCCGTTGTCCTCCCGTTCGATTTTTGCTCGGTGGGTATACTTCCATCCGCAATACAGGCCGGAATGAGGAGGTATCCAAATGCCGGACAATGGATCGATTCAAAAGAGAGGCGCGCACGAGATAGTTCATGGGCGTCCTGTCCAGATAACCGAGCACACGACGGTAACCGAGCTGCAGCCCAGCCTGTCCGATGTCGTGTGCGCAAACAAAAAGCTGCAGATTGGCTTTATCGTTGCGCTCGTGGTCCTGGCGCTGCTGTCGGGCTTTGTAGCTCGTCCGCATTTCGCCGATACCAAAACTTGGGACTCCACCATCGAGGTCATCGATCAAAAGAAGGGCAACGTACTGGCGCTCACGACCTCGTGCGTGGCACTGTCTGCGGGCATTACCGCGCTGCCGGGTGATACGGGAACGCCGGTTGCCGAGCAGCTCGCACAGCTTTCAGGCAACCTTGGTATCGTGCTTGCCGTGCTATACCTAGAGAAATATTTGCTCACGATTTTGTGGTCGGTTGGCCTGGGCATCTTAATCCCGTTTGCGTTGGTGCTCTTTGCGGTGTCGCTCGGCATTCACGGGCGCTGGAGTACGAGCGCCGTCCTGCGCCGCGTGGCGACTCGCGTGCTGGTGGTCTCCATGATCGGAATGGCCTTGGTGCCTGCAAGCGTATGGGTGTCGCAAAAGGTCGACGAAACGTATCGAGTGAGCATCGAGGCGGCCGAGCAAAAGGCGGCCGACGCTGCGAGCGCGGCAGATAGCGATAGCTCCAAAACAAGCAAGAAAAAGACCGAGTCCACAGAGTCCAAGAACGTGCTTGAGCAGCTTGCCGACGGCGCCTCGGGTCTCGTCGCGTCGGTGACCAGCGGCGCCAAGCAGATGACCGATGAAATTGTGCAGCAAGTGACCGATCTGATTGAAGGCGTCATCGTGATGATCGTGACCTCATGCGTGATCCCATTGCTGGTGCTCGCGGCGTTTTTGTGGCTGGGGCACACACTGCTGGGGATTGATATTTCCGGGCCGGCGAACTATTTGACGGGCCGCTTTCTGGGTGCTCCGTCCAAGCATGCCAAGAAGGGCGGGCAGTCCGAGTAACTAAAACAGCTGTATATACCGGGGCATACTGCCGAAAGGCGGCCGAGATGCGTTCTCGGCCGCCTTTTTGTTTGTTGAATGCGCGGTAAGCCGGGCCTTTTCTGAGTCCAAACGGTCAGCAATCATCCGTGAACGGAATTTGTTCAAAAAAGAACAAAGATAAACAAATAGTTGTTGCAGTTGATGTTCGAATGTGTTCAAATAAACATGAACAGTGAAGAACCGCACATTCAGATGCCCGGACCTGAACGCGATTCAACACTTCCAAACAGAAACTACGCACCTGCGTATCTCTCAAGGAGGATGTCATGAGGGTTGTAATCGCTTCCGATGCCGACGGTATGTCGATGAAGGAGTCCATCAAGGAGATGCTCATCGCCGACGGTCACGAGGTCGTCGACTATTCCGAGACCCCTGCCGCGGACTTTGTCGATTCCGCGACCGCCGTTGCCAAGGACCTGCTGGAGCACAAGGATTCCCAGGGCTTCGCATTCGATAAGTACGGCGTCGGCTCCTATATGGCCGCCGTCAAGATCAAGGGCATGGTCGTCGCCAACATTTCCGACGAGCGTTCCGCCTACATGACCCGCGAGCACAACGGCTCGCGCATGGTCACCATGGGCCCGGGCGTTGTGGGCACCGAGGTCGCCAAGAAGATCGCCCGCGAGTTCCTGCGCGCCCAGTACGCCGGCGGCCGTCACCAGATCCGTGTCGACATGCTCAACAAGATGGCCTAACGAGAGCCACCGAGAACTCGAACTTCTACCTCAACTTGTGAATTCAGACGAAAGGACGTTCTGATGAAGAAGACCATCGCAATCGGTTGCGACCATATCGTTACGGACGAGAAGATCTATCTGGCCGACCGCCTGGAGCAGGCTGGCTACAAGGTGCTCGACTGCGGCACCTACAGCCACACCCGTACGCACTATCCCATCTACGGTAAGGCCGTGGGCGAGGCTGTTGCCAGCGGTAAGGCCGACTTTGGCGTGGCCCTGTGCGGCACTGGCATCGGCATCACCAACGCCGTCAACAAGGTTCCCGGCGCCCGCTGCGCCCTGGTTCGCGATATGACTTCTGCCCTGTATGCCCGTCGCGAGCTCAACGCCAACATCGTGGGCTTTGGCGGCAAGATCACCGGCGAGTTCCTGATGGCCGATATCATGCTTGCCTTCCTGGAGGAGCCCTACGAGAAGACCCCCGAGCACGATGCCCTGATTGCCAAGATCGATGCCTGCAATAAGGCCGACGCCGAGGCTCAGGCTGACCCGCACTTCTTTGACGAGTTCCTCGAGAAGTGGGACCGCGGCGAATACCATGATTAGCGGGTATCCGGCGTAATTAACTAGTCCGTTGACGGCTCGCGTTTCTGTGATGGGGCGCGGGCCGGTTTGCTATCAGCCCAATTGGCCCAGCGGGCTGGAAGTGCATTGTTCTTTTGTTTGCGGCGCTGCCTCATTACCTTTCTGCTAAAGGCACGACGTTCACAATGGATCGTGCGAGATGATATGTGAAGGAGAAGATTCCCATGGAGTTTGTTCTTGATAACGGCTCTGTCCGCATTGCGTTGAGCACGGCTGGCGGATCGTTCACTTCTATTACGGCCAACGGCCGTGAGTACCTGTGGCAGGGTGACCCGGCGGTCTGGTCGGGCCAGGCACCCATTTGTTTCCCGATCTGCGGCGGCCTTCGTGACGGTCGCGCAATGACCATGGGCAGCCGCGAGGTTAAGCTCGCCCGTCACGGCTTTGCTCGCAAACAGGAGTGGAAGCTCGAGGAGCAGGGCGACAACATGGTCGCGCTGAGCCTAAGCTCTGCCGACCATGCCGAGTTGCTCGAGCAGTACCCGTATCCGTTTAAGATCGTTGCTCGTTACACGATCGATGCGGCTAAGGTGGCCGTGTCGTACGAGGTGACCAATGAGGGCACCGAGGACATGCCGTTCTTTGTGGGTGGCCACCCTGGCTTTAAGTGCCCGCTTGACGAGGGCGAGTCCTATGACGACTACGAGCTCCATTTTGATCAGCGCGAGGCCGCCGAGCTCTGTACTGCCGTTCCTTCGACGGGTCTGATTGATGTTGAGCATCGCAGCAAGAACCCGATGGTTGGCCATGACCTGCCGCTGACCCACGAACTCTTTGACTTCGCAGAGACCATCTTTGACGTGCTCGAGAGCCACGTGGTTACGCTTACCAAGAAAACCGAGGACAAGGGCGTGCGCCTGACGTTCCCCGATATGCCATACCTGATTGTGTGGAGCAAGCCCGAGGGCGACTTTGTGGCCGTGGAACCGTGGGGCGGCCTGTCCACCTGCTCCGACGAGGACGATATTCTGGAGCACAAGCGCGGCTGCCTGGTGGCCAAGCCGGGAGAGACCGTCACCCGCGGCTTTGAGATCGAGATCCTTTAACGAGCTATCGTATGTTTGGGGCGGGTTATGCCGCCCCGGAACAGGAGTTCAACATGATTCTGACCGTTACCATGAACCCGTCGATTGATACGCGCTATCAGCTCGACAAGCTGATCATCGACGATGTTAACCGTGTGACACCCGAAAAGACCGCTGGCGGCAAGGGCCTCAACGTGAGTCGCGTGCTGCTGCAGCTGGGTGACGACGTGCTCGCGACCGGCCTGCTCGGCGGCCACATGGGTGCCTATATGGCCGAGCTTATGGATGCCGACGGCGTCAAGAACGACTTTGTGCCTATTGCCGGTGAGACGCGCATCTGCCTGAATATCCTGCACGAGGGTAATCAGACCGAGCTGCTGGAGAGCGGCCCGCAGATCGCCCCGGCCGAGCTCGAGGCCTTTACGGCCAAGTTCGCCGAGCTTGCAGCGAAGGCGGACGTCGTGACGCTTTCGGGCTCGCTGCCGCGTGGCGTCGATGCCGGCTACTATGCCGAGCTCGTTAAGATCGCCGAAGAGGCGGGTGCCAAGGTGCTGCTCGACACCTCGGGTGCATCGCTGGAGGCCGCGCTGGAGTCCGACGCTAAGCCTGAGCTCGTAAAGCCCAACCTGACCGAGATTAACGGCCTGCTGGGTACGTCCTTTACGACCGATGATGTCGATGCCCTGCGCGAGGCGCTCGCCGCCGATGACCGTTTTGCCGGTATCCCCTGGGTTGTCGTTTCGATGGGCGCTGCCGGTTCGGTTGGCTTCCATGAGGGTCGCGCGTTCCGCGCCAAGACGCCCGCAATTGCGGCTGTGAACGCAACGGGTTCCGGCGACTCGACCATCGCCGGCTTTGCACATGCCATTGCTGCTGGCGCCGACGACGTCACGGTGCTCAAGACCGCCAATACCTGCGGCAAGCTCAACGCTATGGATCCCAAGACCGGTCACCTGGTCATGGACCGCTGGGACGAGATCTACAACAACGTTGAAGTAACGGAGCTTTAGGGTTACGGCGTCGAGTTACGGCGTTTTACCAAACGCCGTAACCTGCCGACGCTGCGCGGGCCGCATTTGGATAATCTGACGTTCAACTTCAAGGGCGCGACCAGAAGGTCAGCGCCCTTTCGTTTCACGTCACCTTGTCTCAAATGCGGCCCGCTCGCTGCCGTTGCCAAAACATCGGCGTTGCCTTGCTTCGGGAATGCGGCAGATAGAGACGTTCCTTTTTTGCCGGCAGTTTGGGACACTCCTCACGGGGCACCCCCTCCACAGCGCCTATGCCAGCTTGTCGATTTGCCCAATCTCCCAGAGCGGAATATTGACGAGCGTGCCTTCGTCTCTATATGCCGCTAACGATGTTCTCACGCAGCGCTCGAGCTTGAACTTCTCGCAGGCAATCCTCAGGCTCTTTGCTTTGAGATTCTCTGCCGCCTTGACCTCGAGCGGAAGCACGGTCCCCGCATGGTCGACGGCAAAGTCAGTCTCTGCATTGCCGGAGGAGGATGACCAATACGCGGGAGTATTGCCTTGGAGCAAAAGCTCCTGTGCGACGTATTGCTCGGTCAGCGAGCCTTTGAACTCCGTAAAAACAGCGGGCCCGTTCAGAACAATGGCTGGCGTGAGGCCGGAGAGTGCTCCGAGGATGCCGGTGTCGATGCAGAACAGCTTGAAGCCCGAGAGATCCTCGTAGCTTGTGAGCGGTGCTCTTAGGGCGGAAACACGTGGTACCTTATGAACGATTCCATAGTCCATGAGCCACTGGAGGCTTTCCTCAAAATCGCGTGCGCGCGCCCCGGGACGAAGCGCGCCGTAGACGAACTTCTTGTTTTCCTTTGCGAGCTGGCCGGGAAGGGATTTCCAAACCAGCCTCATGCGCTCGACGATGCGGGCTGGCGCATGCTTGCCAAAATCGGATTCATAAGCTTCGATGATTTGCTGCTGAAGCCTGCGGGCCTCGATGAAATCGTGGGAGGCGGCGAAAGCGGAGACAACTTCTGGCATGCCACCGACAACGAGGTATTCCTTGAGCAGGCGCTCGAGCTTTTCGGAAACATTCGCCAGCAGGTCCATGTCTGCGGCAAGGATGGCATCTGCGAGCGGATCGCCATCGACGGCACGAACGAACTCGACAAACCCCATGGGGCGCATGGTAAGCTGGTCGATCTTGCCGACGGGGAACGACTCGTTTTCGCGTCGGAGCGCGAGCCCCATATAGGAGCCGGCTGCCATGATATGGTATTCCGGCGCCAGCTCGTTGAAGTATTTGAGCGAGGTGATGCCACGCGGTGCCTCTTGGATTTCGTCGAAGATGATGAGCGTGTCTGTCGGCGTTATGGTCTGGCCGCGCAGGAGCTCTATCTGGGAGATGATGCGTTTGGGGTCAAGGCTTCCGTCGAACAGCGAACGTGCGCCCGGTTCGAGCATAAAGTCAAAACGGATGACGTTTTGATACTGCTGGCCTGCGAATTCGTTGAGAAGCCAGGTTTTTCCCGTCTGGCGGGCCCCCTTAAGCAGGAGGGGCTTGCGGTTTGTCCTAGATTTCCAAGCGATGAGTTCGTCCATTAGCTGTCGCTGCATACTGCCCCCTAACGATCATGGTTAGTATAAGACCGTCTTGGTCTTTCCATCGAAAAATGTGGGAATAAACCACGTTTTTCCATCGAATAATGTGGGAGGTAACCACGTTTTTCCATCGAATAATGTGGGGTTTAGGTCGGCACCTGGGGCGCTCCTTCTCTGCCGGCAGTTTGGAACACTCCTTGTTTTGGTGCAAATTAGCTACCCTTGCATCAGAAAACGGCGCCCGCCGGCGATGTTGCCGGCGGGCGCCGTTGTCGTGTAGGTGGCTATGTCGTGGGGGCTGCCGTTGAGCGTCCGGGTCTGTGCTCTACAGCGAGTCGATAAAGCGCTGCTGGGCGGCACGTCCTGCCTCGTCCCACTTAAAGACGCCGGCGTTGTCGAGCACGTGGCCAAACACCACGCCGACCTCCTCGTGCAGGATATCGATGGCGTTGTCGGCCGTAAGCTCGTCGGCGCGGCGGGCAAAGACGTCCTCAGCCCATGCGGCGTGGCTGCGGCAAAGATCATCGCCCTCGAGCGCACCGGCAAGGTCGTAGCTGGCATCGACCTTGGCTGCCAGCAGATGCTCACGGACAGCGCCAAGCTCGGGAACCAGGCGCGGCGGCAGAATGGCAAGGCCCATGACTTCGATCAGGCCGATGTTCTCCTTCTTAATGTGGTGGTACTCGGCATGTGGGTGGAAAACGCCTAGCGGGTGCTCGTCGGTCGTGATATTGCAGCGAAGCGCCAGGTAGGCCTCGTAAATCTCGCCGCCGGCGTTGCCGCGGGAGTCCACGCGGCGAATGACGGGCGTCACGGTGTTGTGGGCCACGCCGTCGGCTGTGTGCGCGATGACGCCCACCGACTCATCGGTCCACTCGCGCCAGGCGAGGATAATCTTCTCGGCGGCGTCGAGCAGCTGGGCGCGGTCGTGCGAGCGCAGTCGCAGCACCGAAAGCGGCCACTGCAACACGGTACCGCTGACCTGGTCAAAGCCGGGCATGCTAAACTGCGAGACCTCGGCGGCGTGCATCATGGGGAACTCGTGCGCGCCGCCCTGGAAGTGGTCGTGCGACAGAATCGAGCCGCCCACGATGGGCAGGTCGGCGTTGGAGCCAATAAAGTAGTGCGGGAACAGGTCGACAAAGTCGAGCAGGCAGGTCAGCCCCTTGCGGTCGACGTGCATCGGACGATGCTCGGAGCTCATGGCAATGCAGTGCTCGTTAAAGTACGCGTACGGGCTGTATTGGAAGCCCCAGCGCTCGCCGTCGAGCTTAATGGGGATAACGCGCAGATTCTGGCGGGCGGGGTGAGCGCCACCGTCGGCTGCGGCGGAGCGTCCGGGGTAGCCCTCGTTTTCAATGCAGAGCTGACAGGCGGGATACTTCTCGCCCGTGTTCTTTGCGGCGCCGGCCGCGGCAATGTCGCGCGGATCCTTTTCGGGCTTTGACAGGTTGATTGTGATCTCCAGGTCGCCCCAGTTGGTGGGGGTGCTCCATTTGATATTGCGCGCGATGGCGGCACGACGCACGTAGCCGGCGTCGCAGCACAGACCGTAGAACCAGTCGGTTGCGGCGCGGGGCTCGTTGACACCAATGCGGCCGTTGAATTCCTCGTTTACAACCGAAGGCCTCGGCATCAGCACGCCCATGATGCGCATGGCGATGCGATCGCGGCCCGATGCCGTGTCCTCGGCGGCGCCGTTGGCAACGGCAGCCTCGGAAAGCGCGGCAAGCGTGCCTTCAAGGTCAAAGTTGGGGAGTGTATCGGGGTGCAAGAGCGAAATCTTCTCGGTCTTGAGCGCCCAGGCCATGTCGAGTGCGGGGCCCGTGGCGCCGATGCACTCCAGAATGGTGTTGTAGGCCCAGATGCGGTCGTCCTGTCCGATCATCGATCGGTGAATAGCGTACTCGATGAGGCCCTGCACAGCCTTGCGCACGTCAGTCATTACAGCCATGCCGCGTAAGCCCCCTTGTCAGAAATCGCGTAGTGGCGGGCAGATCCCTCGCCCAGCCAGCCGTTCATCTTGGCAATGAAGGTGTCGACCAGATCGAGCGGCACGAAGGCCTGGATGGTGCCGCCAAAGCCGCCACCGTGAATACGAACGGCACCGCGGCCGTCGAGCACGTGCTCGGCCAGTGCCAGGGCATACATTGAGGGCTGCTCGGAGCCCAGCTTGGCGACGACATTCTGCAGGTACATGGCAGAGCTGGCGCCGGACTCGCGCGTCAGGACCAGGAACTGGTCGATGTCGCCGGCGTTCAGGGCCGCCCAGCGCTTATCGACCAGGCCGTTCTCGTACCAGTAGTGAACGGCGCGCAGGCAGGCGCGGTCGCCCAGCTTGGCGCGCAGCTCGGGGAGCTTGGCGTCAAAGTCGGCAACATCGACCTCGCACAGGCGTTCCTTGCCAAACTCGGCGGCGACGTCCTGCATCTCGCGCGGAACGGCGGCGTAGTCGTCGGTAGCTGCCACATGGTCGGCGCCAACCTTAACGAGCACGAGCGCATAACCGTGATCCTCAAAATTGAGCTCGAGCTTCTGGGTTTTAGGCTGAGCCTGGTCCTCAAAGTCCATGTAGGCGAGGCCGCCCAGGCACACAGCGGCCTGGTCCATCAGACCGCAGGGCTTACCATAGTAGTTGTTCTCGGTGCGCTGGCTCATCTGGGCGAGTGCGACGGGCTCGATGGCGGGCGCGCCCCAGAGCGTCTCCATAGCGCAGCCGTAAGCCGCCTCGACAGCAGCAGAGCTGGAAAGGCCGCCACCCGAGGGGACAGAGCAGGTGAAGGCGAAGTCGAAGCCCTGGGGCTCAACGCCCAGAGCAGCGATCTCGTGGGCCATGCCGCGGACGAGACTTGCGGACGTGCCCTTCTCGGACTCTTGAATATCCAGCGTGTCGAGCGTGATCTCAAAGGTAGGGTAGCCCTCATCGGCAACGCGGACCTTGTTGGTGTCGGTTGCCACGGCGATACCGTCGACGGCGACATCGAGCGAGCCGGCGATGACGTGGCCGCCCTCGTGGTCGGTGTGGTTGCCACTGATTTCGGAACGGCCGGGCGCGTGCACGTAGAGCACCTGGCGGTCGCCGATGGGGCCAAACTCCTCCTCAAATAGCTTGGTGAGCGTGGCGAGTGTCTTTTCGTCGGGAGTGGTCATGGGAGTCCTTTCCTTGGCGCGCACGGGTGAGTTTTGCGTCGTTATGAGTACGTTAACAACTTGAAGCGGCATGAATCAAGTGTTCACGATATCGCACGTTACGGGCTATGTTAACGTACTCATAACACAACGCTTGTCACTTTTTGAGAATCTGGTAATCGGTAGAAATTCAGCCGTGAACGGTACTGCCGTATGGACTTATAAAGCAGAAGAGATGCAGATAGAAAAAGTAGAGTACGTTAACATGCGTCCGACGATAGCGGGCCTCGGCGCGGGATGTATTTCTGCCCGGGCCGGCATTCACGCTATTCAGATCTCGCAAGGGTGAAGGTGATCCTGTGGCAAGGCGCCCGTCCAACGATACAGGTACGCGTCCGGTCTCCATGGCCGACGTCGCCCGCGCTGCTGGCGTTTCGCAGCAGACGGTTTCGCGCGTCGCCAACGGCTTGCCCAACGTTAACGAGCAGACGCGCCAGCGCGTGCAGGCCGCTATGCAAGAGCTCGGCTTTCGTCCGAGTTATGCCGGTCGCTCGCTGCGCGACGGCCGTTACCATTCGGTCGGCCTGTGCGTCAACGATGTCACCAAGTTTGGCAACCTCTCAATGATCGATGGCATCGCCAGTGCTGCTCGCGAGCATAATTGCGCCATCACGCTGGTCGAGATGTCCAAGACCGAGGAATTCTCGCTTGCCGAGGCCACGCGTCGTATGGCCGCATTGCCGGTGGACGGCATCATCATCGGTATGAGTCGCATGGCGCCCGATTTTGAGACGTTCGATCCGTTGCCGGGCATTGGCACGGTCATCGTTACCATGTACGCGCATCCGCGCGTGACCACGGTCGATTCCGACCATTACGGCTGCTCGCTATTGCTTATGGATCACCTGTTTGAGCTGGGGCACGAGCAGATTCGCTATATTGGCGGCCCGTCGTTCTCGGTCGACGAGCAATTTCGTCGCGCCGGTTGGCAAGATGCACTCGAGCGTAAACACATCGAGCCGGTAGAGCCGCTCGAGGGTGACTGGTCTGCCAACAGCGGTTACGAAGCCGGCAGGTATCTGGCCGAGCACGACCGCACCATGACGGCGATCTATGCGGCAAACGATCAGATGGCAAATGGCGCGATTGCCGCGCTGCGTGATAGCGGTCTTCGCGTGCCCGAGGACGTAAGCGTGGTGGGCGTCGATGATTCGCTCGATGATTTTGTGGCACACAACGAGCTCACGACCGTGCGATTCGATCTACATCAGCGCGGACGCGAGGTGTTCGAGCATGCGGTTCCCGAGGCGGGTACGGCGGGCAAAACCGTTGCCATTCGTATTCCCGGCCAACTCATTATTCGACATAGCACGGCGATACCGCGCTCATAGTTTGCGCAGGTCAACGGCAGTATATTCCGCCTAAATTCCAATCGATAAGGATGCTGACAGATAGCCGTGGCTATGAAGGCGAGTGTTATGATAGACGGGTTCTTTTGTCTATCTAGGAGGCTTTGCCTGATGGAGATCACCAAGGATATCCGCTACATCGGTGTCGACGATCACGACATTGACCTGTTCGAGGGCCAGTACGACGTGTCCGAGAACGGCATGGCATACAACAGCTATGTTATCTTGGGCGATAAAATCGCTGTCGCCGATTCGGTTGACGCTGACTTTGTCGACGAGTGGCTCGGCAACCTCGAGGCCGTGCTCGATGGTCGTACGCCCGATTACCTGGTCGTCCATCACATGGAGCCCGATCACTCCGCCGGTATCGCCGCCTTTATGGAGCGCTATCCCCAGGCACAGATTGTGGCCAGCGTGGGCGCCTTCCGCATGATGGTCAACTACTTTGGCACCGACTACCCCGAGCGCAAGATGGTCGTCAAAGAGGGCGACGTGCTCGATCTGGGCGGTCACAGCCTAACGTTTGTCGGCGCCCCCAACGTTCACTGGCCCGAGGTGATCTTCTCCTACGAGTCTACCGACAAGGTGCTCTTTAGTGCCGACGGCTTTGGCAAGTTCGGCGCCAACGACATCGAGGACCCGGAAGGCTGGGCTTGCGAAGCGCGCCGCTACTACTTTGGCATCGTCGGTAAGTTCGGCAAATTCGTGCAGACCGTGCTCAAGAAGGCCGCCGATCTGGATATCCAGATCATCTGTCCGCTCCACGGCCCCGTACTGACCGAGAACCTGGGCTATTACCTCGACACCTATAACACCTGGTCGAGCTATCAGCCCGAGGACGAGGGCATCACGATCGCCTATGCGAGCGTGTACGGCCATCTGAAGGCTGCCGTCGAGGAGCTCGCCGCAGCGCTTGAGGATCGCGGCCAGAAGGTCTCCGTCTTTGACTTGGCTCGCGACGACATGGCCGAGGCCGTTGAGGATGCGTTCCGCTACGACCGTCTGGTGCTCGCCTCCATCACCTATCAGGGCGAGATCTTCCCGTGCATGAGCACCTTCATCCATACGCTCGCCGAGCACGCCTACCAGAACCGTACGGTGGCGCTCGTCGAGGCCGGCTCTTGGGCGCCTGCAGCTGCCAAGGTTATGACCAAGGAGCTCGAGGGCATGAAGGACATCACCCTGACGCAGAACAAGGTGACCGTGCTGGGCTCGCTCAACGACGCCTCGCGCGCTCAGATCGAGGCCCTTGCCGACGAGCTGTCCAAGTAGCGACACATTCACTTCTGATGCTCAACCACCACAAAGGAGACCTTTGTGGTGGTTTTTGTTTAAACGCCGGCGATGAGGAGATTTGGGCGGGCGTTGTCGACGATCTCGGCGATTGAGGTGGCGACGGCATGATCGGGGTCACGGTCCATCACGATGGTGTCGACATCGGTCAGCTCGGCAAAGCGGTACATGCCGCGTCCGTTAACCTTGCTGGCGTCCATGAGGGCGACGCTTTGATGGGCCGCGGCGATCATAGCCGTTTTGGTCTCGGCCATCTGGGGAAAGTCGGTCGTAAAGCCGCAGCTGGAGACAAAGGCGCCGGGGCACATGACGGCCAGATCGGCATGGACCATTTGGAGCGCTTGCATAGTGAGCGGTCCGTACAAATAACGATGGCCTTTGCGCAACGCCCCGCCCAGCATGACGACATCGACTGAGGGCATGCTCTCGTCGATGTAATCGGCAATGGTAATGTCTGCTGTGATGACGGTGATACCGTCGCGTTGATCGAGGAGCCGGACGAACTCGAGCGCCGTGGTGCCCGAGTCGACGAGCAACGTGTCGCCGTCATTGACGAGCTCGATGGCGCTTTGCGCGATGGCCTGCTTGGCGGCGACGTTGACGTTGATGCGGCGATCCTGCGTGGAGACGGTCAGGCGTTTGTGGAGCGATACGGCACCGCCATGCGTGCGGCGCAGCTTGCCTGCTTCGGCGAGCGCGTCCAGGTCGGCGCGGGCGGTGACGGAGGACACGCCAAAGGTCTGGGCGATTTCTGCTACCTGCACCGAGGCGTTATGATCGAGCATTTCCATAATGGCGGTACGGCGTTCGTCGGCAAAAGCACGGTTGGTGGCTTGGGCCATGCTTGCTCCATTCTCGGCTAAATTTGCAGGAATTGTGTTGACTCTATTTTCGTTCATTTTCTTTTTGAGTAAGAAAACACCTTTCGATTACTTATCTTTTCTATAAAAGAAAGACGCTGAACGCTCAAAATTCAATATCGAACATGTCCACTCGGCTCAAATTCCTTCCGTTTACTTTTCAAAAACGACGGTATTGACCTGCATGGGCTCAATATCTCGCACGTGCAAAGCCGCTGAATTTCATACAATGAACGCAGTAAAACGCAAGGTAAAACGCCTTGTGAACAACTACGCCCGATGTCCAGATGCGGGCGAGGGAGAGGAGCAAACGCTCATGGCACTTGTTACCACCGAAAAGATGCTCAAGGACGCTCAGGCCGGCCACTACGCCGTCGGCGCGTTCAACGTCGAGAACCTCGAGTTTGTTATGGCCGTTCTGGCCGCTGCCGAGGAGACCAAGTCCCCCGTCATCATGCAGACCACCCCGGGCACCATCAAGACCGCTGGTCTGGACTACTTCTACGGCATGGTCAAGGCTGCTGCCGAGCGCGCTTCCGTGCCCGTCGCTCTGCACCTCGATCACGGCGATGGCTATGACCGCTGCATGCAGGCTTTCCGCACGGGCTACACCTCTGTCATGATCGACGGTTCGCACGAGTCCTTCGAGGACAACATCGCCCTGACCAAGTCCGTCGCCGACGCTGGCCGCGCCATGGGCGTGCCCGTCGAGGCCGAGCTCGGTAAGGTTGGCGGCAAGGAGGACGACGGTCCCGCGGTTGAGGGCGAGAGCCCCTACACCGATCCTGCCGAGGCCAAGGAGTTCGTCGAGCGTACCGGCTGCACCTCCCTCGCAATTGGCGTTGGCACCAGCCACGGTGTGTACACGAGCGATCCGCACATCGAGCAGTCCGTGGTCAAGGCCATCCGCGACGCCGTCGACGTGCCGCTGGTTCTGCACGGCACCTCCGGTGTGCCCGATGAGCAGGTTGCCGAGGCTGTGAAGAACGGCATCTGCAAGGTTAACTACGCCACCGAGCTGCGTCAGGCCTACACCAAGGGCTTCATGGCCTACATGGCCGAGAACCCTGCCTGCTTCGATCCCAAGAAGCCGGCCAAGGAGGGCATGCGTGAGATCACCGAGCTGGTTAAGATCCGCATGACCAACCTTAACTCTGTGGGCAAAGCAGAGTAACAGCAAGGGTACTCTGATCCCACCGGACGGCTTGGGCGGGTCCCCGTACTCAGTTTCCAAAACGTCCTCGCGCATGAAGGCCCCCGTTGCCTCGCTTCTACGAAGCGTTGGCAACGGGGGCCTTCGCGCTGCGGAATGATTTTGGAAACTGAGTACGGGGACCCGCCCAAGCCGTCCTGCTCGATCGCCCTTGTGACGTTAGGGCGGAAAGGATGGGGCGCGAGGGGCGCTTTGTTGATGAGGGCTAGTATGCCCGGGCTTGGTTGGGGAAGGTTTTGTCTAGGGATGCTTGGAGCTTTTCGAACGATGCTCGCAAGTTGTGGCTCTGGTCGGTTGAGCGCTTGGTTTTTGTGGTGGGGGAGTCGAGGAGGCCGTTTCTCTGTGTCGGGGGGAAGGAGAAAAGGTTTGCATGATTTAGGGATGGCTGCTGTGCTGCGTCGTTGGAAGAATGCATGCTTATGCGGCCTCCTCGATGTCCACCAAAAGGTTGCACACGGGGTGTGCTGCTAGGTCCCGTGCGTTGGCAGTATTATGCCGCGGCTTCTGCAAAGAAGCGCTAAAGAAAGGCTTAACCTGGTTTGGTGTTACGATGAAACTGCAGGTCAGAGGTATCGAGTAACACTCTTGAAAGGTTGGGGGCTTAAGGGCTTTCTAAGGTTTGTGGCGCGGATGTGGCTTGCCTGTGTGGGGCGTGTGGACGGCTCGTTCCTAGCGCTGCGGTGCGGCGGCGCGTACTTGTTCGATGACCTTTTCCATCGTGGCGTCGATGCGGTCCTTTTTGAGTTCGCATTCCCAGATGGTTATAGGCGTCCAGCCCATTTGAGTGAGTGCTGCCACGGCAGCGCGGTCGCGCTCGACGTTGCGACGGAACTTTGCCTCCCAAAACTCAACGTTGCGCTTGGGCTGGCTAGGGTTACATTTGGGGCAGCGGTGCCAAAAGCAGCCGTTGACGAAGATGGCGATCTTGCGCCCGGGGAAGGCGATGTCGGGCTTGCCGGGTACCTTCCATTCCAAACGATAGCCCGTAAGGCCCGCGGCCCGCAGGCGCTGACGTACGAGCAGCTCGGGCTTTGTGTTCGCACGCTTGTTGCCCTTCATGGACTTTTTGATGGCGGCGCGACGGCGCACGAGTTCACGCTCGTCGGCGGAAAGGTCCGAGGTGTCGATGCCGTCCAGCAGGCCAGGCTTGGGGCGTTTTTTGCTACGGCGCTTAGGTGCGCGCTTGGGTTTGGTGGCGGGCTCGTCGGTCGTGGTGGCCTCGGCGTCGTTGGCAGTGCCGTTGGCCTCAAGCCGATCTTCCTTCAACTCAATCAGAGCATCGATAAGCCCTTTGTCGGCGGGCATCCACTCAACCGTGGCAAGCGAGGTGCGCGGAATCCAGCGGATATCGAGTTGACGGTCGTGCTTCTGAGGCTCATCGGATTCATCGGCCAGCGAGCAGTAGTAGCACTCCATGGAGAGATGGAAATCGGGGTAGTCGTACTCAACGGTATAGAAATCGCGCAGGTTGGTGACTTTTACCTGCAGCTCTTCCATGAGCTCGCGGCGCACGGCGTCTTCGGGTGTCTCGCCGCGCATGAGCTTGCCGCCGGGGAACTCCCAAAGTCCCTGCATGTCGCCGTAGCCGCGCTGCACGGCAAGCAGCTCGTCAGATCCTTCCTTGCGAATGATCCCAGCGGCAACATGAACAGTCTTCAACAGGAGTCCTCTCTCAACATCAACACGCGGCAGGGTAGCTACCCGTACCTTACACAACGGTAAGGCAAGCGTAAGCCATATCGATGGTAGCCGACTCGTCTTCTTGCGACTATAGATGCCGTAGACTAATTGCAAGAAAGGACTCGGTATGCAAACCACGCACATGGCGACCCCGGTACTGGAGGTCGCGCATCTCGAAAAGGTATACGGAGCGCTAGGCAACGTGACCTGCGCGCTCAACGATGTCAACTTTACGGTCAACCGCGGCGAATTCGTGGGCATCATGGGCGCTTCGGGCTCGGGCAAGTCGACGTTGCTCAACTGCGTTTCGACCATCGATAGCGCCACGAGCGGCACGATCCGCATCAACGGGCAGGACGTGACGCGCATGAAGCAGGCTAAGCTTTCGCAGTTCCGCCGCGAGGAGCTCGGCTTTATCTTCCAGGACTCCAACCTGCTCGATACGCTCACGGCACGCGAGAACATCGCCCTGCCGCTCACCATCGCCCGCACAAACTCGGCAGAGATCTCAACCCGCGTGCAGGATGTGGCAGCGCGCCTCTCCATCAGTCAGGTGCTCGACAAGTATCCCTACCAGATGTCCGGCGGTCAGCAGCAGCGCGTTGCCGCGGCTCGCGCGCTCGTAACCGATCCCACCATGATCATGGCCGACGAGCCCACCGGCGCCCTCGATTCCAAGAGCGCCCGCCTGCTGCTCGAGAGCCTGGAGGCCCTCAATCGCCGCCTGCGCGCCACCGTGCTCATGGTCACGCATGACAGCTTTGCTGCCAGCTACACGAGCCGCGTGTTGTTTATCCGCGACGGCAAGATCTTCACCGAGCTGCGCCGTGGCGACACCGACCGCCGAGAGTTCTTCGACCGCATTATGGAGGTCGTTGCCATGATGGGCGGTGAGGGCTCCGATGCTCTGTAAACTCGCTTGGGGCAACGTCCGCCGCGCCGGCCGCGACTACCTCGTCTACCTTTTGACGCTCACCTTGGGCGTCACGGTCTTCTATGCCTTTAACACCATCTCGATGCAGGTCGACATCGCCGGAATCGATGAAGAGGGCTTGGCGCAGGTTATGGGCAGCATGCTCGGCGACCTGACGTACTTTTTGGCCGGTGTCATGGCCTTTTTGATGGTGTACGCCAATAACTTCATCATGAAACGCCGCAAGAAGGAGTTTGGCCTGTACCAGGTGCTCGGCATGGGGCGTGGGCGCGTCGCCACGATCATGGCGCTCGAGACCGTGATAGTGTCGGTCGTGGCCTTTGTCGCCGGCATTGTGCTGGGTGTGGGACTCTCCCAGCTCATGACGTTCTTTACGGCCTCGCTCTTTAAGACACAGATCGCCAATTTCCACTTCTTTTTCTCGGTGCATGCGTTCAACCTGACCCTTGCCTGCATGCTCGTGATGTTTGTGCTCACGCTACTGCTGAACCTTCGCGCCGTGCGTCGTACCAAACTCATCGAGCTTATGGGTGCCGAGCGTCGCAACGAGAGCATTAAGACACGCAACCCCTGGATCGCGATTGCCATCTTTGCCGTGGGCGTGGTGCTTGTGGGCGTGGCCTATTACCGTCTGCTACGTGATGGGTTCCCGCTAACCGCGACGGACAGCAAGCTGCAAGAGGCCATGACCCAGTTTGGTATTACGACCGCTATGGTTACCGTGGGCACCTTTGCCCTGTTCTGGGGACTCTCGGGCATGCTCATCAAGCTGCTGCAGAGCCTGCGCGGCGTGTATTGGCGCGGCCTCAACATGTTTACCGTGCGCCAGCTTGCGGCCAAGGTCAACACGGTGTGCTTTTCGATGGGCGTCATCGCGATGCTCCTGTTTTTGGCCATCACCTCGGTGACGTGCGGTATGTCGATTGCCAATGTGATGAACGAGAATCTGGAGCGCTATAATCCGGCCGACATGTCGCAGACGTATGTCTATTACACGCCCGATACGCTCGACTTCTACAAAGAGTCTTTCAATCCGTCTGAGGCCGATCGAATGGTGCTGGCCGATAGTACGGTCGATTTGTACTCCGCATGGCACGGCGATTCATGGCACGGCGATCGTAAGGGCAAGTCGGCGGACAACAACGACGAGACCGGCAAGAAGGTCAATATCGCCGATGTTGCAGGCGAGCATGTGCAGATCGATTCGTATCTGAGTTACCCGCTTGGCGGCTCGAATCCTTCGGTGACTCCAAGTGAGATGTGCAAGACCATGGGCGAAAAGCTTCCCAAGGCGTTCGGGGGCTGCAACGCCGACATGACAGGCCTGTCTGTGACGCCGGCAAGTCAGTACAACAAATTGCGCCAGATGATGGGCGAGGAGCCGGTGCACATCGGTCACGACCAGTATCTGCTCACGTGTGATATGGGCGGCGAGCTGGTCGACCTGTACACCAAGTATATGGCTGGCGGCCATACCCTTACCTTGGGCGGGCATACGCTCAAGCCCGCAACCGATAAGTCGGACGAAGATACGGCGGCCATCGCTAACTCGGCGATGGGCAGTAATGGGGGTACCGTCGTCGTTGCCGACGAGCTGTTGTCCCAACTTAATCTGCAGCCGTATTCCAGTAGCCTGCTCGTTAACTACAAACAGGGGATGGATACGACCGAGGCAGACGAGAGTATTAAATACACTGTGCTCGACAATCTGCTCGTTGACGGCAAGGAGCCGGGGTCGTGGGGAACCTTCATCACACGCTCCGAGATGTACACGCAGGCAGCGCAAATGAACGGTCTTATTAGCTACCTAGCCATCTACATCGGCTTTGCATTGGTCGTTACATGCGCGGCGATTCTGTCGATCCAGCAACTCTCCAACGTGGCCGACGGCAGCCGCAGCTATCGTGTGCTGGCACAGATTGGCTGCGACGACCGCCAGATTCGCCATTCGGTGATGGCGCAGCAAGCGGTATTCTTTCTGTTCCCGCTGGCAGTGGGCTTGGCGCACTCCTTTGTGGCACTTAAGGTGATCATCGAGCTGGTGAGCATTTTCGGAAATATGAGCATCGGCGGCACCGTGAGCCTCACCTGTGCAATCTTCCTGGCAGCATACGGTGGCTACTTCCTGGTGACCTACCTCATGAGCACCGGCATGGTGCGAGCCGCCGTCGCCACCCGCTACAGCGAGTAACCTTCTAGTCCAGAACCACCACAAAGGGGACAGGCACCTTTGTGGTGGTTTTTACGTCTATCTCAATCTGTAACATATGGCTGGCAAAATCGCCTCTATCTGTTATAGATTGAGATTGTTTGTCCCGAGCCATACGGTTTGTCTCGATCTGTAACAACAAGACGGGGATTCGGCCCCTAGATGTTACAGATCGAGATAACGGTCGTTTGATTTGGAGGAAGCCTTATGCGCACGATTACCGAGTCCGAGTCCACCCCCAAGGCCGACGGCTTCTTTATGCCCGCTGAATTCGCTCCGCAGGATCGCGTGTGGATGGGTTGGCCCCATCGCACCGACACTTGGGCCCATGGCGCCAAGCCGGCTCAGAAGCAGTATGCCGCCATCGCTCGCGCCATTGCCGAGTTCACCCCGGTCACCATGTGCGCCAACCAGGCCGACTACGCCAACTGCAAGGCCGCCTTTGAGGAAGACGAGAACGTCACCGTTATCGAGATGACCACCGACGACGCTTGGTTCCGCGATACCGCTGCCACGTTTGTTATCAACGGCAAGGGCGAGAAGCGTGCCAACCACTGGCACTTCAACGCTTATGGCGGTCTTGTCGACGGCCTGTACTTCCCGTGGGACAAGGACGAGCAGATCGCCCTTAAGATAGCTGAGCTTTCCGGCTGCCGTCGTTATCGTCCCGATGACATGATCCTCGAGGGCGGTTCCATCACCGTCGACGGCGAAGGTACCGTGGTCGTGACCGACCAGTGCCTGCTTTCCCCGGGCCGCACCTGCTCTGCTGTTCTGGAGGAGGAAGAGGACCCCGAGTCCATCTGGCCCAAGTTCAAGAGGAAGTTTGAGCCCTGGAGCGAGGAACTTCGCGCCTATATGGACGAGCACCTCAAGGATTACCTGGGTGTCGAGAAGGTCATCTGGGTCAAGGAGGGCATCGACCCCGAGGAGACCAATGGCCACATCGATGACGTCGCTACGTTCATCGCTCCGGGCGTCATGGCCTGCATCTGGACCGACGATCCCGAGTATCCGTTCTACGAGCAGTGCCACGCCGTCTACGAGACCCTCTCCAACGCCGTTGACGCCAAGGGCCGCAAGATGAAGGTCTACAAGCTCTGCATGCCCGTGAACCCGCTGTTCATGGACCAGGCTTCCTGCGACACCATCGACGCTGACGAGAACGCCGAGCCGCGCGTCGCCGACGAGCCGCTGATCGCCTCCTACATGAACTACCTAGTCACCAACCACGGCGTTATCGTCCCGCAGTACGGCGACGAGAACGACCGGCTTGCCGTTGACACGCTCCAGAAGATCTACGACGAGGTCTGGGGCGAGGGCGTCTACAAATGCGTCGGCGTTCAGTCCGAGCAGGTCGTCTTCGGTGGCGGAAATATCCACTGCATTACGCAGCAGGAGCCCTCGGCGTAACTGTCTGTCTTCCCGAGGCACGGCACCTTGCCCTTCAATCGTCGGGCATGACCCTTAAGGTCTATGCCCTCCTCTTTCGCGGGAATCTGCCGCACCTCGGAAACCCAGCCGATCAATCGGACCGACGTAGCTAGTTATCGCATTAGTCATTGGTGCCAACCCTGGCAACAATGCAGGTCGAAAAAACGTCAGCGAAAACCCGCCAGAGCGAGCAAGGTGCCTTGAAACGAGGCGGCATTGATCTTTTGATCATGCCGCCGAAGTTGAAAGGCAGATTGCCGCCCTGGCGGGTTTGCAGCGTCGAGCCGTTACGCGGTTTGGTAAAACCGCGTAACTAAATTCTGGTCATGCCGTCCTCTTTGAATGACAAGTTGTCGCTCTGGAGCCCGCGCAGCGTCGAGCTGTTACGCGGTTTGGTAAAACCGCGTAACTAAATCAGCTTAAAGCCCTTGCGCTTGCCCACGGAGAGGGTGTCGCCCAGCTTGAGGACACTGGGGTCGATGTTGTAGCTCTTGGGAGCCACGGCCTTGCCGTTGATCTTGACACCGCCGCCGTCAATGTCGCGACGAGCCTGGCCGGCGCTGGCCGAAAGACCCAGGTCCTTGAGCAGACCGGCAAGGTAAATCTGGCCCTCGTCGTTTACGGTCAGCTCAATATGCTTCTCGGGGAAGTCGGCGAGCTGGCCCTCCTTGAACACGCGGTCGAACTCGGCCTGAGCCTCGTCGCCGGCACCGGCGCCGTGGTAGGTGTCGCACAGGTCGCGGCCCAGAGCGCGCTTGAGCTCATAGGGATCGGCAGAGCCATCGGCCAGGGCAGCGTCGATCTTGTCGACCTCGGCCGGGGTGAGCGAGCTCGCCAGGCGGTAGTACTTGCCGATCATCTCGTCGGGGATGGACATGGTCTTGCCGAACATATCCTTGGGCGCGTCGGTCAGACCGATGTAGTTGCCATAGGACTTGGACATCTTACGGACGCCATCGGTGCCCTCGAGCAGCGGCATGGTGAGCGCGATCTGCGGCTCCATGCCCATCTTCTCCATGAGCTCACGGCCGGCGAGCAGGTTGAAAAGCTGGTCGGTGCCGCCCATCTCCACGTCAGCCTTGATCATGACCGAATCGTATGCCTGCATCACGGGATACAGGAACTCGTGCAGGGCGATCGGCGTCTGGGACTGATAGCGCTTGGTAAAGTCATCGCGCTCAAGAATGCGGGCGACGGTGAACTTGGAGCACACCTGCAGCAGACCGGCCAGGTCCATCGACAAGATCCAGTCGCCGTTGTGCACGATGGTGGTCTTCTCGGGGTCCAAGATCTTCATGGCCTGGCTCACGTAAGTCTCGGCGTTGGCCTCGATCTGCTCCTGAGAAAGCTGCGGGCGGGTGGAGTTCTTGCCCGAGGGGTCGCCGATCAGTGCGGTACCGTTGCCGATGATCAGGGTGACGTTGTGGCCCAGGTCCTGGAACTGGCGCATCTTGCGCAGGGGCACGGCGTGTCCCAGGTGCAGGTCGGGGCTGGTGGGATCGACGCCGAGCTTGATGTTGAGGGGCTCACCCTTCTCAAGCTTCTTGCGAAGGTCGGCCTCGGGGACGATCTTCGCGGCGCCCGAGGTGATGATACGCATTTGCTCGTCAACAGACAGCATTGGGTATCCTCCTTTTGCTATAGCACCCTCGCCGAAAACGGCGGTGCTGGAAGTCCATAAACTCTCATATGATAACAAACTGACGCGACGCAGCACCTACGACAGGAAAATCCTCGTCCTGCCGCATGCGTCAATGACAACTGGCAGACGTGTACCGTCACGCTCGACCAGATAGCGTACCTGCCGACGACGCAAGCAGTCGCGGCAACAGACCCGTCCCGTCGCATCGGTGGCGCAGACGCCCTCGGCAGTCAGCAGGCAGTGCTCGCACACCATAAGCTCGAGACGGTCGGCGTCGACCGGACCCAAGACGCCGGGTTCAGCAGCCAGTTCGGCAATACGCTCCGCATCATTGCCGAGCAACTCGGCCGGCAAGTACACCCGCCCCGCACCGAGTCCGCGCAGCCAGGTAAGCGTGGCCCGATTCGCGCAGAACACCGGCGCCGCCACGTCAAACGTCACGCCCAGCTCGCGAGCGATCACCACCTGTCCCAGGTTGCGGCAGACGACGCGCCCGGCACGCTGCATCAGTGAGCGGGTCCAGTCAGCGTCACTCGCGCGGCACACCTCGTCAAGCACCACAACGGCGTCGGACAAATCGAGTTCTCCGCGCGGGTCGGCATCCATCAGCTGCCAAGCAAAAACCATGCGAGTGGGAACCGCGCACTCCACCAACTCCGTCGATGCACCGCCATCCACCGCAACGCCCTCAAAGAGCAGTACCTCGACGGCACGCGCAACGGGCGCAATCGCATCCGCCTCGGCCCGCATGCGCTCCAACACCGCCGCCGTCTGATCCAACACGCCGGCGCTGCGAATCAGGTATACCTCGCAGCCCGTGTCCACCTTACGCTTGCAATGCACGACGACGCGCTTCCCCGCTGCGGTATCCACCGGGCAGGGCACCTGCGGCCAGCGCTTGGGCACATCGGGACGCGCGTCGACACCCGGATAAAACCGAATCTCGAGCGTGTCACCCGCCGCCGCGGCGGCGTCGAGCTCAACGGTCACCTCTTCGTGGCCCACAGCGACCAAGCGCCCCACGCGCACGCCCTGGTTAATTGCGCGCTCAAAGCTCATCAGCTCGGCACCCGAACGCCCTCGCAGGTACGCATCGGTAAACCCACGGTTAAACGACCTTCCCAGCTCGCGCTCAAGCTCTTCCACGGCATCGGGGTCCCACGCGCCGTCGCACAGCATATCGAGTGCCCGGCGCCACGCCCGCACCACGTTGAATACGTAATCGGGGTTCTTCATGCGCCCCTCGATCTTGAGCGACGCCACGCCGGCATCTACAAGCTCGGGCAGATGCGCAATACCCAGATAGTCGCGCGGACACAGCAGGCGATCTCCCTCGACGGCGGCAACACTCTGCCCAGCCTCGTCCACCAAGTCATAGGATAGACGGCACGACTGCGTGCAATCACCGCGCATCGCAGAGCGGCCACGTCGAAGGGCAGAGAACTCGCACGCCCCCGAATAGCCGATGCAAATCGCACCGTGGCAGAATACCTCGATGGGCACACCCGTGGCACATAGCGCCGCAATCTCGTCGACCGTCAGCTCGCGTGCCGTCGTCACGCGCTCGACCCCCAGCTCATCGGCGGCAAGCCGCACGGCGCCTTCGCTATGAACGCCCGCCTGCGTGGACAGGTGAATCTCGACCCCGGGAATCGCCGTGCGCAGTACACAAGCCAGCCCGGCATCGGCGACAATCAGAGCATCGGCGCCCAGCTCCAGTGCATGGGCTCCCAACGCCACCGCGTCGGACAACTCATCGTCAAACACGAACACGTTGAGCGTCACGTACACATGCACGCCATGGGCATGCGCCACGGCACAACCGCGCGCAAACTCGTCATCCGTAAAGCCATGAGCGCTCACACGGGCGTTAAAGCCGCCCAACCCCGCATAGATGGCATCCGCACCCGCGGCGATGGCCGCAAGCATCTGGTCGAGCCCGCCCGCCGGCGCCAGCAGCTCGGGTAGCGCCGCACCGGCAGCATCCAATCCAGTCTCGTATTGTCCACTCGGCCCCATCGTCCGAATCGCCATCGGCAAACTCCTTACCAAGATATGCATTCACTCTGAAAAATGCCGTCTTCCAGCATACACGAGGCCTCGCGCGCCCCGTTTGGTTTATCGTGTAATAACTTATGTCCATCCTGCCCCGACGGCACATCCGCCGTCCGGCACGACATACCTGGAGGTCAATATATGGGTCCTCGCCAACGACAGGGACGCAGCCGTTCAAAGACGCATGCCCTGCCCATAATCCTGCTCTCGTTTTTGGGCTTTTTGCTGATTGCGGGCGTGGCGTTTGGCATCGGCATGGTCGGCAACGTCAACCGCTGGCTGTCCGATCTGCCCGACTACACCGACGCCAATGCCTATCTGGTGAGCGAGCCCACCGAGATCGTCGACTGCAACGGCAACAAGATCGCGAGCTTCTACACGCAAAACCGCAAGTCCATCACCAAGGACGAGGTCTCCCCCTACGTGCTGCAGGGCACCGTTGACGTCGAGGACGAGCGCTTCTACGAGCACGGCGGTATCGACCTGTGGGGTATCGCGCGTGCTGCGGTGGCAACCCTCGGCGGCGGGCACGAAGGCGCCTCGACTATCACCCAGCAGCTGGTGCGCAACACCATCCTGCAGGAGGAGCAGTTCGACTCGACCATCGAGCGTAAGGTGCGCGAGGCCTACATCGCCATCAAGATGGAGGACATGTACTCCAAAGACGAGATCCTCATGATGTACCTCAACACCATCTATTACGGCCACGGCGCCTACGGCATCGAGGCCGCAGCCGAGACCTACCTGTCCAAGAGCGCCGCCGACCTCACCCTGAGCGAAGCCGCGCTGCTCATCGGCCTTCCCAACTCGCCTTCGCAGTACGACCCCACGGTCAATCCCGACCTGGCACTGTCTCGCCGCAACAAGGTCCTCGACAACATGCTGCGCCTGGGCCACATCACCCAGGAGGAGCACGATGCCGCACAGGCCGAGCCCATCACCCTCAACGTGACCGAAATCTCGGGCAGCGGCGTCGACGTATACTCGCAGCCCTACTTTGTCGCCTATGTTAAGCAGCTGCTGGAGCAGGAGTTCTCGACCGACGTGCTCTTTAAGGGCGGCCTGACCGTCAAGACCACCATCGACCCCACGATGCAGCAGGTGGCAGAGAATGCCGTCCGCGAGCAGCTCGACACGCTCTCACTCGACGGCCTGGACATGGGCATGGTCGTCGTCGACCCCAAGACCGGCTACATCAAGTGCATGGTGGGCGGCTATGACTACAACGCCGACGAGAACCACGTAAACCATGCCACGGCCAAGCGTCCCGTCGGCTCCACCTTTAAGGCCTTTACGCTGGCAACTGCCATCCAAAACGGCATGAACCCCAACGTCACCCTCAACTGCAACTCGCCGCTCAAGGCCAAGGGCACCACGACCGAGGTCCAAAACTACGCCAACCATAGCTATGGCAACATCACGCTTAAGCAGGCGACGGCATACTCCTCCAACACCGGCTACATCCAGGTGGCAGAAGCCGTCGGCAACAGCAAGATCATCTCGCTCGTCAAAAAGCTCGGCATCGATCCCGCCAAGGACAACATCGAGGACGTTCCCGTCATGACCCTCGGCACCGGCTCGATCTCGCCGCTCGAGATGGCCGCCGCCTACGCGACGTTTGCCAACGGCGGCTACTATCGCCAGCCGATCGCCATCACCGAGATTGACTCTCGTACCGGTTCGGTGCTGTACCAGCACACGGACAATCCCTCACAGGTGCTTACCGAGGGCGAGGCCGCCGCGGTCACCGATGCTCTGTCCGGCGTCATGAAGGGCGGCGGTACGGGTGCTGCCGGCGCCCTGAGCGTCAACCAGCCCTATGCCGGCAAGACGGGCACCACCGACAACACCACCAACCTGTGGTTCTGCGGCTATACCCCGCAGCTGGCGTGCGCCCTGTGGACCGGCTATTCCGCGGGCGAGATTCCCATCCAAAAATACGGCACAGACCTGCTGGGCGACAGCACCAACCTGCCTGTCTTTAAGCGGTTTATGAACACCGTTCTGACCGGTACCGAGCGCGAGGAGTTTGCGACCGGAACGGCGCCCACCTACAAGAACAACAGCGTCTGGAAGTTCTACGGCACCAACAACACCAAGAAGACGGAGAACGACGACAAGGACGAGAACGAGGACGAAGAGGAAACCGCCACAACAACGACAACGACGACCACGACCACCGAGACCACGGGCGGCGACACCACCGACACCACCGGTACCACCGGTGGCTCGACGGGCGGCTCCACTGGTGGTTCGACCGGCGGCGATGGCGGCACGCCTACGCCTACGCCTACGCCCACTCCCGACCCCTCGCCCACGCCTGACGATACGGTCGGCTAGAAATTCATCCAGCCATAAGCAACAAGGCCCCCGAGCAGCTTATTAAACTGCTCGGGGGCCTTTTTAGTTTAAAGCGACCTGATGGGCGATCTTTATACCGGCAGACAAAAAGGGGGTACCGACCAACGTCGATACCCCTTACAAGCCACTATGTCAGCGCGCACGGTGCCGAGCGCACGACCCGCACGCCTACTTGCGAGAATTGCTCAGCTTATTGATCAGCGCCTCAAGACGCTCGCCGTCCTCGGCCGTCTGGGCAATAACCAAAATCGTATCGTTGCCGGCAAGCGAGCCAAGCACATCGGGCAGCTCTGCCGCATCAACAGCGGCGGCGATGCCGGAAGCCGTACCAGGCTGAGCCTTGATCATAACCAGATTATCGGTGCGCAGAACGCCCGTTACGAGCTCGGAAACCATACGCTGCAGGTGCAGGTCCTCTGCCAGAACATAGATGCCCTCAGGGAGCTTACGCAGCCCCATATCGGCAATATCGCGAGAGACAGTCGCCTGCGTGCAATCAAAGCCCATAGCGCGGAGCTCATCGACCAGCACGCGCTGCGTGCGGACGTCCTTATTGCGCACAATATCTCTAATGGCATCCTGGCGCCCATTGCGTTTTTTAGCCATACAAACCCTCTCTCCAAAAGATGGCGGAGACAATCAATCAGTGATTGAATAGTTTAACGCTATTTGAAGGCTTTTGTGTATAAGAACGCATTTCGAAACAATTCTATGCAAATTTGTTTCGAAATGAGCCGTTTAGGCGGTTTTTGCGCCCGTCCGGTTAAGAAAAGCTGCCAGATGCGTACACATCACGCACCGCGCGGGCTTGGCGCTGGCGATCGGCCCAAACAACAGACCGAGTCCCCGATGGTTATCCTTGAGCGCGGCGACCATCTGACGGGTTCGAGGCGCCTCGAGCATATCACGCATGCGGGCGGAACGCTCGATTGACGACACTCCATGCGGGCTCAGACACAAATTCTCGATGCAGGCGACCAGTCCGGCAAAGTAGAACTTTTGGCTTGCCAGCTTGAGCCGACCACCGCTATCTGCTTCCGAGAGTGAGTCCGCAAGCTCGTCGAGCGCTCGAGTGTCATCGGATATCCTGGCATACATGGTGGGATCAAAGGCATCTGTAAGCTTAGGTGCCACCGCGTGGAAACAAGCGTCGCCGCAGCCGGACACGAATCGTGCCTGCGAGAGCGCATAAGCCATAAACTCAACCGTACGGTACGCCTTGCCGCGCGACAGGCATGCCTCAAACAGCGAGCGGCTGTACATCACGCCAGAGGTCTGAACGACAAGGCCGCCTAAAATCAACTGGGGCAGCCCGGTCACCATCGAGGATTTGCTATCAATGGAAATATGAGCAGCATCCAAGACGCGCGAATGGCGCTCTCGATGTGCATCATAGCGGTCGAGCGACACCGTGGGGAGCACTATGTCTGCCGTAGTATCGCACGCGATATCGACCATCTTGGAAAGGGACTGCGGAGCAAACCACTCATCGGCGTTCATAGCGATGATTTGAGAGCCACGCGAGGCAGCAAAACCGGCACGAAGGCAAGCACCGCGCTTCGCGTCCTCGACGTCAATCAAATCAATATGGATGTCCCTGTCGGCAGCAACCTGAAGCGAATGGCGCACACCGGGCGCAGCATCGCGGCAGACAACGACAATCTGCAAATCGTAGAGGTCTTGGTTCTGGATACTCTCGAGCGCACGCATCGCATAGCTGGGCGAACCTTCTACCACAAGGATCACCGAAAGTCGCGGATGCGAGCCACGTCGAACCAAGTTATCCGTCCTCTCGACAGCAATGAATCAAACCGTGGTTCATGGTACACCCCATAAATAAAAGCAATGAGACACCGGTTGCACTGCACGCCAAGAACAGATGTTGCACACGCGCAGCCCACAGATGACAGATGCCGACGAACGGCGCGTCAAGCCCTCCCCTAGTCGAGCACGACAAGCTCGGCGGGATCGTAATCCACGCCCATAAACGTAAGGCCGCAGGCAGGAGCCGTGGGGCCCGCAGCGGTACGATCGCAAGCATCGATGACCTCGCGCATCCACTCGGGTTTACGGCGATGCATGCCAATCTCGACAAGCGTGCCAACGATCGTACGGACCATCGAATGCAGAAACGCATTGCCCTCGATGGTAAACGTCAGGATGTCCTCGCCAAACGCAACCTCATGGCCAAACTCGGCCCGCATCACGCAGCGGTGCGTAGGCTTGCCCACGGCAGAGGCGACCTTGCAAAAGCTCTTAAAGTCCTGCTCACCCAAAAGCGCGGGACAGGCCGCAGACATGGCCTCGACGTCCAAGGGATAGCGATGCCACCACACGGCACCACGGGACAGCACGGGGCGCGCATCGCGATCGGCAATACGGTACGTATACATACGGGAACGCGCGTCAAAGCGTGCAGAAAAGCCCTTACGGGCCCTGTAGACCTCGTTTATGGCGATATCTTTAGGCAGCAGGGCATCCATAGCCCGCAGCCACCTACGGCGCGTAAGGGCGAGCTCAGCGTCCGTTATGGGCACGCTGATGTACTGAGCCACGGCATGCACGCCGGCATCGGTACGACCTGCGCACGTCAGATCGATCGGACGGCGAAGCAGCGTCTCGATGGCTCGACGCAGCTCACCCGCAACCGTCGTCTGTCCCGGCTGCTCGGCAAATCCGCTATACGACGAGCCATCATAGGCCACGCGAAATACGAGCGTGGCGTCAAGCTCGGGGGTCAAATTGAAATCAGACGGCGCGGTCATGGGCGCTCCCAACAAACAAGTAACGGTATCGCGACAAAAAAAGAGGGGTACGCGAACGTACCCCTCGAATATAGCCTATGCAGACGGAATGTCTACTCAGCGGTCTCCTCAGCAGGAGCCTCCTCGACAGCCTCGACCTTCTTGGGAGCAGCGGCCTTCTTGGGGGCCGGAGCAGCCTTCTTGGCCTTAGGCGTGCAAGGCTCGGTGACGAGCTCCATGATAACGATGGGAGCGTTGTCGCCCTTGCGGTTGCCGAGCTTCATGATGCGGGTATAACCGCCGTTGCGGTCCTGCCACATGCCCTGGGCAGCCTTGTCGAAGATCTCGGCAACGAGCTGCTTATCGCCGAGCTTGGCGATAGCCAGACGACGAGAGTGCAGGTCGCCCTTCTTGGCCCAAGTGATGATCGGGTCGACGACCGAACGCAGCGCCTTAGCGCGGGTCTCGGTGGTCTTGATGCGGTCGTTCTCGAAGAGGGCCTTAGCAAGGCTCTTCTTCATGGCCTTGGTGTGGCTCGCATCGGTGCCGAGCTTCAGGCCCTTCTTAACGTTGTGACGCATGGTCTAGTTTCTCCTCAAATATGCGAAGCATTAAGCCTTCAGGCTCAGGCCCATGGACTCAAGCTTGTCCTTCACTTCCTCGATCGACTTAACACCGAAGTTACGGATGTTGAGCAGATCGTTCTCCGAGAACTCAACGAGCTGACGGACCGAGTGAATGCTGGCGCGCTTAAGGCAGTTGTAGGAACGGACGGAAAGGTCCAGATCCTCGATCTGCTTGTCCAGCTCGGCGTTGTCGTTGGTGACCTCGGGAGCGAAGATCGAAGCCTCCTCCTCGACCTCGGGGGTCTCGGCAAGGTTCATAAAGGCGGCCATATGCTGGTTGATGATATTGGCAGCCTGGACCACGGCGTCGCGCGGGGCGATGGATCCGTTGGTCTCGATCTCGAGGACAAGGCGGTCGTAGTCGGTGTGCTGACCGACACGACAAGCCTCAACGAGCTTGGCGCAACGGGAAACCGGCGAGTACAGCGAGTCGACATGGATCACACCGATGGGATCGTTATCGCGCTTGTTGGCCTCGCCAGAAACATAGCCGCGGCCATAGCCGATGCGCATGCTCATGGTGAGATGGCCACCCTCGGTGAGCGTAGCGATGTGCTGCTCGGGGTTGACCAGCTCAAACTCGGACGGAATAAAGAAGTCCGCACCGGTGACCTCGCAGGGGCCGTCAACCGAGATGGTGGCGGTCGCCTCGTCGGTCGTGCCGAGAGCCCTGAAGACAAGACCCTTGACATTCAGGACGATGTCGGTGACATCCTCGACCATGTTAGGGATGGTCATGAACTCGTGCTGCGCACCATCGATCTGAATAGCCTCGACAGCGGCACCCTCGAGCGAGGACAGAAGAACGCGACGAAGGGAGTTACCCAGCGTATCGCCGTAACCACGCTCGAGCGGCTCGACGGAGACACGAGCAGACGTCTCGTTGATCTCTTCGACCTGAACCTGAGGCCTAATGAATTCTGACATGTATTACCTCCAGCCTCAGCAGCCCGGATGGACTACTTAGAGTAGAGCTCGACGATGAGCTGCTCGTTGATATCACCGCTGATCTGCTCACGCGTCGGCAGAGCGAGCACGTTACCAGACAGCTTCTCGATATCGACCTCGAGCCAGCCAGGAACCTCAAAGCGCTCGGAGGAAATCAGGGCCTCCTTGATGGGGAGGAGGTCACGGAACTTCTCGCCGACAGCGACGACGTCGCCGGCCTTGACGCGGTAGGACGGGATGTCCACGCGCTTGCCGTTCACGGTGAAGTGACCATGACGGACGGACTGACGAGCCTCTTTGCGGGTGCGGGCGAAGCCAAGACGGAAGACGACGTTGTCGAGGCGAGACTCAAGGATGATCATGAGGTTCTCACCGGTGACGCCGTTCATCTTGCGGGCCTTGTTGAAGTAGCCGTGGAACTGCTTCTCCAGAACGCCATAGATGAACTTGACCTTCTGCTTCTCGCGCAGCTGCATGCCGTACTCAGATTCCTTGCGACGGCGCTTGGGCTGACGGATAGATTCCTTCTTGCTGCTGTAACCGAGCTCAGCGGGATCGATCCCGAGCTGACGGCAGCGCTTAAGAACAGGAGTCCTGTCGATTGCCATATTGATACGATCCTTTCAGTTACACGCGGCGACGCTTCTTGGGGCGGCAGCCGTTGTGCGGAATGGGGGTCTTGTCCTGGATGCTCGAGACCTCGAGGCCAGCAGCCTGGAGGGAGCGGATGGCGGTCTCACGACCGGAGCCGGGGCCCTTGACGAAGACGGAAACCTTCTTCATACCGTGCTCCATGGCCTGCTTGGCAGCAGCCTCGGCAGCCATCTGGGCAGCGAACGGCGTGGACTTACGGGAGCCCTTGAAGCCCACCTGGCCAGCCGACTTCCAGGAAATGACGTTGCCCTGGGGATCGGTGATCGAAACGATCGTGTTGTTGAACGTAGAACGAATGTGAGCCTGGCCCACGGAAATATTCTTACGGTCCGCGCGCTTCAGACGGGCAGCGCGAACGTTCTTCTTAGCAGTAGCCATCTATCTAGCGCTCCTTATTTCTTCTTCTTAGCACCGATCTGACGCTTCGGGCCCTTGCGGGTACGAGCGTTAGTGTGGGTGCGCTGACCGCGGACCGGGAGGCCCTTGCGGTGACGAAGGCCGCGGTTGCAGCCGATGTCCATAAGGCGCTTGACGTTCTGGTTGCGCTCACGGCGGAGGTCGCCCTCAACCATGATCTGGTTCTTGTCGATATAATCGCGGATGGCGTTAACCTCATCCTCGGTGAGGTCCTTAACGCGCGTATCCACGTTAACGTTGCACTCGACGCAAATCTTCGTCGCAGTGGTGCGGCCGATGCCGTAAATGTAGGTCAGACCGATCTCAACGCGCTTCTCACGCGGGAGGTCGACACCATTAATACGGGCCAACGTAGTCTCCTCTCTTAACCCTGACGCTGCTTATGACGGGGGTTCTCGCAAATGACGAGGACCTTGCCATGGCGCCTAATGATTTTGCACTTATCGCACATCTTCTTGACCGAAGGACGTACCTTCATCGTTCTTCCTTTCGGTAGCGCTCAAACTACTTCCCTACTATCTACTCGCCCAGCCGCAGGCGTTTAAAACTATGGCTGGTCTTCACACACAATCCGACCGTAGGTTGAGCTAAGCCTGCAGTCGGAAATGGAGTGCGTGTATGCGTGCCGCTATTTGTAGCGATAGGTGATGCGGCCGCGGGTCAGGTCGTACGGGGAAAGCTCCACGACAACCCTATCACCGGGGAGAATACGGATGTAATTCATTCGGATCTTGCCAGAAATGTTGCACAGAACCGAATGACCGTTCTCGAGCTCGACCTTAAACATGGCATTGGGCAGCGGTTCCTTTACCGTACCCTCGAGCTCAATTGCGTCTTCCTTCTTCACAAGCAATCATCTTTCTCTAGAAAACGACAGCGATTGAGTATTCTACAACACGTATGCACGCATCGTAATAACTTCGTAATGGCTCCACAACTAAGTGGAACTTGTTACATTTCTCCGCCTTGGAGCGAGCACCAAGCACCTTGGGCATCCGTGGTGAGAATCACCGGACCGTCATTGGTAATGGCGACGGTGTTCTCGTAATGCGCGGCAGGCAGGTGGTCGTTGGTCGTAACAATCCAACCGTCGGAGCCCGTGCTCACATGGTTGGAACCCATCGTAACCATCGGCTCGATGGCAATGACCATGCCGGCCTGGAGGCGAACGCCCCTCCCCTTCTTTCCATAGTTAGGAACGTTGGGGTCCTCGTGCATCACGCGTCCAATGCCATGGCCAACATAATCACGAAGCACGCCGTAACCGTGAGACTCGGCGAGGGACTGAACGGCATAACCGACGTCCCCGATATGGTTACCGGGAACAGCCTGCTCGATGGCAGCCTTAAGGCAATCGCGCGTGACCTCACACAAAGCCTTGGCTTCGGGCGTGGGGGTGCCGACGAAAAACGTCCAAGCGTTATCGCCGACCCAACCGTTGACAACGGCTCCCGTATCGATGGAGATGATATCGCCATCGCGCAGGATCATGTCGGGGTTGGGAATACCGTGTACCACGGCATCGTTAATCGATGCGCAAATGGTTCCGGGAAACCCGCCGTAACCCTTAAAGGCTGGGGTGCCACCATGCATGCGGATAATCTGCTCCGCGAGCTGATCGAGCTCAAAAGTCGAAACGCCGGGGCGCACCATGGCTCCAACGTGGCGGAGCGCCATCTTAGATAGCGCTCCTGCCTTCTTCATCTGCTCGATTTGCGTTGCAGACTTAATCTTGATCATAGACCGAGAGCCTCTTTGACATCCCCGTACACGGTCTCGCGAGCCTGGTCACCGTTGACCGACTTGAGCAGACCCTGGCCACGATAGTAGTCGACGAGCGGGCTCGTGGACTTCTCGTAGACGTCGAGACGGTTCTTGATGGTCTCGGGCTTGTCGTCGTCGCGCTGATACATCTCGCCGCCACACTTGGGGCAGGTAGCATCGGCAGCGGTGCCGGTGTAACCGCAGGCGCGGCAGGTGCGACGCGAAGACAGACGATCGATAATGACCTCGGGGGCCACATCGACCAGAAGGGCGCAGTCGATCTCGCGACCCATGGCGAAGAGCTCGGAATCGAGCGTCACGGCCTGGGCGGTGTTGCGCGGGAAGCCGTCGAGGATGAAGCCCTGCTGGGCGTCATCGGCGGCAAGGCGCTCCTTGACAAGGTCGATCACGAGCTGATCGGGAACGAGCTCGCCAGCGTCCATGTACTTCTTAGCCTGAATACCAAGCTCGGTGCCACCCTTGACGGCAGCACGCAGCAGGTCGCCCGTGGAAATGTGAGCGACGCCAAACTCGGCGACGAGCTCCTGTGCGACGGTACCCTTACCGGCACCCGGAGCTCCGAGCAATACGAGGTTCATGAGCAATCCTCCTCTAGCCTATTTAAAGAATCCATCGTAATCATACATCTTGATCTGGCCTTCGAGCTTATCGACCGTGTCGAGCACGACGCCGACCATGATGAGGATGGACGTGCCGCCAAATGCCTGGATCAGCTGGTTACCCGTAAAGGAGAAGATGATCGAAGGCACGATGGCGATGAGCGCCAAAAAGACAGCGCTGGGAAGCGTAATCTTGTTGAGCGCGTTCTTGATGTAGGCCGCGGTAGCCCTACCCGGACGCACGCCCGGAATAAAGCCGCCCTGCTTCTTAAGGTTGTCGGCCGTGTCATCGGGGTTGAACACCATGGAGGTGTAGAAGTACGCGAAAAACACGATGAGGACAACGTTAAGCACCCAGTTGAGCCAGCCGCGCGAAAGCGCAGAGGCAACTGCCTGAATCCAGCCGATGCCGGGGAAGAACACGGCAATCTGAGCCGGGAAGTACAGCAGCGCCGAAGCGAAGATGATCGGCACGACGCCCGCGGTGTTGACCTTGATGGGCAGGTAGGTGGTCTGGCCACCCATCATGCGACGGCCCACGACGCGCTTAGCGTAGGAGACCGGGATGCGGCGCTGGCCGCGCTCAAGGAAAACAATCAGCGGGATAACCAGCAGGATGATGGCGCAGATGATCACCATGGTGATGATGCCACCGGCGTTGCCCTCGGTGCTGGAGAAGATAGCCTGCGGCAGACCGGCCATGATGTTCGCGAAGATGATCAGCGACATGCCATTGCCGATACCGCGCTGGGTGATGAGCTCACCAATCCACATGATCAGCATAGCGCCCGCGGTGAGCGTACCGACGATCATGAGGTCGAAGATGATCTCGGGAGCGCCGGCGCCATTAAAGCTGATGCCGAAGCTCTTAAAGAGGAAGAGGTAACCCACGGAGTTGAGGATTGCCAGAGCCAGGGTGAGGTAACGCGAATACTGCGTAATCTTGGTCTGACCGACCTCGCCCTCGCGGGCAAGCTCATGCAGGGAAGGCACAACGGCCTGGAGCATCTGGAGGATGATCGAGCTAGTGATGTAAGGCATGATGCCCAGCGAAAACACCGACACATAGCTCAACGCGCCGCCAGAGAAAAGATTCAGGAGGGCCATAGCACCTGCGGCGACCGAATTGTTATCGGTCGAGAAAAGGCCCAGCATCCCCTGGAAGGGAATGCCGGGCACAGGAACGTGCGCACCAATGCGGTACACGACGAGCATAGCTATGGTAAAAAGAATCTTTTCGCGCAATTCTTTGATGCGGAAAGCATTCTTAAGACCATTTAGCACGGCAGCTCGACCTTTCCGCCGGCGGCCTCAATCTTGGCCTGCGCAGAAGCGCTGACCTTGTCGACCTTGACCGTGAACTTCTTGGTGAGCTCACCATTGCCGAGCACCTTGACGGGCTCGAACTCGCTCTTGGTGATGCGAGCGGCCTTAAGAGCGGCACCGTCGATCACAGCGCCGTCCTCGAACTTACGCTCGAGACGCTCAACGTTAACGGCGGTGTACTCGATACGACGGGGGTTGCGGAAGCCCGGAAGCTTGGGCAGGCGCATAGCCAGCGGAGTCTGGCCACCCTCGAAGCCGGCACCCTTGGTGCCGCCAGAGCGGGAACCCTGGCCCTTCTGGCCGCGGCCAGAAGTGGTGCCGTGACCCGAAGAATTGCCACGGCCGACGCGCTTGCGGTTCTTGGTGGAACCGGGCGCGGGAGTAAGATCGTGAAGCTGCATTTGCTACTCCTCTACAATCTCGACAAGGTGCTTGACCTTGAAGATCATGCCGCGGACGGACTCGTTGTCAGCAATCTCGCGAACCTCGCGGATCCTGTGGAGACCGAGGGCACGGACAGTACGGACCTGGTCCTGTTTGCAACCGTTGGTGCTGCGGACCTGCTTGATCTTGATGGTGTCAGCCATGCTTAGTTCTCCTTACCGACGAACATCTCGGAGACCGTCAGGCCACGGCGAGCCGCGACGTCCTCAGGGCTGGAGAGCTCCTTGAGGCCCTCGACGGCAGCCTTGATGATGTTGAGGCCGTTGTCGGTACCGAGGGACTTGGACAGGACGTTCTTGATGCCAGCAAGCTCAAAGAGGGGACGCACAGCGCCGCCGGCGATAACGCCGGTACCCTCGACAGCGGGCTTGATGATGATGCGGCCGGCACCAAAGTGGCCGAGAACCTCGTGCGGGATGGTGCCCTGCTCGGTCACCGGCACGTGGAACATGTTCTTCTTGGCATCGAGAGATGCCTTGGAGATGGCCATGGGCACCTCAGCGGACTTGCCCATGCCAACGCCGACGTTGCCCTTGCCGTCGCCAACGACGACGAGAGCGACGAGGCTCATGCGACGACCACCCTTGACGGTCTTCGACACGCGGTTGATGTAAACGACGCGCTCCTCGAACTCGGAGGCCTCGCGCTGCTGCTTCTGATTACGAGCCATGTGCTACATACCTCCTAGAACTCGAGACCGGCGGCACGAGCACCGTCGGCGAGGGCCTTGACGCGGCCATGGTAGATACGGCCACCACGATCGAAGGCGACCTTGTTGATGCCGGCCTCGATGGCGCGCTTGCCAACGAGCTGACCGACCTTCTCCGCAGCCTCCTTGTTCGAGGTGTGGGTGCCCTTGAACTCGGCCTCGAGGGTCGAGGCAGAGACGAGCGTCAGGCTGGAGCCCTTGCTGTCGTCGATGATCTGGGCATAGATGTTGGCGTTAGTACGGGTCACGCGAAGACGCGGACGCTCGGCGGTACCCGAGACCTTGCCGCGAACACGACGCTGACGACGCTTGAGGCCTTCCAGCTTCGCCTTATGCTTGTTCATACGTAAACTCCTAAAAAGGTTGATCTTGCCAGCACCTGACGGGGTGCTGGTCTTATGCGAGTGAGTCGGTTACGACTACTTGGCGGCCTTACCTAGCTTGCGGCGGATGTGCTCGCCAACATAGTGGATACCCTTGCCCTTGTAAGGCTCGGGAGGACGATGACCGCGGATCTCAGCGGCGATCTGACCGACCTGCTGCTTGTTGATACCCTTGACGTTCACGTGGGTGTTGTCGGGAACCTCGAAGGTAATGCCCTCGGGAGCCTCGACGATCACGGGGTGCGAGAAGCCCAGGGAGAACTCGAGGTTCTTACCCTTCTGCTGCACGCGGTAACCGACGCCGGCGAGCTCGAGCTTCTTCTCGAAGCCCTCGGAAACGCCGACAACCATGTTGTGGATGAGGGCGCGGGTGAGGCCGTGGCGGGCACGGGTCTCACGCTCGTCGTCGGGACGGGAAACGGTGAGGACGTTGTCCTCGACGTTGATAGCGAGCTTCTCAAAGACATCGAGCTCGAGCTGGCCCTTGGGGCCCTTGACGACAACGTTGTTGCCGTTGACTGCCACTTCGACTCCGGCGGGAATCTGGACAGGCTTATTACCGATACGAGACACGGTGATCTCCTTTCCTTCTACCTACCGAGCGAATTACCAGACGTAAGCGATGATCTCGCCGCCGACGTTGTGCTTGCGAGCATCGCGGTCGGTCATGACGCCATGGCTGGTGGAAATAATGGCGGTACCAAGGCCACCGCGGACGCGGGGCATGTCGGCAACGCCGGTGTACTTACGCAGGCCCGGCTTGGAAATGCGGCGGATGCCGTTGATGACCTTAGCCTTCTTGGGACCATACTTAAGCGTGATGTGCAGAGTCTTCTGGGGAACGGTGTCCTCGACATCGTAGCCCTCGATGTAGCCCTCCTCGTGCAGAACACGAGCGATCTCGACGAGCTTCTTGCTGCTCGGCATGGAGACCGTGGCCTTGTTCACAGAGTTAGCGTTACGGATGCGCGTAAGCATATCTGCGATCGGGTCTGTAAGGTTCATACAGATTCTCCTTCGTTCTTGATGAACACGTGCTCTTGGTTCTTCGCCGCCCTTAACGGCAAAGCCTAACTAGCGCGTTTTCCCTGTTCCAAACGGATGCTTGAAACGCTGGTAGTGACTTACCAGCTGGCCTTCTTAACGCCGGGAAGCTCGCCCTTGAGTGCAAGCTCACGGAAGCAGACACGGCACAGGCCGAACTTGCGGTACACAGAGTGCGGACGGCCGCAGCGCTGGCAGCGCGTGTACTCACGAGTAGAGAACTTCTGCTTGCGATTGCACTTGACGATCATCGATGTCTTAGCCACTTATATCCTCCTCACATAGAGTATTGTTCGCCCCAAGCGCCGCTCCCTTGTGGAAACGGCGCTTTTAGGGCAGGTGAACCTATTTCTTGAACGGGAAACCGAAGGCGTCCAGAAGGGCCTTGGCCTCCTCATCGGTGTTGGCGGTGGTCACGAAAGTGATGTCCATACCACGCTGGTGATCGACGGAATCGAAGTCGATCTCGGGGAAGATGAGCTGCTCGGTGACGCCCATGGAGAAGTTACCACGGCCGTCGAAGCTCTTGGCGGAGATGCCGCGGAAGTCGCGGATACGGGGGATCGCGACGGAGGTCAGACGATCGAAGAACTCCCACATACGGTCGCCACGCAGGGTAACCTTGCAGCCGATCGGCATACCAGCGCGCAGGCGGAAGGTAGCGATGGACTTACGGGCACGGGTGATCATCGGCTGCTGGCCGGTGATGGCGCGCAGGTCGCGCACGGCACCGTCGATGGCCTTGGAATCGGTAGCGGCCTCGCCGACACCCATGTTCACGACGATCTTCTCAAACTTGGGGATCATCATGACGTTCTCGTACTGGAACTTGTCCTGAAGCTGCTGCTTGACCTCGTTGTTGTACTTGGTCTTCAGACGCGGCACATACTTCTCTTCTGCCATTGTTCACTCCTTCTTGGGGTTTTAAGCACGGGGCGTGGCCACGATGGGTTGTCCTCGTGCCTCCTGGCTGCATCCGCGCCGCTCATGGCATTTTGCGGTTTGGACTCGACGCAGCAGGAGCCGACAAAACAATCGGTACTATACGCGCATCGGGAGCGTATTTCCAGAAAAACCTCGTCTGCCTGCACAACTCCACAACTCCCCCGCACAAATGGGTCCCAAGAAGCAGTTGCGGTGAAATAGGGACTGTTGGGCGGCCTAACAGGCTTAAACAATCCGTATTTCACCGCAACTTATTGGTGGGGATGCGATTAGCGCTTGCGGGGGACGAGCTTGGTGCGGCGCAGGTGGATCATCTCGGCGGCGATGGAGATAGCGATCTCCTCGGGATCCTCGGCCTCGATGGCAACGCCGATCGGCAGGTGCAGCTCGTCGATCTGGTCCTGCGTAAAGCCCTCCTGCTCCAGGCGGGCGCGCACAAAGGCCGTCTTGCGACGCGAGCCCAAGCAGCCCAGATAGGCGGGTTTGGCACGCATGGCCTGAATCACCACGTCGATATCGGACTTGTGACCCGCCGTGGCGACGACCACCAGGTCGCGCGGGCCGATGGGGCACTGCTTGCTCAGGCTCTTGTAGTCGACCAGACGACGGTCGTAGACACCGGGCACCCAATCGGGGGTCAGCGTGCCGGGGCGGTCGTCGCACGCCACGACGGCAAAGCCCGCCGCCGTAAGCACCCGCGCCGTCGCGGCGCCCACGTGGCCGCAGCCAAAGATATAGGTCAGGCCCTCGGGGCAGAGCGTCTCGATGTGCGCCGCGGGAATCTCGGAGGCCGCGTTGGTGTAGGTGACCTTACTCCCCTCCTCCACCAGCGAAAGCCCGGGGCAGCCCGCAATGGTGCGGCGCGATTCCTCGCCATGGTACTCGGCCACATCGCCCTCGAGCGCGCTCGCGATAAACGGCTCAAAGTCGATGACGAAGTCGCCGATGCGTCGATACGCCAAGACGTCGGCAACCGACTGGAACAACGGTGCCTTGGTCGTGTCCAGGTGCAGATAGCACAGGCAGATGGCTCCGCCGCAGATCATGCCGGTATCGGAGTTCTCGCCGCCCATGGTGTAGCGGACCAGACGCGATTGCCCTGCGGCCAGCAGCTCGCGCGCCTCATTCAGCGCAAAGAGCTCAATCTTGCCGCCGCCGATAGTGCCCGCCTGGCTACCGTCGGCAAAGACGGCCATCCAGGCGCCCACGCCGCGCGGCGACGACCCCGCCGTGCCGGCCACGACCACCAGCTCGCACGTCTCGCCAGCACGCAGGGCGACAAGCGCCGCATTCACAACATCGAGCTTTTCCATTGCCGCCTTCTATCCTCTAAAGACGTCGGTGAGCATGGCGAGCGCCTCGAGCACGCCGCCGCCGACCGACGTCGCCTTGTCCGAAATATAGTTGATGTAGCTGGCGTCACCGCGCGGGTCGACATCGGCGCACTTAAAGCCCTCGGTGACTTGAACGCCATCTGCCAAAAGGCCGCGCAGGCAGCCGTCAATCGTCGTGAACATGGGCGTATCGCCCGCATATCCAACGCACTCGCCGGCGCTCACGATATCGCCGATCGCATGGTCGGACCTAAACACACCGGCGGCGGGGCTGTGGATAACACGCTCCTTGCCGTATCCGGCGATGATACCCGGCACGCCCGTGTTGGGCTGGGGCGAGCCCTGGGTGATGACGCGGCCGAGGAAATGCCCACGCATGGTCTCGACCACGGCGTCGCAATCGACCGGCGCGGTAAAGCCCGGCCCTACCGCGATGACGGCAGGAGCCATGTCGCGCGTGGTGCCCAGATTGCGCTTGGCCAGAATCGCGTCTACCACGGCCGCTGGCCTGAGTTCACCGAGCATCTGTGCCTGGGGGTCCACCACCACGGCGACATCCCCCGCCTCGGTAATTGCAAGCGCCTCTGCCGGCGTCTGCGCCAAGCGAGCGCGAATGCCCTCGACCTCGACCTCGCCCAAGCGAATGGCCTCGCAAAAACTGATCGTGCGTCGGATGCACGTGGGGACCGCGATATCGGCCATGACGACCGACACGCCGGCGCGCACCAGACGAGCAGCCACGCCCGTGGCGATATCGCCTGCGCCGCGAACATAAACGAGCATTCCCGGGGCACCTCCCTGTGCTACGGTTTATCAGAGCAAAAGCGGTTCTGCCGCTACGCTAATGATTATTTCTTATCACAGCATTATACGGCGGTGAACAGATGGAAACGCTTAACGGCAGCCTTGCCTCCACGCTCAAGATTGAGCCGGGCATTACCGCGATCATCGGCAGCGGTGGCAAGTCGACCCTGCTAAAGACGCTCGGCCTTGAGCTTATGCGTGCCGGCGGCCGCGTGCTCCTCTGCACCACCACGCACATGTTCCCCGTCGCCGGCGTGCCATGGGACGGGTCGAGCCGTCGCCTGGACGCCGTACCTTGGAAGCCGGGTACCTTACACGCCCCAGGCTGCACCTGCGAGGCCTGCGTGGGACTTGTGCGGGGAAGCATCTGCCAGACCGGTGTCTTAGACCCCGAGACGGGCAAGCTCTCCGCCCCCGCCGAGCCACTCGGCGGGCTGGCACAGCGCTTTGACTATGTGTTGGCCGAGGCAGACGGTAGCAAGCGACTCCCGCTCAAGGCGCATGCCGCCTGGGAGCCGGTAATTCCCGCCGGCACGGCCAACGTCATCTGGCTCGTCGGCGCCTCGGGACTCAGCAAGCCCATCAACGAAGCCGTCCACCGCCCCGAGCTCTTTTGCGAGCGTTGCGGCTGCGAGCTCACCGACATCGCCACGCCCGAGCGCGTCGCCCAGGTGCTCAATGCCGAGATGCAAGAGATGAAGCTCAGCACCGCACGCGTCATGCTCAACCAAGTCGACACGCTTGCCGACCCCACGATGGCCGACCGCTTCGAGGCAGCCCTCGGCCGCTCCCTCATCGCCAGCAGCCTCAAGTAGCCGGCCTCATCTCGTCAGTTGCGGTGAAATACGGACTGTTTGGCCGCCAAACGGCCGCAAACAGTCCGTATTTCACCGCAACTGAGGAGGGGACACGGCATCTTTGCTGCTAGCGGGGCACGTAGCGACCGGGCTGGACTCCGGTGGGCTCGCCATCGCGCGCCGCCAGCACACCGTTCACAAACACGGCCTTGGCGCGACCATGCGCCTCAAAGCCCTCGAGCGGCGTGTAGTCCACAGCCTGATGCTGTGTCGCCGCGCGAATGGTCCAGCGCGCCTGGGGATCCCACACGCACACGTCGGCATCGGAGCCCTCGGCAAGACAGCCCTTGCGCGGATACATGCCAAACACGCGCGCCGGGTTCTCGCTCATCAAGCGGCACAGATCCTCGGGTCCCAGCTGTCCCTCAAAGCTCGTGGCAATCGCGACGGGACGATGCTCCACGCCGGGCCCGCCGTTGGGAATGGCGCGGAAATCGTCGCGCCCGCGGTCCTTTTGCCCGTGCAGGTTAAAGCTGCAATGATCGGTCGCAATCGTATCGATCTCGCCGGCCACAAGCGCCTCGCGCAGCGCGGCACGGTCGCCGGCATGGCGCAGCGGCGGGCTCATCACGTACTTGGCGCCCGCAAAGCCGTCCTCGCCCTGCTCCAGATAGCAGGTGTCGTCGAGCATCAGATACTGAGGGCAGGTCTCGACATAGATATTCTTCTGCCCGCGCGCCTTGGCCGCACGAATGGCCTCGAGCCCCAACTTGGTCGAAAGGTGCACCACGTTGACTGGGGCGTCGCCGGCCAGGTGCGCCAGATACAGCAGGCGGCTCACGGCTTCGGCCTCACACACGTCCGGGCGGCTGAGCGCATGCCCCTCGGGCCCATGAATCCCCTGCTCGTACACGCGCTTCTGCAGCTCATTCACCAGCGTACCGTTCTCGCAATGCACGCACAGTATGCCGCCAATACGCTTGAGCTCCTCGAGCACCTCGAGCGTCTCGGCATCGTCCAGGCGCAAATGATCGTAGGCAAAGTAGGTCTTAAACGACGATACGCCCGCCTCGCGCATAGCCGAAAGATCGGCGCGGTTGCGTTCATTCCACTCGGCGAGTGCCATATGAAAGGCGTAGTTGGCCGTGCAGGTTCCGTCGGCACGGCGATGCCACTCGGCCAAGGCATCGGGCATGGTCACGCCGCGATCAGCCGTCGCGTAGTCCACGATGGTCGTCGTACCGCCGCAGGCAGCCGCACGCGTGCCGGTTTCAAAGCTATCGGCTGTCCAATCCATGCCAGTCCAGCACTGCATGTGCGTGTGGCCGTCGATAAAGCCGGGAAACACCCAGCAGCCCGCGGCGTCCTCGACGGTATCGTCGGCGCCCGGCTCAATCGCTGCGGCAATCCGCACAATCTTATCGCCCTCCATGGCAAGATCGGCGCGGCGAAGCCCCTGGGGCGTCACGAGCGCGCCGTTTTTGATGATGATCATAATTGCTCCTTATTGATTGATGCAGTTGGCCACGCGATCAAAATACGAGCAGGCGGCGATATGCTCCGTTATGCGTTGCTGTCCCTTGGCGGTATCGACGTCCCACAGCTCGTAGGCACGCGCCTCGACCAGCACCACGTCGGTACGGTCCTTGAGGATCGAACCGCCGCCGTCCTTGCCCTCAAGACACATAAGTGCATCGAACAGTTCCGCCGGAAAGAGCACCGGGCTCGAAGGCTCACCGTTGCACGCAAGACGCACCGGATGTTTGCGGCCACACTCGTCAAACGCACGAACCATAGCCTCAAAAGAACCCGAACTCACGAGCGGCTGGTCGCCCGGAAAAAAGAGGCAACCTTTCCAGTTGCGTTCGACTCCCCATGAAAGGCCCGCACGGACGCTTTCGCTGCGCAGCTCGCCATCGTGCAGCACACACGGGCAATGCTTGTCCTCGCAAATCTGAGCGACCTCGGGCCAACGCGTCGAAACCACGACGTCAAAGCCCCGGGGAACCGAATCGATGGTCCGGGCAATCAGCGGCTCGCCATAGATATCGGCGAGCATCTTGTTAGAGCCAAACCGCTTGCCCTCGCCCGAGGCCATAATCACGCAACCAAGTTTCATCTCCGCAAACCTCCCCTGGCTGCCTTGGACGCCATAGTTGCTATACCCACCATACCAAGCTCACACTCCGTCGGAACAGGCATGCGCTCGTTTTTCCAGCGAACGCCCCTTGGCTCTCCATAGCACAAAGGAGGGCGCCCCGCGACGCAGGGCACCCTCCTCAATGGTGCAGATATGCCTACTCAGCGTCGCCGGTAAACGTGGTACCGGTCTTGCCGGCAAGACCGTCACGCGCCTTCTCGAGCAGCGTGATGAGCGCCGTGCGGCCCGGCTTGCTCTCGGCAAACGTCGAGGCGGCCTGGACCTTGGGCAGCATGGAGCCACGACCGAACTCGTTGGCCTCGGACAGACGCTTTACGTCAGCCGCAGTCAGCGTGTCGAGCCACTGCTCGTGGTCGGTGCCAAAGCCAATGGCAACCTTCTCCACGGCCGTCAGGATAATCAGGGCATCGGCGTCGAGCTGCTCGGCGAGCTTCTCGGCCGCAAAGTCCTTATCGATGACGGCGGCAGCGCCCTTAAGGTGGTTGCCCTGGGCCTTGGTGACGGGAATACCGCCACCGCCGCAGGAGATCACCACGTGGTTGGACTCGACGAGCGACTTGATGGTGTCGAGCTCGACGATGTTCACGGGCTTGGGCGAGGCAACCACGCGACGGAAGCCCTGCTTCTCGTCGTGGATGAACTGGTAGCCGCGGTCGGCCTCCAGCTCCTTGGCCTCGGCCTCGCTCATCCACGGACCAATCGGCTTGACCGGGTCGGCAAAGGCCGGGTCGTCTGCCGCAACCTCGACCTGGGTGAGCACGGTGGCGACGCCCTTGTCGATATTGCGGTCGAGCATTTCCTCGCGCAGCGCATTTTGCAGGTCATAGCCAATGTAGCCCTGGCTCATGGCGCCGCAAACGGACAAGGGGCAGGGAACGTACTTCTGAGGATTAGAGCGCGTGAGCTCAGCCATCGCGTTGGCGATCATGCCCACCTGGGGACCGTTGCCATGCACGACGACGACCTCGTTGCCCTCCTCGATCAGGTCGACGATAGCCTTGGAAGTCGTCTTGACGGCCTCCATCTGCTCGGGAAGGTTGGCGCCGAGGGCGTTTCCGCCCAGGGCGACAACGATACGCTTAGCCATTTCTCAGCCCAGCTTTAGGCCTGGAACCAACGGGCGGTATTGCGCTCGTCGAGGGCCTTGAGGGTAGCGGCGGGATCGGCAACCTTCTGCAGGAACATCATGGCTGCGATGGCGTACGGCTTGTAGCTGGCCTCCTTGTACATGCCCACACGGTGCATGTCGAAGACGTCGGCGTTAACCTCGCCGTGCTCGCAGGAGACACCGGAGATGTCGGCGGGCAGCGGGTGCATAAAGATGGTGTCCTGGCCGTTGGCGGTCTTCTCCATGAGCTCGGTCGTGGAGCACCAGTCCTGATGGGTGGCGTTCTGGGCGAGCAGCTCCTTCTCGAGCGCTGCGATGCCGGCGTCGTCGCCCTCGGCGTACAGGTTGGTGCGCTTCTCCATGGCGGCAAACGGAGCCCAGCTCTTGGGGATCACGATGTCGGCGCCCTCGAAGGCCTCGGCCATGGTGTTGACCTGCTTAAAGGTGGTGCCGGACTCGGCGGCATAGCTCTTGGCGCGCTCGACGACCTCGGGCATGAGGTCGTAGCCCTCGGGGTGAGCCAGGGTGACGTCCATGCCAAAGCGGGGCAGCAGGCTGATCAGCGACTGCGGGCAGGACAGCGGCTTGCCGTAAGAGGGCGAATAGGCCCAGGTGACGGCAACCTTCTTGCCCTTAAGGTTCTCGAGGCCGCCAAACTCGTTGATGAGGTAGAGCATGTCGGCAGAGGACTGCGTGGGGTGGTCGGAATCGGACTGCAGAGAGATGAGCGTGGGACGGTGATCCAGAACGCCATCCTCGTAGGCCTGCTGCACGGACTCGGAGACCTCGGCCATGTAGGCATCGCCCTTGCCGATGTACATGTCATCGCGGATGCCGATGACGTCGGCCATGAAGGAGATCATGGTAGCGGTCTCGCGGACGGTCTCGCCGTGGGCGATCTGGGACTTCTTCTCGTCCAGGTCCTGCAGCTCAAGGCCGAGCAGGTTGGCGGCCTTAGAGAAAGAGAAACGCGTACGGGTGGAGTTGTCGCGGAACAGGGAGACGGCCAGGCCCGAGTCGAAGATCTTGGACGAAACGTTGTTCTCACGCAGCTCGCGCAGGGCGTCGGCGACGATGTAGAGAGCCTTGAGCTCATCGGTGGTCTTGTCCCAGGTGTGCAGGAAGTCGCTGCCGTACATGCCCTTAAAATCGAGGCCGTTCAGCTGCTCGACGAGCTCGGTAAACTTAGCGTCCATGGAAATGTCCTTTCTAAAGATGAAACGATCGCAATGAGTAGATGTGCTCCGGCATGCGCGTGTGGCTAGAACATGCAGAGCACCATGACGAGGACCCGCCACCGTTGAGGAAGCATGGGAGATAACGGCCGCGGGCCCCAAGTCAACAGGGAGCGCCGGGGACACGAGCGGCCCCCGGCTCAACAAAATCGAGGAATGGGACTAATCGATCTTGTTGTTGGTCAGACCGGCGCGGAACACGGTGGCGTCGCCATCGGCCTGGCTCGGATCGTAGAGGTTCAGGGCAGCCACGTACATGGCGGCAGCGGTGACCAGGTCATCCTTGTAGGTGACCTCGTTGGGGGCGTGAGCCTGAGACTCGGCACCCGGGCCAAAGCCCACGCAGGGGATGCCGTAACGGCCCTGGATGGAGACGCAGTTCGTGGAGAAGGTCCACTTGTCGCACAGCGGGCGACCGGTGCGCTTGTCCATGCTGGGCTCGCAGCCGATGCGCTCGTCACCAAACATGGCCTTGTGGGCGTCGACGAGGGCCTTGACGTGCGGAGCGGTCTCCTTGTTGATCCACGTGGGGAAGTAAGCCTCGGTCTCGTAGACCTCGCCGGTCCAGGAAGGACGGTCGTACATGTACATGGAGACCTTCACGTCGTCACCGTACTTCTTGGCTGCCGGCAGGTTGCGGATCTCGTCCAGGCAGGACTCCCAGGTCTCACCGGCGGTCATACGACGGTCGATGGAGATGGCGCAGGAGTCGGCCACGGCGCAGCGGCTGGGGCTGGTGTAGAAGATCTGGCTGACGGTGCAGGTGCCGCGGCCCAGGAAGCGGGCATCCTCGAAGTGCTCGGGATTGTACTTGGGGTCGAGCATCTTGACGAGACCCTTGATGTCGGTCGACTCGTCGCAGCCGTTGTTGTTGAGGGCGCGGACGTCGGCGATGATGTCGGCCATCTTGTAGATGGCGTTGTCGCCGCGGTCGGGAGCGGAGCCGTGGCAGGAGGTACCGTGAACGTCGACGCGGATCTCCATGCGGCCGCGGTGACCGCGATAGATGCCGCCGTCGGTGGGTTCGGTGGAAATGACGAACTCGGGCTTAATGCCATCCTTGTTGTAGATGTACTGCCAGCACATGCCGTCGCAGTCCTCTTCCTGGACGGTGCCGACGACCATGATCTTGTAGCCCTCGGGGATGAGGCCCATGTCCTTCATCATCTTGGCAGCGTAGGTAGCAGAAGCCATGCCGCCCTCCTGGTCGGAGCCGCCGCGGCCGTAGATGATCTCGTCGGTCTCGTAGCCCTCATAGGGATCGGCATCCCAGTTCTCGATGTTGCCGATGCCGACGGTGTCGATGTGGGAGTCGATGGCGATGATCTTGTCGCCCTCGCCCATAAAGCCCATGACGTTGCCCAGGCCATCGACCTTGACCTCGTCATAGCCAAGGTTCTCCATCTCGGCCTTGATGCAGGCGACAACCTCACCCTCCTCGCAAGACTCAGAGGGATGGGAGATCATAGCGCGCAGGAAGCGAGTCATATCAGCACGATGGGACTCAGCAGCAGCCTTGATAGCGTCGAAATCGAGTTCTTTAGCCATTGTTCATAACCTTTCAAACGAAGGAATCTACCTGTGAGGTGGCGGAGCGATACCTATTTACTCCGCCCCAACGATTAGCAAGTGGGATATTCGCCTTCCCAAACAATGCGGCGATACTGGTCGGGATCGGTGTCGCCCTCGGTGGAGAAGCAGAGCACGGAGCTCGTCTTGTCCAGGCCGATGAGTTCCTTGAGCTCGGCGTACTCGGGATCGAGCATGAGGGTCTCGACCAGGCCGGTGGTCACAGCGCCGGACTCGCCGGAGATGACGCGCGGGTCGCCCTTCTCGGGAGCGCCCAGGGTGCGCATGCCGCGAGCGGTGACCCAGTCGGGGCAGGACACGAAGGCGGTGACGTGGTTGCGCAGGATATCCCAGCCCAGAATGTTGGGCTCGCCGCAGCACAGACCGGCCATGATGGAGGGCATGTCGCCGTCCACGATGCGCGGATCGCCGTCGCCGGCGGCAGCGCCCTTGTACAGACAGGCGGCAGGCGCGCACTCAGCCACGACGAAGGTGGGCGGGTTATCGGGATACAGGTTGGTGAAGTAGCCCACCACGGCGCCGGCGAGCGAACCCACGCCAGCCTGGACAAACACGTGCGTCGGGCGGTTGATGGCCATCTCGCGCAGCTGCTCGGCAGCCTCGGAAGCCATGGTGCCGTAACCCTCCATGATCCAGGACGGGATCTTCTCGTAGCCCTCCCAGGCGGTGTCCTGAACGATGACGCCGCGCTCGCAGGCGTCGGCCTCGGCAGCGGCCATGCGCACGCACTCGTCGTAGTTGACCTCTTCGATGGTCACCGTTGCGCCCTCGGCGGCGATGTTATCGAAGCGGGGCTTAGTGGAACCCTTGGGCATGTGAACGACGGCCTTCTGGCCCAGCTTGTTGGCAGCCCATGCCACGCCGCGGCCATGGTTGCCGTCGGTGGCGGTAAAGAAGGTGGCCTGGCCAAAGTCCTCGGCCAGCTGATCGGAGGTCAGGTAATCGAAGGTGCAGTCGGCAACGTCCTTGCCGGTCTCATCGGCAATATAGTTGGCCATGGCAAACGAGCCGCCCAGGACCTTAAAGGCGTTGAGGCCAAAGCGATAGCTCTCGTCCTTAACGCACAGGTTGGACAGGCCCAGGCGCGCAGCCTGACCGTCCAGACGGGCAAGCGGAGTGACGGTATATTGAGGGAACGACTGGTGGAAGGCACGGGCCTTCTTCACGTGGTCGAGGCTCATGATTCCCAAGTGCTTGTCATCGCTCTTGGGCATCGTGTTGCCCGCCCACTGGATCTTATCGGCCATACGGTGAACTCCTTAAGTCCTCTCTTGCCGGCCCCCGCATACGCGTTTCAGCCCGATCCCATTCACACGACTGAACTTTTATGTGGATGCCAAACAAAAAGTTTGTTAGTAATGTTCTATCACACTTTTTGATTGGTATATCTAACGAATTGTTTGTTGCCGTAATCGGTACTTTTTCGCCGCCGAACGGTCATGAATTGCCTTGTTGATGGATTTGTTTGCGGTCATGTGTGGTTTATGGCACAGTGAGCCCAAACTAATTTTTAGGAAGGTACCCATGACCCCCGCACAGATTGAGTTTTACAAGCGCCTCGCACACGGTCTGGCGCTCCAATTTGGCCCCAACTGCGAAGTCGTCGTCCACGATCTGGAGACCGAGGACGTGGACCACTCCATCGTAGTGATCGAAAACGGCCACGTCAGCGGGCGCAAACTGGGTGACGGCCCCAGCCATATCGTGTTTGAGTCCATGCACGAAGGCGCCACCGACGTACACGACCGCGAGCCGTACCTCACTAAAACCACCGACGGTAAGCTGCTCAAATCGTCGACGATCTTTATCCGCAACGATGAGGGCAAACCCGTCGGCATTTTGGGCATCAACTTTGACATTACGCTTATGAAGGCTTTTGAGCGTTCGCTCGATGCCTTTACTGGCACCGGCGGCACGGGCTATACCGAGCCCGAGCCCATTACCAAGAACATCGGCGACCTGCTCGAGGACCTGCTGCACGAGTGCGAGCAGTTTGTGGGCAAGCCCGCGGCACTCATGACCAAAGACGAGCGCATTCGTGCCATTGGCTACCTCGACCGTCGCGGCGCCTTCCTCATTTCCAAGTCGAGCGAGCGCGCCTGCGAGTTCTTTGGCATCTCCAAGTACAGCTTCTATAGCTACCTCAATGAGGCCAAGGCGGCGGCCGGCGACAAGTAGGCACTCGCCTGGATTGCCCCTCCCCTTTTGGGCGCGAGTTCTGGAAAGCACGAATCCAAGACCGGGCCGCTTGGGAAGTTCCATATAATCGATGTCATTAGTATTTCGAAAGGATGGGACAGAATGGCGTTAAGCAAGGCATCATGCACCGGTCGCGGATTGATTCCGGCAATTGGTGGACATGTGCACCGCATGTTCGATGAGAGTGAAGACGACCTGTTTTCGCTGAGCCTTGACGACGTGATGGATGATCGCCCGTGGACCGCCGACGAACTCATGGGCGGCGGGGCTCGCCCGTCAAGTCCCAATCCCGCACTTGCGCCTAAGCCCGCATCTGCGCCGACTCCTGCGCAGTCGCCCGCACCCACTTCGGCGCCCACGCCCGCTCCCCGCCCCGCAAGCGACCCGTCCGAGACGGCGGCATTTCTCGCTGCAGCGACGCAGGGCAAATCGGCCGACAGCACCGTTATGTATAACGCCCAGCAGTTGCCCGTTCCTGCGGCGCGCAAGCCTCCGGTCACAAGGCTCGATGAGCCCGTTGCCCATCAGGTTACCCACGATTCCTGGGCTGCAGCCGATCTGGATGAGACCTCTACCGGCATGCCGGCGCTCGATGTTCCAGTTAACCCGCTTTTTGCCGCCAACACGAGCGCCGCGGACTATGAGGGCGGTGCGGCATATTCCGATTATTCCGATGGCTATGCTGGCAACGGTCGCATCGAGACCGAGGATTATGGCACCGCATCGAGCGATTATCTCAACGATCCGTACGCTGCCACGCCCGCACCGGAATATGACCCGGAGGCCGCGTCCGCGCCGGCGTATACCAAAAGCATGGGCGAAGAGCGCTTCGCCGATTATTACGCCGAGGAAAAGGCGCTGCGTTTCTCGGAATTTCCGCAGGCAGTCAAGGTTGCCTTTATCGCCATTATCATTGCCCTGCTCGGTGTCATTGCGTTTGAGGGATTCCAGCTGTTCCGCGGCCCCACCCAAGCGGAGTCGGAGACCCAGCAAAAAGAGGACGATAACCAGTACCTGGACATCAACACCCTCAAGGGCGACCCCAACGACGGAGACGACGAGTAGCGAGAGCTGAAGGCGGCCGCAGGATCCCGCATCCAGCACCGGCTTCTAAGTGCTGTTTTGTCATCCAGCTACACTTTTCCGGATAATTTGCCTATTGAATTTGACACTTTTCCGAAGTTTTAAGGTGCCTATTTCAACACTTTTCCGGATGAAAGCCGAATAATCACTTGGGAACCAACGCCGTTCACGCGTCATTTCGCAGGCGGCGCTTGATTTCTGTCCGTACACGTTGATAGACTTCCTCTTGCCCGCAAGGAGCGGGCGCGTTTTATCCAGAGTCGGGGTAGAGAGTTGGCTCCACGATCCCGACGCCAACCGGCCAAGAGGCACGGTGGCCCTGCCAACATCGATGAAAGGAGTCCGTATGGACAATTTCTCCGTGCGCAGTGAGCGCAACTTCCACAACCTGGCAGCCAAGCCAAAACGAATGCATCTTCTGGACGAGCCGAGCGGCTATGCCTCGGCCATGGTCAAGAACAGCCTCTCCCACCAGATGCGCTTTACCGTGCAGGTGCTCGAGGAAGAGCTCTGCGCCGCCGGCGACCCGCACGTGCTGCAGATCAAGCTGCTCGGAGATGACCCTCGTGAGCCGTCCAGATGGATGCTCTTCGCCGACAGCGTGTGCGTTGCGGACGGATCCGGCGCCTTTGCCCGCGAGTGCTTCTGCGAGGGCGCCGAGGTGTTTTTGGATCTGTGCCACGACGCCGTCGAGGCTGCCGAGCTGCGCCAGTGGAGTCAAAGGGAGTACGAGCTGCTGAGTGCCGCGCGCGGGATTGCGAGGGTGTAGGTGGGCAGATAAGCCATCGGCAATTCCGAGATGGCAAGGGCCGAGAATTAGATTCCCGGCCCTTGCCTAGCACTGCTTTATAAGATCGAGTACCGCGGGAATGTCATCGGCATTCCGAAGGGCAACATAGGTTGGTAGGCCCGGGCCAAATCCACCCTGCGTGCGTTTGTCCTGGCATATGTCCTCTGGATCCGTTAGATCATCCACACTCTTTGCCAGGCCGACGGCAATCCAACCACCGTTGCTGGTCCTGCCTTCTAGCACGGCATGCAGTTTTCGCTTGCCCGACCTGAAGCCCACATAGTACTTGGCTATATAGGACTCCCACGAAGGGTTACCACTCAGAACGGACTCGCGTACCTCATCGAAAAGTTTCTGGTTGAGTCCGCCTTCAGCAAAAGTGGGGTGATTCTCCTGCAGAGTCCAGACAGGAGCCTCGCCAGACTCCCCGCGAGAAGGACGGTACTTGTCGACGACATCTGCCGGAAGGTCGGGATATTTCCATATCTCACATGCCTCTTTCGCCAGCTCGTCCGCGCGCTGCCCAATCTCCGCCTCGCCCCATTTTTCATGCGAGGCGATCGACTTGTTCAGGTGGAGCGGACTGCACTTAAGCCCCACGCCAGGAAGATTGAGCTTGTCCGAGAACGACCGGTTTGAGTACTCCTGGTTGTAGCCCGTCAGCGTTAGATTTCCCAAGTTATTGCACAGCCTGTCGTGGACGTCTTCCCAGTTCTCGCCAAGCGATTCCTTCCAGCCGTGCTCATCATCAATCGTCTGGGGCATGACGTGCTCGATCTGGTAATCGTCAGCCGAGATGGACTCCTTCGGGTGGTGCCAGTTCTCCATGCGCTCCAGGTAATAGCGCTTTTTGGAGAAGCGGTTGTAGCAGTCACGCGTCTTAAACTCCTCGACAAAATGCTCGTCTGTCGGGAAGTACGCAGTCATACCGCTACTGTGGATAAGGAGCATCGCCGTAACGTACTCCTCTATATCGTCCTGTTGCTCAAGATTGCGATACATGCCGGCAAAGAAATTATTTAGACCCGTGGTAAGCCTGCCGCAAACCGCCCGCCTGAACAGGAACGACTCGATAGTCTCGCAGATACGCAGAAACGCATTGCGGTCTAGCCCATTCCCCTCGTAAACCGAGTAAAGCAACATTAAGAGGGGCCTTATCTGCTTCACGTCGAGGCTTACGATTCTGCCGAACACTCGGCGTAGTCCGTCGTCCTTCTCCTTACCAAGGAACAGACTGGCGTATCTATGCGCATACCCACGCAGCTCCTTAAGCAAGCCCTCGGTGTCACCATCGTAGTCGTCGGCGAAATAGCGCTTAAACTCGTAGTAGGCCTCGTTCTCCTTCGGCATCCTATTGGGAACTTTAAGCCACAGCCAGTACCAGATAAATGCATTGAACTCGTCCTCGCCGCCTTTTCCGAACAAGCACTCGAGTGGATGCCAATAACCCTCATAAAGCTTGGTCTGTTCGTCGTTGGGAAGCGACATTAGAACGTAGTTACGGATGAGGTCAATGGGCGTGAGCGGCTTGCCCTTGGAGTTCATGGACTCAAATATGAGCTGGGCATTATCAACGCCAGCGGTGAGCTTAGTGTCGATGACCTGCACGCGGTTTAGCCCCGCCCAAAGCCTTGCAGGGTCGAATGATTTCCCGTGCATCTTTTCATGGAAGAACGCATGGTTCTCGACAATGCGATCCGATTTTTCATCTGGCGCGGGAGACCCAGACACGATGGAGAACAGCGTCTCTTTATCGTCCTGCGAAAGCACCAGCTTGTAGCGCGCCAGACCGTTGTAGTCATCATCATTAAAGAGGTAGTTCTTCCGCAGCGCTGAGATCTTGAGGTCTCCAAGGAAGCCGGCCTTGTCGGGATTACCCTCCAGATAGTCAGCCAAGGCAGCAATCATCAACGAAAACGTCGTCATGCGCTGCTGCCCGTCAATCAGAAGCACGCGCGAAATACTCGTGGCAGAGCTCTCGGACTCGGGGATATAGAGCATCGACCCCACGAAGTGCGATACACCATCACGACCCGCTCGCATGACGTCATCCCAAAGCACCTCACACTCTTTTACACTCCACGAGTAAACTCGCTGGTAAACGGGAATGACGAACTGCATCTTCGCCACGCCCATAAGGTCGAGTAGATTTGCCTCGGTTGCTTTCATTTGCGGTTGCCCCTTTTTCCAACATCAATCTCAGGAATCCTACTTGAATTTCTCAACCAGCAGCTGCCCGATGGCGCTCATCATGGCGCGATACTTCTCACTGTCCTCAAAGAGGCTGGTAAAGGAGTCCGTGTTCTCCACATAGGCGCGGCGAGCCTCCTCATCGAACACCTTGGGCAGCAGGCTTGATTCGAAGACCTGTCTGCCGTCGCGACGGATGGTGTCGGCGACCTGCGGGTTTTCGGCGATACGCTTCCACAGCGTGTCGATAACCACACGATCTCCCTCGGTGAAGTTGCCAGCCCACTGCTCGTTGAACTTATCCACGAGCACCTGCAGCGGGTCGCGCTTCTTATCGGGCGTCACGGTCTTGGCCGCGCCACCGGGATCGAGCACGCCGCCGCCAGGCTCAAGCGAAATGCTGCCCTCGAACTCCTGCTTGAGCTTGTAGAAGCGCATCTCGACCTTGTCGTCCACAGCCTCGACGGGGATCTTCTCGACCTTGAGGAGGTGGCGCAGATAGCTTAAATACACGTATTCCTTATGCAGGTCTCGGTCAAACATGCGCACGATCTGGGTGATGTAGGTGTACCACTTGCAGAAGCTACGCACCTTGCGACGAACCTGATAGCGTTCATCGTCGTTCAACTCGTTATAACGCGCGACCGCCGGCTTCAAAACGGCCGCGAGCTTACCCTGCACGTTGCTCTGCGATTTACCCTTGCCATCGGTGAAGACTATCTCGGCAGCGGCCTCAATGTCAGACTCGTCATAGAGCCCGTAACCGCGAATATCGGTCTGCACCTGATAGAGGAGGTCGGTGTTAATCTGCTCGGAAAGCGACGTCTCGGTGTAGAAGCGTTCGAAAGCCTTCTGGATGTCCTCGGGCTTGTTCACGAAGTCGAGGATGTAGGTGTCCTCCTTGTCCGGGTGGATGCGGTTGACGCGGCAGAGCGTCTGGACGGCCTTCACGTCCTTGAGCTTCTTGTCCACCACCAGCGTGTGCAGCAGCGGCTCGTCAAAGCCCGTCTGGTACTTCTCGGCAACAACAAGCACGTCCCCATAGTTGTGGAACTCAGCCTTCGTTTGGCTCTCGGCGACGCGTTGTCCATCGTGGCCGACGTTGATGACCGGCTCGGTGTACTCGGGACCGTCGGGGCCGTCAGCCGGGTCGCTAATGGCGCCCGAGAACGCCACCAGCACCTCGATATCATCGTAGCCCTTCTTCTGCATGTAGCGCTTGATCTCGTGGTAGTAGCGAACCGTCGCGAGGCGCGAGGCCGTGACCACCATCATCTTGCCCTTGCCGCGGATTTTGGTGCGTGTCACATTGCGGAATGTCTCCACGATGATCTCGGCTTTCTGGCCGAGGGCATAGGGGTGCAGCTCCTTATACTTGCGGAGCAGCTTGAGCGTGGGGCTGCTCGGTACGTCGGGATTGTCGGGGACCGTGCGTGCGAGCTCGACGGCCTCCGAATAACTCACGTAGTTGGCGAGGGGGTCCATAATGAAGCCCTCCTCTATCGCCTGGCGCATCGAGTAGACGTGGAACGGGTGGAAGGACCCGTCAGGCCACTCATCGCCGAAGATCTCGAGCGTCTGTTCCTTTGGCGTAGCGGTAAAGGCAACGAAGGTCAGGTTCTTGTGACGGCCGTGGCTCGCGAGCTCGTCGGCGAGCTGGTCCTCCCAATCGGCTGCGGCGTCCTCGGCTTCCGCCTCGATCTCAGCGTACTCCTCGAGCGCGTCGCGCTTGTCGGCAAGGGCGCTCTTGAGCTTGAGCGCGCTCGTTCCCGTCTGGGACGAATGTGCCTCGTCGACGATGATGGCGAAGCGCTTACCCTTGCTCTCGACCTGCTCGTAGATCACGGGGAACTTCTGAAGGGTCGAGACGATGAGACGAGCGCCGCCGTTGATGGCGTCCCGCAGGTCGGCCGAGGTCTTGTCCTTGCCGATGGTCACGACCGAGCCGATGGCGTGATCGAAGCCCGAGATGGTCTCCTGCAGCTGGCTGTCGAGCACTCGGCGGTCGGTGACGACGACCACGGAGTCGAACAGCGGGGTGTCATCCACAAAGAGGGATGCAAGGCGATAGGCCATCCAGGCGATGCTGTTCGACTTGCCCGACCCCGCCGAATGCTGCACGAGGTAGTTCTTGCCCGTCCCGTTCGCGCGCACGTCGGCGATGACCTTACGCACGGAGTCGAGCTGGTGGTAACGGGGGAAGATGATGCGCTCCTTCTTGCGCTTCACCTCGTTGCCGCGCGCATCGAGCTCTGTCTCTTCCTTGACCTCCAGGTGGAGGAACTTGTTGACGATATCGAGCAGGCTGTCCTTCTGCAGGGCGACCTCCCACAAGTGGCTCGTGGCATAACCGTCGGGATTCGCGGGGTTGCCGGCGCCGCCGTCGTTTCCCGCCCCGGCGGAGCCCTGGTTGAACGGCAGGAAGAAGGTCTTCGCGCCCTCCAGCTTGGTGGTCATGTAGACATTTTCGAGATCGACGGCGAAAAAGGCCACCATGCGCGTGTTGAACTTGAGACAGCGACACCTCGGGTCGCGGTCCTCGCGCCACTGGCGCATGGCATTCTCAACGTCTTGGCCGGTGAACTGGTCCTTGAGCTCTATGCCCACCAGGGGGATGCCGTTCACGTCCAGGACCATGTCGATGGTCTGGTTGCCCGTCTCGGCGAAGTGGAACTGGCGGATGCAGCGGCAGACGTTCTTGGCATAGCGGTCGGCGGCGCTTTCGTTAAGCCCGCTCTCCGGCTTGAAGAATACGACCTTGAAAGGAATTCCTCGGTGCTTGAAGCCGTGTTTGAGCACCGCGACCATACCCAGGCGGTCGACGGCGTCGTTGAAGACCTTGGCGAACTTCGCCGTGGAATCGGAGTTGCACATGCGCTCGAAGCGATCCCACGCCTTGGGCTGCGTCGTCTGGATGAAGTTGACCAGGGTGGCGGCGTCGAGCGCACGGTCACGATGCTCCATGTAGCCGCCGCCGACCATCTGATAGGTGCCGTCCTCGACGTAGAGGAGCGAATGCCTGTCGTCGCACTTGAAGAAACCGCCCTCAGGCGAGCAGAGAAACGACTCGATGTCCTCTTCGAGGTTCTTTTCCTTTGTCTGCGCAGGCATGCTACAACCTCATCTCTCTCAACTCGCGACCAAAGAGAGCGAGCCACGGAAATATGCTCTTGTTTAGCACCATGCACATCTTCGCGCGCTGCTTTTCCGTCGGTGCCGTCCTCTTGTTGAACATATCCACCATGAACTCGTAATCGTTTCGACCGTCATAACCGTTGTACCTATTGGCCGGAAAGGCGCCCCTCTCGTAAAGGAAAGCGTAGAGGCGTCGAGAAAACAGATCCCTGTTCATGCCATCGAGTCGCACGCCCGGCTTCCTCGCCTCAAGGGCTTCCAGCAGCTTGATCGCTGCCTTCCAGCCCTCAACCTCGTTCTTGAGCTCATCATTTTCAAACTTAAGGATGCAGGTGGAGCCTATTGACGAGAGCTCTTTCCCGTTGACGGAATTTTTGATTGTGAACTCATACCTGATGCCCTCATGCCCGCAAAGACACTCTCCGGAGGTGTTCCCATTGTCATGGCACCCCACCACGTGCCATTCGGAAACGGCAATATCCCACGTTTTCGACGACGACGCCTCCAGCACGATGCCCGGAAGACGATAGGAATCGCCCATTGGCTACACCTCCCGCTTTCCGGTGACGGTCTCGTAGATGAGCGACTGCTTGTACGCTTTGAGGTCGGTGATGATAGCCTGCTTGGCGGCGATATCGGCATCGATCTGGGTGCACTTCTCGTCCAAGTAGTCCGCAATGAGACGCTGTTCGGAGAGAGGGGGCAATGGCACAAACGCCCGAGCCAATACGTTAGCGGCAAGATTTGCGCTCGTTGCACCAATGGCAGTAGCCATGGCTTGATTGGTGGTAGATGAGCACGTAAGCGCATAGCTAAGCCACTCGGGAGCGCAGCAAATGGGTCTAGCGACAGTCAGCGAAGAAGCAACCGTGCCGCAGTTCTCCGTTCGGTTCAACGAGCATTTGCCAACGCTTCCGCGCAAACAAAAGACGACATCACCGCGCCGCAGCTTCACACCCTTAAGTGAATCGTACTTATCTTGCGAAATGTACTTCGAAAAGACGTCGGGAAGATAACGACCATTGAGGTCGCCAGACGTAATAAACGGAATTCCAGCCTCTTGAATGTCGTCGCCTGAAGGGTAGCTGTCACTTCTATCTCCGTTGAGAAATACAGCGAGACGCTTCACCATCACGAGGCCCCAGTTCGCATTCATTTTTCCTATCGCCGGGACTCCGCTTTCTTTCACTTTGAAAGCGTTACACGTACCGTAAACAATGGCTCGTTTAACCACATCGTTTTGATACGCCCTGTACTCTTCAATAGACTGCTCGGCGGTGGAGACGGCGCGGTCGATTTCGGCGCACTTATCGTCCAGGTATTCCGCGATGCGGCGCTGCTCATCGAGGGGAGGCATGGGTAGCACTTGGGCTGCAAAGTCCTCGAACTTGATTGTTTTGCCTTCGCGGATGCCCAACGTTAGTGAATTCATATGGTCAATAAACGACGGCGACTTAAACAAGTACTTATAGAACTGATAGTCGATTGGCTTTATTGAGCGAAACGTTTGGTAAGCAGGCGAACAGACCCCTTCGAAGTCGGAGCGCTCGAAGCCGCCCTGGAAGCTGCGCAGGCTGATTACAAAATCATTCCTGTGAACCGTACGGAATCTACTTAGGTCGGTATCGTCCTTAACGCGAACAACACCTTCAAGCCTATCCTGAGGCCACATGCCATGCTTCTGGGTCGCTGCCAAAAGCGTAAGGTCATCGTTGCCCCTGTCGTTGGTGAGTTTAAACAGGCGCTTAGCCCTATGCAATTTCCACCTCGAGGGGACCTCGCCGAGCCACTCGACGCCGCTGTCCTTCATCTCCCGCATTGCTAACGCACCTCTCCGAAGAGGGCCTTGAGGCTCTTCTCGAGCGTCTTCTCGTGCTCGAGGATGCGCTTGGCGATCTCGTCAGCTGGCTCCAGCTCGGCGTACTTGTAGAACACGCGCGTGAACGGGACAGTGTAGCCCACCTTGGTCTTCTTCTTGTCCACCCAGGCGTACTTGTTGTACGGGCGTACCTCGCGCTCGATATAGGCGTCAATGTCCTGAGTGAGCGGGATGTCCTCGGTGTCCTCCTTGGCCTTGTCCGCCTGCATTTTCCCGCGTTTGTTAAGGACGGGTTCTCCGTCCTCGTCGACGACGGGGCTCTCCACGGCAACGCGGTTGAAGCCAAACTCGACCGTCTCCATCAGGCGCGCCTCGACGGAGACCTCTAGTCCGTTGGACCCGGCGCCCGTCCAAGTGCCGTCGCGATACTCGGAGTACGCCTGGACGATAAGGTCGCGGCAGGACTTGGTGATGTCGTTCTTCTTGTCGCCAATGCCCTTGCGGCGCTTCTCGAAGCACCGGGAGGCGTCGATGAGCAGCACGTGGTCGCGATGCTCCGGTGCCTTCGCCTTGCTGAAGAGCCAAACGTAGGTGGCGATGCCGGTGTTGTAGAACGAGTCGCAGGGCAGCTGCACGATCGCGTCGAGCCAGTCGTTCTCCAACACGTATCGGCGGATGCTGTCCTCGCCGCTGCCGGGCTTGCCCTTGTAGAGCGGACTCGCGTCCTGGACAATCGCCATCACGCCGTCGTCCTTGAGCTTAGACAGGCCGTTGAGCACGAAGAGCATCTGACCATCGCCCTTGGCGGGAAGCTTCTCAACGGGGAAGCGTCCACCGCCGGCAGTCTTGAATTCCTTCTCCACCGAGGGGGCCTGAGGATTCCACGGGTCACCGAAGGGTGGATTGGAAATGCAGTAGTCGAACTTGAAGCCATCGAACTTATCGGCGGAGAGGGTATCTCCGAAGCGCATGTTGGCGTCGTCCTCGCCACGAATTAGCGCACTCGCCTTCGCGATGCCGAAAGTGAAGGGATTGAACTCCTGACCGTAGCAGGTTACACGGGCCTCGGCGTCGAGCTGGCGCAGGCGCTCCTCGGTGCAGCCGAGCATCTGCGAGGTTCCCATGGTCTGGTCGTAGACGGTCTTCGTGATGCGGTCGCCGTCGAAGACGTGCGGGTCCGCCTGAATGAGCAGGTCGGTCATGAGGTACACGATGTCGCGGCTCGTGAAGTGAGCGCCGGCGTCCTCGTCGTAGGACTCGGAGAAGCGCTGAATGAGGTTCTCGAAGATGTAGCCCATGTCCACAGCTTTGATCTTGTCGGGCGACATGTCGGCCTGCGGCTTGCAGAAGTCGCAGACGACCTGGTAGAGCAGCGGGGCGTCTGGGTCGGAGAGGCGTTCGATCTGGTCGGCGAACTTCATACGTGCCAAGATGTCCTGCACGTTGTCCGAGAACCCGTTGATGTAGTCCTTGAAGTTGTCCTCGATGTTCTCCGGGTCGGCCTTGAGCGTCTCGAAGGTGAACTTAGAGGTGTTGTAGAAGGGGTAGCCGGAGGCATCGCGCAAAAAGCCGTCCTTCACGGAAAAGGCTTTGTATTTCTCAGCTGCGGCGAGAACGGCATCGTGCGTGGGCTCAAGGCAGTCGTGGAAGCGTTTGATAACGGTCATAGGAAGGATGACCAGGCCGTACTCATGAGGCTTGTAGGGGCCACGCAGGGTATCGGCGGCACTCCAAATGAGAGATGCCTTCTCTTGAATATTGGCGCCAACGGCCTTGATAAGATCGTCGCTATCCGCCACTGCTATTTCTCCTTCTTGGTCAGATATTCGATGAGGCTCATCTTTACCAGCGAGGTAAAGCTGATGCCAGAAAGCGCAGCGGCGTCCTTCGCCGCATCACGCATGTTTTTAGGTATGCGGATGGTCACGGCAACGTTCTCGCCATCCACAAGAAAGCTCTTGAGCTCGCTTGTCTTGGCCTCTCCGTCGACAAGCTCGGCGTATTTCATTGGCAACCCCCGCGATTGCATGATGCAATACAAATGTGCTTCTGATTCTAGCAAAGGAACAGAAGCCAATGACCATCTGACGCAGATAGAAGGGGAAGTCGAGAGTCAACGTTCTGCCCATTCGCGATGCCATGGAATCTTAGGTCCCGTAGGCTTGTCAGCCATTCGGTTAAACCTATAGATATGAATTTAGGCCCGGTGACTTGAATCAGCGGTCATCCCGGGCCCATCGATATGCAGTGTACCCAGGGCTAGCAGGTTTAACAAATGGATTTTCGTTAGCGCGACCTCGACCGTCCCAACTGCCTCGGCTACCAACTGAACGCCCCCTACCTCCCCTCCGCCTTCAGCTTCAGCAGCAGGTCGCCCAGCTCGGGGCACTTGTTGGAAAGGCGCGTCTGGGCTCGATCGCCCATCCCCCACCGCTGGCGGATCTCCTGAGCACGCGGACTCACGCGGTAGTCCCCGTCCATCACCTGCTTGAGCAACTTGGCGGTCACGCGCGCGTCGGCTAGGGCACTGTGGGCATGACCCGTCGACTCGTCAAACTCGATGCCAAACCATGTTGTCGCGTCACTCAAAGAGACGCGCCCGTGGCTGCCCACGTCCATGATCGAGGTGTAGAACGCCTGCAGGTCGGCCCAGTCCGTAGGAAATGCGGAAAGATCGATGTGCTTTGCTTGGCACTCGGTCAAAAGCTGTCGACGATCTGCCCCGCTCCAGCAAACCACCTGGGCGGAGTAGTGACCGATCCAATCGCTGAGCCTTTTGATCACCATGTAGAGCGGGTCGGCCATCGCGGTGTCCACGGCCGATATCCCCGTAAGCTCGCGGACGGGGAACGCAATGCCTTCGGTAAATTCCGTCTGCACAAACTGCGAGAACTCGCCCATAACGTTGCCGTGGTAATCGAGCTTGACGGCACCGACCTCGATAATCTCATTGCGCAGTCCACTGCGCTGGCGCTGCTTTGGCACCGGCGCAAACTCAAAGTCCAGCACAATCTGGCGCGCAAAGTTCGTCGTATCGATAGCCGAGATACCCGGCGTCTTTTCAACTGACACGGTTAGGGCCTTTCTCCATTGCCTGCCGCTTGCTACATAGGCGGCTACATTGCCGTAAGGATAGGTGGCCGCGCGGACATGAAAGCTGGGCGCAATACCATGCGCCAGGCACACGTCATGCAGACGGCCCCAAGAGAGTTGCCCGCTCTATTCAAATGCATGAAAAAGATTTAGGCCCGGTGACTTGAATCAGCGGTCATCCCGGGCCCATCAGAGCTCGTAGAGCTCTTGGTTGCTTTGGTCTCGCTCTTCACGGCGCTTATCGAACTTTCCGAGGCACTCAAGCAGCATTCGAAGCATAACAAGTCGCTGCCATTAAGGCACTGACCTCTTGACCAAGCAACGGCGCTGCCCAGCTATCACCCTTGGGCTGCCGTCAACTTTATTCTATCCGCGAGCATCTGGTTTACCAAATGGATTTTCGGTAAAGGAAGCACGGCACGCCCGCAAAACCACTACGCCCCAAGTGCCGCCATGGGAATCACCGCCACGCCGTCGTCGCGTGTGTAGGCAATGCTCCCCTTTCCAACCACGACCGCCAAAAACGCCGGCGCGGCATTCTGGGCGGCAGGATTGGAGAGCACTTTCCTCTCCAGCGCCTTGAGATTTCTCGCTCCATCGTCTGCTTTCGCATCACTCAGCTTGACCTCGATGGCTCCCCAGCGCCCGTCGTGCTCAACGATCAGATCGACCTCAAGGCCCTTCTCATCTCGGAAATAATGGACACTGTTGTCGACACCGCCGTAGGTGGAAAGGAACACGCGCACGTCGCGCAGGACGAGATTCTCAAAGAGCATCCCCAGCGTTTGCATATCGCCAAGCAGCCGCTCAGGGGTAGCCCCCAGCAACGCCGCCGCAAGTGACGGGTCACAGAAGTAGCGCTTGGGGCGCACGCGAACGCGGGCCTTCGAGCGCATGGGCGGCTCCCATCCGCACAGGTCCTCGGTCAGCTTGAGCCTGTTGAAGAGGTCCAAGTACGCAGCGATGGTCCTCTCGTCGGGGCCCGCCTCACCGTACGAGGCGTCCTTTACGAGCGTCTTGTACGTGACAGCCTGGCTCTCGTTCATGGCAAGAGCTCGCAAAAGGCCGTGTGCAAGCTCGGGCGACATGCCCTCGTCCAGCACGTTGACGTCGAGCACCGAGTGCACGTACTGGCTTGCCGTCTCTCGCGCAAGATCTTCCGAAAGCCCAAGATTTGCAGGCCAACCGCCCCTGCAGCACCAGCGGGCGACGTCATCCACCGTGCTCTCGCGACGCTGAGGGGCAAAATCCTCGCCCTTAAAGAGGCTTGCCAGTGACACGAGCGGCTCGCCGTCGCCCGACTCACACAGGGCCATGGGGCGCATTGACAGACGGGCGATCCTACCCGTGCCGGAATGACGAACATGGCTGCGCTCCTCGCTTTTGAGCGCGGTCGAGCCCGTGAGCAAAAGTGTCCCCCGTTCGTTGCCGCTCGCGTCCACGAAACGCCGGGCGGCATCCCAAACCTCGGGCACCTCCTGCCATTCATCGACCAGGTGTGGCGCATCGCCGATGAGCGCCAGGCTTGGGTCGACCTCTGCCGCCGCACGCTGCGCAGGCTCATCGAGCCTGGAGACGCTCGCCGAGCGAGAGAGCGCCGTCCAGGTCTTGCCGCACCATTTGGGGCCGTTGATCTCCACACAGCCAAACGCCCGCATAAGGGTGTCGAGACGCTCCTCTATGAGCCGGGGCCTATATCCCTTTTGGGTCAATCTCTTTGGTGCATCCATAGACGGCCGTCCCTCTCTATCACGCGATATGCGAAATTACGCCATTCTCAATGCTGATTTTACGCTACTTTCAATGTAGTTTTTACGCCATGACAGATGTAGTTTTTACGCCATTTTCATTGAAGGTTTTACGCTTGGCATCCTTAGCGCGACCCATTCCGAGCATCACATCAGAGCGTGCTTGGTTATCTCCGCTCGCACATCTCGGCAAACGAAATCAGCTTGGCATCTCCCCTGCTCGCCGCAGCTTCCTGACATCCTTGCGTAAAGCCTCGCTTCGAGAAGATCGCATAGCTTTTGTGCTGCCGCCTAAAGAGCTCGCTTCGATGCACGAGCTTTTGCAGCACGTCTTCGCCCACCGGTTCATTGCGCCATTTGCATTCCGCAAACAGCGCAGTGCCCTCGCCATCGTCAACAATCAAGTCGATTTCTTCCTGCGTATGCGTGCGATTATCCGTCCCCCACCAGCGCCCAACGCTTGCCGGAACCACATCAAGCTGGCCCGCCCGCGCGAGTTCGTACACGTATTGTCTGCATATAAGCTCAAAGACCGTACCCATGTAATCCGATACGTGCGGCTCAATGCGCTCATACGCCATCTCGGCCATATCGTTTTGAATCAGCCCGATGTTCTGCGGAACAAACTTGTACCAGAACCTAAACATCTGATCGCTCAGCAGATACACGGCTCGCTTATTGCTCGTCTCGTTTAGGGGCAGCTCGCGCTCGACAATCCCAAGCGACGCCAGCTTATCCACATAGCTCTTTACGTTGCTCGCAGGGATTCCCGTAGAGCTCGCAATCTCCGAGATCTTCGAGCGCCCCTGGGCAATTGCTTGCACGATCGCATCATATTGCTCGGGATTGCGGCACTCCTGCAATAGCAGGTTACTCGGCTCCTCAAAGAGATAGCCCGTAGGAGTAAGAAAAAGACGTTTGATGTTGTCCTTGAGCGGTGCGGCAGGATCGACTTTCTCGATATATGCAGGAATGCCACCCGTCATGCCATAGCAAACTGCAGCGTCTTCGCGACCCATGCTCTGCCACAGGCCGAGGGTCGTCATAAAATCGAGCGGCATGATCTTAAACTGGGCCGTACGCCTACCGTATAGCGGACTCTCGTAGCCCAACACCTGCTCTTCCATAAACGAAAGCGACGACCCGCACAGGATAAGCATAAGCTTGGTCTCTTTGTACAAGTGATCGATCTTGTCTTGCAGCAACGAGCTGATCTCGGGATTCGATTGGGCGAGATAAGGATACTCGTCGATCACGACAATCAAACGTTCCGTACGAGCCATGGTAGCCAATGCATCGAACGCCTCGTCAAAACTACGAAACGACACGCCAGCAACACCAACGGAGCCCGCAAGTATCGCCTGGCTAAAGCCATGCAGGTTTGCCTCTGCATTGGTGCGACGAGCTTGAAAGTAAATAGCCTTCTTGCCTTGGATAAACTCTGTGATAAGACGCGTTTTGCCCACGCGACGGCGGCCGTAAATCACAGGCATCTCAAAGGAGCCCGTGCCATACAGTCGATTGAGCTCGGACATTTCCGCCGTTCTTCCGATAAACATAGGGCCATCCTTCCTTTACGTTATAGCTAGCTATATTATACCTTCCTATAATATAGCTAGCTATAACGTAATTCGACAAGCGGCGCACGCAAAAGGGTCGGTACACCACCGCACGTGGACCGTTCCGGAAAATGTATCCCGTTCTGGAGCCAAAAACTGGGCCGTAGTTTCCGCCAAACATGCCATCCGGAAAGCGTGTCCCGTTCTGAGCGCCAAATCCGGGACGCAGTTTCCACTCCAAACAAAGGGCCCCGGCTCGCGATGGAGCCGGGACCAAAGGCGCAGCGTATGTAGTTGATGTTGAGCGCGAACAGCCCATCAGCAATGGCCGTCCACGCTCTACCCTACCCGCGGCGACGGGCGCGGCTGTAGGGCGTATCCACCATGGGCAGATCCGGACGCAGCTTGCCGTCAAATGCGCGATAGGCGTTCTGTACGGCGGGCGCCGTGGGAATCGTTGCGATCTCGCCGATGCCCTTGCCGCCGTATGCCACGGGCAGTAGCTCGTCCTTCTCCACGTAGATGGCGTGGATATCCGGAATCTCGGGCGCACGGAACAGCCCGAGCGTGCCGTACCTTGCCTGGGGCACGCAGTCCTTGAGCGGCCAGTCCTCGGTAAGCGCATAGCCCATACCCATAAGCACACCGCCTTCGATCTGACCCTGGATGGAGATGGGGTTGACCACCTTGCCGGAATCGTGCGCGGCATAGACCTCGCTCACGCGACCGTCATCGTCCAGAATGACCACATGCGTGGCAAAGCCGTAGCAGATGTGGCTCTTGGGATTGGGAACGTCGGCGCCCAGCTTGTCGGTCGGCTCCAGGTACACGTAGCCAAACTCGCATCCCTCGAGCGCCTTGATGGCGGCCGCGGGATCCTGAGGATGCATACCCTGGCCGGCGACGAGCTCCTGCGTGTGCAGCTGATAGGCGCGACCGTCGTCGTACTCGATCTTGACGCCGTCGCCATGCGCATTCACGGGAGCGGCGGGCGCAGACTTGCCGGCCTCGATATCAAGCATGGCATCGCGCAGCAGGAAGGCGGCACCGCGCACGGCCTCGCCGGTCACGACCGTCTGACGTGAACCAGACGTGGTGCCGGAGTCGGGAGCGTTCTCGGTGGAGCACTCGCCGTTGGCAATGCAGCGAAGCGGCAGGCCGCATGCCTCGGCAACGTCCTGCAAAAAGACGGTGTTGCAGCCCTGGCCGATGTCGGACGTGGCGGCATAGACCACAGCCACGCCGTCCTCGATGCGAATCTTGCAGCGGCCGGCATCGGGCAGGCCCACGCCCACGCCGGCGTTCTTCATGGCGCAGGCGATACCGGCGTGTCCGGGATGCGCATAGTAGGCATCCTTGACCTCGAGCAGCGTCTCTTTAAGCGCCGTGGAGCAGTCGGCAATCTGGCCGTTGGGCAAAACCTCGCCCGGCTCGATGGCGTTACGGTAGCGGATCTCCCACGGATCCAGGCCGACCTTCTCTGCCAGCAAGTCGATCAGGCTCTCGAGCGCAAACTCGGACTGGCAAACGCCAAAGCCGCGGTACGCGCCGGCGGGCGGGTTGTTGGTGTAGTAGCCATAACCGCGAATGTCGGTGTTCTGGTACTTGTAGGGGCCGACGGCATGCGTGCAGGCGCGCTCGAGCACCGGGCCGCACAGCGACGCGTAGGCGCCGGTGTCAAAGTTGATCTCGCAATCTAGGCCGGTAAAGTTGCCCTCGGCGTCGCAACCCAGCGTAAAGGTGCCGTCCATGGCGTGGCGCTTGGGATGGAACGCGAGCGACTCGGCGCGCGTGAGTTTGCACTTCACGGGACGCTGGAACTTATATGCGGCGAGCGCGGCCAGGTGCTGGATGGACACGTCCTCCTTGCCGCCAAAGCCGCCACCCACGAGCATGGTCTCGACGACCACGCGCTCGGGCTCGTTGTCCCAGCCAAACATGTGGGCACACTCTTTGCGCGTGTCGTAGGCACCCTGGTCGGTCGACTGCACCTTGACGCCGTTCTTATACGGGAACGCCACGGCGCACTCGGGCTCCAAGAAGGCATGCTCGGTAAAGGGCGTGGTAAAGCGCTGCGTCACGGTGAATGCGCTCTCCGCCAGCGCCTTGGCGGCGTCGCCGCGCGTCACGTGACGGCTCTGACACACATTGTCCTTGAGCTCCACCGTGTTGCCAAAGGCAAAGAAGCTGTCGTGCAGGCGTGGGGCGTCGGCAGCCCTGGCCTCGACAATGTTGCGCACGGGCTCCAGCGGCTCGTAATCGATCTTTACGAGCTTCTTGGCCTTTTCGAGCGTCGCTTCGTCCTCGGCAACCACCAGCACGATAGCGTCACCCACGCAGCGGGTGATATCGCCCTGGGCGATCATGACGTCCCAGTCCTGGATAAGGTGGCCGACCTGGTTGACCGGCACGTCCTCGGCGCGCAGGATGCCCACCACGCCGGGCAGGGCCTCGGCCTTGGAAGTATCGATGGAGAGCACACGGGCGCGCGGGTACTTGGAGCGCACGGCGCTGGCATAGGTCAGACCCGGCTGATCGAGCTCGTCGATGTCGTCGGGATACTTGCCCTCGCCGAGCACCTTCTTGCGCACGTCGATGCGGAAGGCGCGCTTGCCCACGCCGTAGTCGTCGCCGCGCTCCAAATCCTCGTCGATCTGCTTTTCGCCACGGAGCACCGCAGCTGCCAGCGAAATGCCCTCGATAATCTTTTTGTAGCCGGTGCAGCGGCAGACATTGCCACGGATGGCGTACTTGATCTGCTCCTCGGTGGGCTCGGGGTCCTCGGCGATCAGCGCTGCACCCGCCATGACCATGCCGGGGATGCAAAAACCGCACTGCACGGCGCCCACGGCGCCAAAGGCGTACACAAAGGCCTCGCGCACGTCCTCGGGCAGGCCCTCGACGGTTACGATGTTACGGCCGGCGGCAAGAGCAGTGGTCAGTACGCACGCCTTGACGGCCGCACCGTCCACATGGATGGTGCAGGTGCCGCAGGCGCCCTCGGAGCAGCCGTCCTTGGCGGAGTGAATGTGCAGGTCGTCGCGCAGATAGCGCAGCAGTGGTTTATTCTCCGTCGTCGTGTGCTCGACACCGTTAACGGTAAAAGTGAATTCCTGTGCCATGGTGATTCCCTTCTACACGCCGGCGGCGATGCCGGTGCGGTCGTGGATGGCGCCATGCGGGCAGACGACGGCGCACATGCCGCACGACAGGCAGTCCACGCCGTCGATATGGGCGCAGTTGTCCTCGATGCGGATAGCGCCGGCAGGGCACTTTTTGGCGCACATACCGCAACCGATACAGCTCGTGTCGCAGACCTTGCGCGCAATGGCACCCTTATCGGTGTTGTTGCAGCGCACCAGAATGTTCTGGTAGCCGGGGACGAAGGCAATCACGCGCTGCGGGCACGCCACGCCGCACAGGCCACAGCCCGTGCACTTGGAGCGGTCCACGCGGGCGATGCCATCGACCAGCGCAATGGCGCCGTGGGGGCAGGCCGTGACGCAGGCGCCACAGCCAATGCAGCCTTCGCTGCAGCGGGCATCGCCGCCTGCGGAGGCGCAACCGCTTCCGCAGGCAACGTAGGCCACGTTATGTTGAATGGATTTGGCCATAAGAGACTCGCCTATTTCTTAAGAAGGTACGAATAGTTGTCGCGCACAGCCCTGATGGTCAGGCGGACGGCCTCGGGAAGACCGGTGTTGACGGCATCGACCGAGACGGTGCGGACCGTGCCGGCGACGCGAACCTTAAAGTGGTCCTCGTCCACGGCCAGGAAGCCCTCGTTCTCGGAGTTCTCCATGTCCTCCTCGCTCCAGAACAGGGTGAGCTTGTCCTTGTAGGGACGACCCTCCTGGTAAGGGCAGAACACGGCGCAGTTGCCGCACTCGTTGCACATGCCGTCGACATGGACGACCTGATGCTTGGCCAGGCCCGGCACCTTAATTGCCACGTTGGCGCGGTTGGGGCACACGTCGCAGCAGACCTCGCACACCGAGCCGCAGCCCAGGCAGCGGGTCTTGGTGCAGTTGCGCTTGTCGCGGCACAGCGACCCCTTGCGCTCGTAGCAGGTGTCCTCGCGGCCGGCCTGAGCATTCTGGTCGGCGTACTTGTTAAAGTCCACGCCGGCGATGGCACGGGCAACCTCGGCGGCATCGGCGATGGCCTCGACCACGGTGGCAGGACCGCGACGGCAGTCGCCCGCAGCCCAGACGCCCTCGACGCCGGTGGAGGTGGCGGCAAGGCGGCCGCGACGGTCGTGCTCGACGCCCGCGGCATCGTACAGGCTGGCGTCGATGCCCTCGCCCACGGCGCAGATCACCGTGGTGGCGGGAAGCTCGACGGTCTCGCCCGTGGCGACGGGGCTGCGACGGCCGCTTGCATCCGGCTCGCCAAGCTCCATAACATCGCAGGTCAGCACGGCGCCGTTGAACGCCTTGGGCGCCAGCAACTCGCAGAACTCAACGCCGTCGGTAAGAGCAAGATCGAGCTCTTCCTCGTCAGCGGGCATCTGCTTCTTGGTGCGGCGATACACCAGGCGCACGTTCTTCACGCCAGCCAGACGCTTGGCCACGCGGGCCGCGTCCATGGCGGTGTTACCGGCGCCAATGACCACGACGTCCTCGCCCAGCTCGAGTTTCTCGCCCTTCTTGGCGGCCTCGAGGAACTCCAGCACGTCGAGCTCGGCACCCTCGCCTAGGCCCGCAGAGCCGGGCATCCAGGCACCGGTGGCCACGACCACGTCGGTAAAGCCCTGGGCCTTGAGCTCGTCAATGGAATCAACGCGAGCGTTGAGCTGCACCTTGGCGCCAAAGGCCAGGCAGAGCTCGGCATCGTGGGAGATATCGTCGCTCGCGATGCGGAACTCGGGAATCACGTGACGGACCACGCCACCGAGCGAATCGCGGGCCTCAAAGATGGTGACGGGCACGCCGGCGCGCGTCAGGAAGAATGCCGTCGCCAGGCCGGCCGGGCCGCCGCCGATAACGGCAACGTTGCGCTCGCCGTCGTTTGCGATGGCCTGGGCGCGCAGCTTGGGCAGCACGGCGGTCATGGCCTCGCGGGCGGCCTTGAGCTTGCTGGCGCGGATCTGGGCGCCCTCGGGCTCGTAAAATGCACGCTCGCAGGCACGGCCGCAGGGATGCGGGCAGATGGTACCGGTAATGAACGGCAGGGCGTTGCGCTCGATGATGATGTTGAGCGCGTCCTCGTAGCGGCCCTCGTCAACAGCCGCCAGATAGGCGGGAATATCCTGCTGGATGGGGCAGCTCGTGCGGCACGGCGTGGTAAAGCAATCGGAAAGCGGGCTCTTGCCGGCGACCTTGCGGTCGGGCAGCGGACGCAGCGGCTTCTTGTAGAGCGGGTTGGTGAGCGAATCAGCCTGGATCGCGGTCACGGCCTCGAGAGAGACGCCCGCGAACGGCTTGCCGTCCAGATCGGTAAACTCACCGGCCATCTGGCTAAAGCGCTCGTAGCCACCGGGCTTGAGCACGTCGGTCGCCAGGGTAACGGGCCAAATGCCGGCATCGTACAGGGCGCGGATGTTGTAGACCGTGGCACCGCCAGAGTAGCTAATGCGTAGTTTGCCATCGAACTGCTCGGTAATGCGGCGGGCAGCCTCGATGGTCAGCGAGAACAGCGAACGGCCGGACATGTACATCTCGGTGGAGGGCAGCTCGTTTCTCGTCACGTCGACGGGGAACGTGTTGGTCAGCTTGACGCCAAACTCCAAGCCGCGCTCGGCGCACAGGGCAATCAGGCGCTCGAACATGGGCACGGCATCGGCCCACTGCAGGTCCTCGCGGAAGTGCGTGTCATCGAAGACGATGTAGTCAAAGCCCAGCTCGTTGAGGCGCTGACGTGCAAACTCATAGCCCAGCAGCGTGGGGTTGCACTTGATGTAGGTGTTGAGGCCCTTCTCGGTGATCAGATAGGTCGCGATGCGCTCGATCTCGGCGGGCGGGCAGCCGTGCAGGGTGGACTCGGTGATGGAGTTGGAAACGCGTGCCGGGATGGACTCGACAAACGCGGCGTCGACATGCTCAAACTTGTCCAGGTTGGCGAGCGCCCAGGCACGGCACTCGTTCCAGACGTCAGAGCCGCTGGCGTCCTTCATGCCCTCGATGTAGGCGTCGACCTTGGGGCTCTTGATGCCCTCCAGGTCATAGCCCACGGACATGTTAAAGACAAAGCCGTCCGGGCTGCCCAGGCCATACTCGCGGGCAATCAGGTGGCAGGCAAACCATGCCTTCACGTACTCGGCAAAGGCCTGCGGAACCTCGAGCTCGGTCGACCACTCGCAGTTGTAGCACTCGTCCTGCGCCACGATGCAGGGTTTGTTCACACACTTGGAGAGCTCCTCGCCGTCCATAACCTGAACGGTCTTGAGCTCAAAGAAGCGGGAACCGGCCACATAAGAGGCCACGATGTTCTGGGCCAGCTGCGTGTTGGGGCCGGCGGCCGGGCCAAACGGAGTCTCGATGCGCTCGTCAAAAATGGGAAGCGCGCCCTCCTGGTTGGTCGTGACCATCTTGCGCACGCCAAAGATGGCGTCCTGGGTCTTGTGCTCCTCGATGATCCAGTTCATCAGCTGCGAAAACGGGATCGGCCTCATAATGTCGCTCATAATGAGCTCCTCTCTGTAACGCTCGGCGAGACCGCGCGACGGGCGCAAATACGGTGTAGCGCTAGCACAGCGCCGGCGACCCCGCGGAGGCCGCCTATGCGCGCGCCGGATGCGGCGAAACATCCGACGCGCGCGAATCTCCAGTTGGATTAGTACACGCGATCGTTGAGCGTGCTCCAGAGCTTCTTGGACTCAGCCATGGTCCACGCGTTGATCTTGTCCTCATCGATACCGACAAACTCGCGATCCTTGTACAGGACACGACCGTTGATGATGGTGGTGCGGCAGTTTTTGCCCATCATGCCAAAGAGCATGTGGCCGTCGATGTTCTCCTCGCTCAGCGGCGTAAAGGGCTTGTAGTCCATAACGATGACGTCGGCGGCGGCGCCGGCCTCGAGCACGCCGAGTTTGCGATCGAAGTACTTGCTCGCCATCTTGGCGTTGTTCTCAAACAGCATCGTCATGGCCTCGCACCAGCCCACGTTGGGCATGGCGGCGTTGTGGCGCTGAATGATCAGGAAGACCTTGAGGCTCTCGAGCATATCGTGAGTGTAGGCGTCGGTGCCCATGCACACGGGGATACCGCGGCGGAAGAACTCGAGCACGGGGGCGCAGCCCACGGCGTTGCCCATATTGGATTCGGGGTTGTTGACCAGCCAAGTGCCGGACTCCTTGACGATATCCATCTCGGCAGGCGTCACGTGGATGCAGTGGCCGAGCATGGTGTCGGGACCCAGCAGGTTGTGCTGCAGTAGGCGCTCGACAGGGCTGATGCCGCCGCGGTTGAGGCGGGAGTCCCACACGTCGTTCATGCCCTCGCACACATGGATGTGGAAGCCGGTCAGGCCGTTGTTGGCCTCGGCCATCTTGTCCATGGTCTCGTCCGACAGCGTAAAGGTGGCGTGACCGCCAAACATGGCGGCGATCATGTGGTTATCGTTATCGCGACGCTCCTTGGCGGCCCACTGGGCAAACTCGGCGTTCTCGGCAATGGCCTGGTCGCATTTTTCCTGGCCGCGACGATCGGAGACCTCGTAGCACAGGCATGAACGCATGCCCAGCTCCTGCGCGGCATCCTTAATGGTAAAGAGGCTTCCCGGGATCTCGCAGAAGCTCGCATGGTGATCGAAGATCGTGGTGACGCCATCGCGGATGGAGTCAAGAATCGTGGCATAGGCGCTGGCCTTGGTGCCGTCGAGCGTCAGGTTGTCGTCGATCTTCCACCACTGCTGCTCAAGATTCTCCAGGAAGTTGGTGGGGTTGCAGCCCTTGATGGCAAGGCCGCGGGCCAGACCCGAGTAGATGTGGGTGTGGCAGTTGATAAGTCCGGGCATGATGAGGTTGCCCTGGGCGTCGACGTACTCGGCATCCGGGTACTTGGCCTTGAGCTCGCACTCGGGGCCCACTTCGACGATCGTATCTCCGTCAATGGCGACCGCACCGTTTGGAATGAACGGGGTCTGAGCGTTGCGGGTAAAGACGGAACCGTTAGCGACCAGAAGCATGGATGCTCCCTTCAACATCAGAGGCGGGGTTTGACACCTCTGACATGGCGGAGTGCGAAGCGCCGGCCTACACCGGAAACGGGCCCTCTCCCGTCAACGCTTCACCAAAGGGACAAACCCTTTGAAGTGCGGCTTGGCGCCGCATGACGTCGGCGGACGAGGCGATACGTCCGCCGACAAATAGCACCGAATTGGTTACTTCTTGCTCTCGGGCAAGACCAGATCCACGGCAGCGTCCTTGGCAGCATCGATGTGCTGAGCCACGACCGGCGTCTGCGGAAGAATCAGGTTAAGGACAATGGCCATGATGGCGGTGGGGGTTACAGCATTGGAGCCGATGACGGTGGGCACCCAGGTGGGCATACCCTCACCGGCAAGGCAACCGCTGGCCATCCAGATACCCAGGCCAAAGACGACGGAGGTACCGACGATGGTGGTAGTGCGCTGCGTGAGGCCCTCGCGGGTGAACATGCGCACGCCGTTCATGGTGATGGTGCCAAAGACGCCGACGGTCGCGCCGCCGATGACGGGCTGCGGGATAGCGGAAAGAACGGCAGAGAGCTGCGGGAACAGACCGGCAATGGCAAAGACGGCCGCGATGATCACAAAGACCCACTTGTTGACGACCTTGTTGGAGCAGATGATGCCCACGTTCTGGCCAAGGGCGCTGGTGGGAAGACCGCCCAGCAGGCCGCCGACCATAGAGGTGAGGCCCTGGGACACGATAGCGCCGGAGAGCTCGCGCTCGGTGGGCATACGGTCGATAGAGCCCAGGCAGGCGGCGGAGACGTCACCGATAACCTGGATGGCAACCATGGGGAACACGACGGCGAGGGTAATGCAGACCTCGGGATCAAACTCGAGCGCGTAGGGCATGAGCTTGGGAAGGGCGAAGACCTGAGCGGTAGCAACGCTGGAGAAGTCGATCATGCCAAAGGGGATCGAAACGATCATGCCAACGATCATGCCAAAGAACACGGATCCCAGCTTGAGCGTGCCCTTGCCAAAGTTGGCGAGCGCAAAGACCACGGCGAAGGTGATAAGAGCGACGCACCAGGCCTGCGGGGTGCCCCACAGCGGCGTACCCATACCGCCGGCCATATACTTGACGGCCGTGGGATACAGCGAAACGCCGATGGAGAAGATGACCGTACCGGTCACGACGGGCGGGAACAGCCACTTGATCTTGCTGTAGGCCAGACCAAAGAGGACCGCGACGGCACCGCCGACAATCTCGCCGCCCAGCAGCGCACCAAAGCTAAAGCCCGAGGCGCCCATGGCCTGAAGGGCCGGCAGGAACGCGAACGAGACGCCCATGACGATGGGCAGGCCGCCGCCGATGCGACGGAAGGGGGCGAAAGCCTGAAGGGCCGTGTCGATCGCCGAAAGAATGAGCGCGACCTGGATGATGTCGGTGCTCTGCTGGCTATTAAAGCCGTAGACGCCGGCCATGATGACCGCCGGGGTAATGATGCCGGCAAACGATGCCAGTACGTGCTGAAGGGCACACGGGATCATTTCCTTAACGGGAGGCATACCTTCGCGAGTGAACAGGGCTTCAGTGCCGTTCGTAACCGTCTCCTGGGTCATTTGACCACCAATCCTCGAAGTAGTTGTTTTCGCATCTAACGCTCTATTGTGACGCAGTGCGGGGTTGAGGTTGTGCCTTCATTGCATATCGTATTAAAGATGATTCTCATTCTCAATAATAATTTTTTGTTATCAGACTATTCTTCAGCTGAAATAACGCATTTCCGCAGGTCAGGAAAGTGTCTGGTCAAAATAACATCTAACTTTTCTTTTGGTCGACCGTTTACCGCCAAATTCCTACCGTTCGTCTGTATTACGCAATGTACCTGCGAATATGCGAGATGAGGAATGGCGTGTTACCATGAGAAAAAATTGTTATGAACATTTCCGATTTCACCCCAAGGAGTTGCCCGTGAACGAGACCGTACGTCGCTTTTTGCCGATGGTCGATTTCCTGGAGCAGATACTCGGTAAGAACAGCGAAATCGTGCTGCACGATTTCTCGGATCCCGACCACGCCATCGTCGATATTCGCAACGGCATCGTGAGCGGCCGCAAGGTCGGCGGCCCCGCCACCGATCTGGCACTCAAGATCATGCACGACGCCAAGTATCGCGACCTGCCGTTTATTACGGGCTACGAGGGGCGCGGTGCCGGTGGCAAGACGCTGGAGTCGGCGACGTACTTTATCCGCGAGAATGACGAGATCGTCGGTATGCTCTGCGTCAACACCGACCTCTCGACCGTGCGCTCCATCAACGCCATGGCGCAGCAGCTCATGGCATGCTTCGACGCTGTGCCCAGGCAGGCGGAGCCTGCGTCTATCGAAGTCGAAAGTCTTTCGGAGTCTACACAGGAGCTCATCGACCGCAGCATTACCGAGTTGCTGAGCGCGCGCGGGCTGGATGTAGCGTCGCTTGGTCAGAGCGACCGCGTGGACGTCATTCGCCACCTCAACGGCAACGGGGTGTTCATGCTCAAGGGAGCCGTGGCCTGCGCCGCCACCGCGCTGGGCATCTCGGAGCCCAGCGTCTACCGCTACCTGCAAAAAGTCCGCAAGGAAGGCTAACCCGCTGATTCCTTGGGAGCGGAGGAAAACGGATCATTTTTGTCGCATCGCTTGACAAAAGACCCTGCAGCTCGCACTGCAGGGTCTTTTTGCATGTCATGTTTAGTTGTTGCCAACGCCTTAGAGAGCGGCGACGACCTCGATCTCAACCAGACCGCCGGCCGGAAGGGCGGCAACCTGGAAAGCGCTGCGCGCGGGGAACGGAGCCTCGAACTTGGAGGCGTAGATCTCGTTCACGGCAGCGAAGTCGGCGATGTCGGCCAGGTAGACCGTGGTCTTGACGACATCGGCAAAGGTGGCGCCGGCAGCGGTCAGCAGAGCCTCGACGTTAGCAAGGGACTGCTTGGCCTGGGCCTCGACGCCCTCGGGCAGCTTGCCGGTTGCGGGGTCGATGCCCAGCTGGCCGGACAGGAACACCATGTTGCCGGTCTGGATACCGGGGGAATACGGGCCGATGGCTGCGGGTGCGTTATCGGAAGACACGACGGTCTTGCTCATGTTTTTCTCCTTACGATCAGATAGAGAGCGTGAGCGCGGCGTTCGCACCGGGAGGCACAATTCGGTCTGAACACCGCGCTTGATTTGGGATAGTACTCAAGGTTTCCGCGCGATGCAAGATTATTATCACGTTGCGAGAATAATTTATCGCCCAACGGCACCTGTCGGCCGCTGAACGGCACGACCGGACGGTGAAGCTCAAAATGATCCGTTTCCCTCCGTCCCCATCGGATCAGGTAATCCATAGGGGACGGAGGGAAACGGGTCATTTTTGCTGCAAGGACTGCTGAAGACTTTATCCCGCTTGGAGCACGGGCATCGCCCGCCGCAACAGCACCACTATACTTTTGAGTATCTGAGCATTTTGAAAGGCAGGATATGACCGCAACCGTCAGTCGAACCACCAACCGCAGACCCGAGCTTTTGGCGCCCGCCGGAGGGCCCGAGCCCTTTGCCGCCGCACTCGCCGCCGGGGCAGACGCCATCTACTGCGGCATGGGCAGCTTCAACGCCCGCCGCAAGGCAACGAACTTTACCGACGAGGCCTTTGAGCAGGCCTGCCGCGCTGCGCACCTGGCCGGATCGCGCGTCTACGTCACGGTCAACATCGTCATCAAGCAGTCCGAGATGGGCGATGCGCTGCAACTCATCCACCGCTGCTCCACGCTAGGCGCCGATGCCTTCATTATCCAGGACTGGGGCCTGTTCTTTGAGGTCAAGCGCACCATGCCCGGCATCGAGACGCATATCTCGACCCAAGCGAACATCCATGACGACCGCGGGACCATCTGGTGCCGCGAGCAGGGCGCCGACCGCGTGACCCTCTCGCGCGAGCTTTCCATCGACGAGATCGCCGCCATTCACAATGCCGCACCCAACGTTGACCTGGAGGTCTTTAGCCACGGCGCCATTTGCTTTTGCTACTCGGGCCTGTGTCTGCTGTCGAGCTTTGCCATGGCGGGCCGCTCGGCCAACCGCGGCATGTGCGCCCAGCCCTGTCGCCTGCCTTACGAGCTGATCGACGAGAACGGCCGTGCGCTCTCCCCCGCCGGTCGCGAGCGTGCTCTATGCCCACGCGACACCAACACTTCGCAGCTCGTTCGCCGTCTATATAACGCCGGAGCCGCATCGCTCAAGCTCGAGGGCCGCATGAAGGCGCCCGATTACGTATACTCCATCGTCGATGTGTACCGTCATCAGATCGATGACATGCTGGCCGGGGTCGCCGTAGATAAGGACGAGGACGCCGCTCGCCAGCGCCAACTCAAGCGCTGCTTTAACCGCGACTTTACGCACGCCTATCAGGACGGCACCTCGGGCGACGAGATGATGAGCTACGAGCGCTCCAACAACCGCGGCCAGATTGTAGGCACGGTGCTCGGCAGCCGCCTGGCCAACCGCGATGTGCGCGGGCTCAAGCCCGACGACCGTCGTCGCCGCGCCGCCATCGCCCGCATTGAGTTGTTTGAGCCCGTGGGCAAGGGCGACTTGTTGGAACTTCGCCACGACGACGAGTTCGACCAGTTCCTAACCACTATCGCTACCGATGATGCCGCCGCCGGTGACATCATCGAGTGCCGCGTGCCCCGCAGCATGCCCGAGGGCTGCCGCGTGCGCGTCATCCGCAGTCAGCGCGCCATCGACGCTGCCGGCGCCGCGCTCAAGCGCGACGTGCTGCGCCGCCGCGCCGTTGATGTAACCGTTGTGGCGCATCTGGGCGAGCCGTTTACCGTGACGCTCACCTGCTGCGACGACCCATCGCTCACCGCCACGGCCACGGGCTTCACCGTCGAGGCCGCCAAGACCCGTGCGGTCGAGGCGTCCGATCTGGTTGAGCATGTGGGCCGCATGGGCTCCTCTCCCTTTGAGGCTGCGAGCTTTGAGGTGGCGCTCGATGAGGGCTGCGGCATGGGCTTCTCCGCTGTGCACAAGGTGCGTGCCGCCGCCTGCAAGGCGCTGGAGGAGGCCATTCTGGCGCCGTATGAAGGACGCGCGAAAACGCTCGAGTTGCCGGCGATTGTAACCAGTGATTCCCGCCCCACACCCGAGCACTACCGCGATGAGCCGCAGATCTGCGCCACTGTCACCTCGCTCAAGGCCGCCGAGGCAGCTCGTGCCGAGGGCGCCACGCGCATCTACATGACCACCGACGCGCTCGATGCATCCGAGCTCTCCCCCGCCGATGCGCTTGAGCAGGGCATCGTACCCGTACTCGACGAGGTCTGCCGCGCCGTTGACCACGTCCGCGTTGACCCGTGGGTTGTTGCCGGTGCCGCGGTCGCTATTGGCAACATCTCTGAGCTTGCCCTGGCCGCTCAGGTTGGCGCCACGGCGGAGGTCCGCTCTTGCCTGCCCGTGCACAACACGCCTTGCATGGAGGCACTTGCCAAGCGCGGAGCCGGCGCGTTTTGGCTCTCGCCCGAGATCACGCTCGACGAGATCGTCTCGCTTGGCACCGCCGCGCCCGCAGCCCTGGGCATCACGGTGTTCGGCCGTCCGCGCGTTATGACGAGCGAGCACTGCATCCTGCAGGTGGCCAATGGCTGCATCCACGATTGCGCCAACTGCCGCCTGCGCGCCCGCAAGCTGTCGCTCAAGAATATCGACGGCAAGGTCATGCCCGTGCGCACCGACATCCATGGCCGCTCTCGCTTGTACGACGCCTACCCCATCGACCTCACGCCTCAGGTTCCTCAGCTGCTCGATGCCGGCGTGCGTCGTCTCATGGTGGACGGAACGCTGCTCGAAACGGATGAGATCGCCCGTGCCGTCGCTCGCGTCCGTCGCGCCGTCGAGGCAGCGCAGGCCGGCCGCAAGCCCGCCGCCCGCCTACGCGGGGCGACCTCGGGCTGCATGTTTGTGGGAATCAGCTAACCGAAAGGCTAACACGTGAACGAAGAACCTCAAGCCCTCTACTGCGACGCCTGGCTCATGGCCATCGACAAGCCCGCCGGCATGATCGTCCACGGCGACGGCACCGGAGAGCGCACGCTCACCGACTACGCCAGCGACCTGCTGCTGGCGATGGGCGACGGCTTTGCCGCGACCGACATGCAGCCGCTCAACCGCTTGGACCGCAACACCACCGGCGTTGTGCTGTTTTCGCTCGACAAGCAGACGCAGCCCTCCTTTGACCAGATGGTCATCGACCACGCTTTCGAAAAGCACTATCTGGCGCTCGCCGAGGGCAAGATCGACTGGAACGAAAAGCTCATCGACAAGCCTATCGCTCGCGATCGCCACGATAGCCGCAAGATGCGTGTCGGCGCCAGCGGAAAGCCCTCTCAGACGCGCGTCAAGGTACTCAAGCGCCTTAAGAGCCGCCGAGGCCTGCCCGCGCGTTCGTATATCGATGTTGAGCTGCTCACCGGCCGCAAGCATCAGATTCGCGTGCACCTGGCCAGCGAGCGTCACCCCCTGGTTGGCGACGACCTGTACGGAACGCCGCGCCCCTGCGGCCTGATGCTCCACGCCCACAGCGTGTCCTTCACGCATCCCGTAACCGGCGAGCACATCCACATCGAAGCCCCCTGCCCCTGGGAGCCCTAAAACCCGCCAAAAAGGGACAGGTTTATTTTGGCAGGTTTTATCTGGGCAAACGTCAAAACCACCACGATGGCTCAGCCGTGGCGCCAAAACGTCTCGATCTGTAACAGTTAAAACCCATTTTCCGGTCTGTCTGTTACAGATCGAGACATTCGAATCCCCCTCAAGGGAAAATCTCAATCTGTAACAATAACTCGGCAAAATCGGCCCAAGATGTTACAGATTGAGATATTCGGATCCCACCGGAGAAATCATCTCGATCTGTAACATCTGGAGCCCGCATTTTGACCTTCCTGTTACAGATTGAGACGTTATGGGACCACCGGGAAAAATATCTCAGCTTGTAACATCTGGAACCCATATCCCTCTCTTCCTGTTACAGATCGAGACAAATCCCCAAACAGCAAAAGGCGGCAACGTCCCTGGTGGACGTTGCCGCCTTTCCATTGGCAAGACCCTTCCGCTCCCGCTACTCGGTAGCCTTGTCGAGAGGCTTCTTAAGGAAGCTCAGAACCAAGCAGCCGACCACAGCGCCGATAGCAAGGGCCAACAGGTACTGCACCGGGTTCGTGATGACCGCGATAACCCAGGCGCCACCGTGCGGAGCGGGGCTCGCGCAACCAAAGAGCATCGACAGACCGCCGGCGGTCGCAGATCCCAGGATGCAGGCGGGCAACACGCGAAGCGGATCGGCCGCGGCAAAGGGAATGGCACCCTCGGTGATAAACGACAGACCCATGATGTAGTTCACCAGGCCTGCCTTGCGATCGGCCTCGGTCCAGCGGTTCTTAAAGAACGTCGTGGAGAGCGCGATGACCAGCGGCGGTACCATACCGCCCGCCATGACGGCAGCCATGATCATATTGCCCTGCAGCGTTTGCTCGGCAAGGGCCGCGGTGCCAAAGACATATGCGGCCTTGTTGATGGGACCACCCATGTCGGTCGCCTGCATGCCGGCGCAGATAATGCCCAAAAGAACGATACTCGTGCCCGAAAGACCGTTGAGCGCGCCGCTAATGGCGGTGTTGATAACGCCCATAATCGGGTTAACGGCCATCATAAAGAGACTCGTAAAGAGAATGCCCAGCACGGGGTAGATGAGCATGGGCTTGATACCGTCGAGCGACTCGGGTAGCACGCTTGCAGCCTTCTTGAGCGCATTGACGATAATGCCGGCGGCAAAACCGACCAGCAGCGCGCCCAAAAAGCCAGCAGAGACAAGCTGAGCCTGGGCATCGGCATCCATTGCCGTGGTGAGATAGCCCAACGTAAAGCCCTGCTTTGCAATCCAGCCACCCACAAAGCCCGCGGCCAAGCCCGGACGGTCAGCAATGGACATGGCAATATAGCCCGCAAGGATGGGGAGCATAAAGTTGAACGCCTGGTTGCCCGCAAGGTTAAAGAAGGCCGCGACCGGAGTGCTGTGGCCGTATGCGCTCGTGCCCAGTCCCGCCTGGTCCAGCAAGAACGAAAGCGCCATGAGGATGCCGCCGCCAACAACAAAGGGGAGCATGTGCGAAACGCCGTTCATCAGGTCCTTATAGACCCTGCGTCCCAAACCCTCGGATTCGCCCTCGGCAGCCGCCTGTACCGCGGCGCCGCCGGACACATGATGAATAGGCGCATTGCCCGCAAGCGCAATATTGATAAGTTCCTCGGCGTCATTAATGCCACGCGTCACCGCACAGGAGTAAACCGACTTGCCATCGAAGCGATCGAGCTCGACATTTTTATCCGCCGCAATGATGACACCCTTGGCACCAGCGATGTCTGCCGCGGTCAGTACATTTTTAGCGCCGCCCGAACCCTGAGTCTCGACCTTAATGCTCACGCCCATCTTGGCTGCCTGGTCTTCCAACCCTTTGGCCGCCATAAATGTGTGAGCAATGCCCGTTGGACATGCCGTGATGGCAACGACATCGTAAGTGCCGCCCCCAACCTTCTCGTTTGCAGCTGACATGTTTCCTCCTTTTGCACAAGCAGGCCCAGCCCTCCCCTTCTGAGGGTCACAACCTGCGTATTACCTTGTGTTTGAGTGGTTGATAGTGCCGAAGTGACGGCGCTTTTAAGCGATATCTATACGATGGCCCCGGCGGGCATGATCACGTCGTATGGAAACAGGGGTACTGGGAAATCATGCCCGACGGGGCCATCGGAACCACCACAATGGGGACAGGCACCTTTGTGGTGGTTTTGGCCTTACTTCGCCCCGTTGCTAAACCGTGATGACGTTTTCCATCGTCTGGTACTTGGCGGGCACCTCGCCCGCGGTGATAACCGTTGCGTCACGGAAGTCCGCGAATTTTACGGGAGCCACCATGCCAAACTTACTGGCGTCCGAGATTACGAAGCGTTTGGCTGTATGGCGCATCGAGATACGCTTGACCTGCGCTTCCTCGATATCGGGCGTCGTAAAGCCCTGCTCGGCGGCAATGCCGTTAGAACCCCAAAAGCCGCAGTTAAAGTTGTAGCGGTCTAGGGTTGCCAGAGCATCGGGGCCAACGAGCGCCTCGGTCTCGGGTTTAAGCTCGCCGCCCAGCACCACGGTGCGCATGCCGCGCACAGCGAGATACTGAGCATGAAGCACGGAATCAGTCACATAGGTGACCGATTCGAGATGCGGAAGATGCTCGATGAGTCTGAGCGTTGTCGAACCCGAATCGATGTACACAAAGCTCTCGGGCTCCACGAGCGCCGCGGCGCGGGCGCAGATACGCTCCTTGTCGTCGTTATGGAGATCACTGCGCTCACTGATCGTTAGGTCGCGCGTCACGTGCGCGCGCTCAAGACTTGTCGCGCCACCGTGCACCTTGGCGATGCGGTGCGCTCGGTCGAGCGTCTGTAGGTCGCGTCGAATGGTAGAAGCCGTCACGCCCAGGGCATCGGCAAGCTCGGGCACCGTTACCGAGCCAGCCTGCTGCACCATCGACACGATCGTATTGAGCCTATCTTCCGCAAGCATCGCTTACTCCTCCTCGGGGTAGACGACTCCCCAATCGGCGCGGAGCTTGGTCATGAGCTCCATCACATCAGAAGCATAATCCAGAAGCTCACGCTTGGAATCGACGCCGGCGACGGCCTGCTCGAGGTCAGCCATCTCGTAGCACAGGGCATAAGCCTCGGTGCCCGCGGCGACCTCCTCGCGATGACCGTCCGCGGTCCACACGATCGTCGCGTGATCGGCGCGCGGATACTCGTTGACCTCGACATAGCAATTGTCAAAGCTGATAACCGAGCGCTTTGGCTGCTTGGAGTGGAGCGTAAGGCTCACGACGCCCAGCTGCTGCTCGGCATTGCGGCAGACGATGCCGCCTGCAACGTCCACGCCGGTCTCGCAGGTGTTACCCAGAGACACGACCTCGACGGGCTGGCTCGCCATAAACAGGCGCATGACGGACAGGGCGTATACGCCAATATCGAGCATGGCACCGCCGGCGAGGTTGCGATTGTAGAAACGGTTGGTCAGGTCGCCGTACTCCTTGTAGCTACCAAAGTTGAGCTGAGCGAGGTTCATGCGGCCAAACTCGCCGGCATCCATGCGGCGGCGCAGCTCTTGATACAAGGGCATGTGGAGCACCGTGGTAGCGTCCATAAGGACCACGTTGTGTTCGGCGGCAATGGCGCGGGCCTCATCGAGCTCGGCGGAGTTGAGCGTGATGGCCTTCTCGCAGAGAACGTGCTTGCCGGCCGCCAGGGCGGCGCGCAGATAGGTGATATGGGTGTTGTGCGGGGTGGTGATGTAGACGGCGTCGATGTCAGGATCGGCGTAGAGATCCTCAACCGTGTCATAGACCTTCTCGACGCCGTACTGGTCGGCAAAAGTCTGAGCCTTGGTGAGCGTGCGGTTGGCAACGCCCGTAAGCTTGCGGCCGGCCAGGGCAAGGGACTGAGCCATCTGGTTGGCAATAACGCCGCAACCGATCACAGCCCAACGGAGCTCGGGAGCCGTAAAGATGTCGTTAGGGAACGGCTTGTCCTGGACCGAAGCAAATGCTGCTTTGGCGGCTGCCGCGGCGTCGAGTGGAGCCTGCTTGGAATCTGCCATTATGTGTCTCCTGTGTCATAGAACGTCTTGCATTTCTGACAGCTCTATATTCGCACAAACACGCGCGTCTGTGCGCGTTTTTGCGTATCTCACCGCTAAACGGTCATTATTCCCCCGTAAACGGCGCATATATACGCATAGGTGCGTAATTAAACGCAATCTAACGCGCATAAACGCGCACACAAGCAATTTATACAGCACGACCCGCTCATTTATGCTTACCCAGTTAGGGTACTCATTTAAGTCTGTCCCCAATGAGTAGGGATAGAAAAAGACCCGGGTGCCGTGGGGCATCCGGGCCTTTGCTAGCAACTTGATGTTGCGGGCAGCTTAGAACTTGTGGCCGCACTTCTTGCAGACGCGCAGCTTGTTCTTGCCGTCCTTCTCGTGACCGACGCGGGTAACCTTACCGCACTCGGGGCAGACGAGATTGACGTTGGAGGCGTCGATGGGAGCCTCCTGCGAAACGATGCCGCCCTGCTGGTTGGCAGCGTTGGGCTTGACGGCCTTCTTGACGACCGAAACGCCCTCGACAACGACCTTGTTCTCGGCGGGGAGAGCACGCAGGACAACGCCCTGCTTGCCGCGATCCTTACCAGAGAGAACCTGGACCTTATCGCCCTTCTTGATATACATATATCTCCCCTAACTACAGGGTCTCGGGAGCGAGCGAGACGATCTTCATGTACTTCTTGTCACGAAGCTCGCGAGCGACGGGCCCGAAGATACGGGTGCCGACGGGCGAACCATCGTTGTTGATGACAACGCAGGCGTTCTCATCAAAGCGAATGTAGGAGCCATCCTTGCGGCGGATCTCCTTAACGGTGCGAACGACGACGCAACGGACAACGTCCTTCTTCTTGACGTTGGCGCCAGGGGTAGCCTCCTGGACAGCACCGATGAACACATCGCCGATGCCTGCATAACGACGCTTGGAACCGCCAAGCACCTTGATGCAGCGAATCTTGCGAGCGCCGGAGTTGTCGGCGACGTTCAGCATGGTTTGCATCTGAATCATGGTAGATGTTCCTCCGAACTAAGAACCGAAGAGAGGTGCGCAGCCTTTATACGGCCCGTGGTATGCAAGCCAGGCATACGCACATCTTCGGAAACGTACAAGTCGTAAGAGCGACTGCTTATTTAGCGCGCTCGACGACCTCGATGAGGCGCCAACGCTTCATCTTGGACATAGGACGGGTCTCCATAACGCGGACGGTGTCGCCCACGCCAGCCGTGCACTCCTCGTCGTGAGCGTGCAGCTTCTTGGAGCTGGTCATCATCTTGCCGTACTTGGGGTGACGCTTGCGCTCGGTGATGGTGACAACAATGGTCTTGGCACCGGAGACGGAGGTAACGACACCCGTACGGACCTTACGCGAGTTACGCGAATCAGTCATGTTCTCTCCTTAGGTCCTACTCGGCGACAGCGGACTTCTCCGCTGCGATCTCGCGGGCGCGCTGCTCCGTGAGGACGCGAGCGATGTCCTTCTTCACGGTGTTGACGCGAGCGGTGTTGTCCAGCTGACTGGTGGCCATCTGGAAACGAAGGTTAAAGAGCTCGGCGCGCATTTCCTTCAGCTTCTCAACGAGCTGAGCGTCCGAGAGCTCACGAATCTCTGCGGGCTTCATTAGTTCTCCTCCTTGGCGGCGGCGGCGTCCTCAGCAGCCCACTTGGCCTCGAGAGCGGCCTCCTCAGCCATCTCCTTCTCGATGCGCTGCTCAGCGTTCTTGGCAGCAACAATCTTGGTCTTGATGGGAAGCTTGTGCTGTGCAAGACGCAGAGCCTCGCGAGCGACCTCCTCGGGCACGCCCTTGACCTCGAACATGATGCGGCCGGGCTTGACGACGGCCACCCACTCCTCGGGGTTACCCTTACCAGAACCCATGCGAGTCTCGGCAGGCTTCTTGGTGATGGGCTTATCGGGGAAGATCGTGATGTAGACACGACCGCCACGCTTCATGTAGCGGGTCATGGCAATACGAGCGGCCTCGATCTGACGGTTGGTGATCCAATGGGCCTCGAGAGCCTGGATACCAAACTCGCCGAAATGCAGCTCGGTATTACCCTTGGCCTGGCCCTTCATGGAGCCACGCTGCACCTTGCGGTGAAGAATACGCTTAGGGGCAAGCACTACTGACCCCTCCTCTCGGAGTTACGACGACGAGGACGGGAAGAGCCCTCGAGTGCAGGGTTGGGAACAGGCTGGCCCGGGAGCTTCTCGCCCAGGTAGATCCAGACCTTCACGCCGCAAGCGCCCATGGTGGTGCTGGCGACAGCCGTGCCGTAGTCGATCTTGGCACGGAGGGTGTGCAGAGGCACGCGACCCTCGCGGTACCACTCACGACGGCCCATCTCGGCACCGCCGAGACGACCGGAGCACTGGATACGGATGCCCTTAGCGCCGGCCTTGCGGGCGGACTGGACAGCCTTGCGCATAGCGCGACGGAAGGCAACGCGGCCCTCGAGCTGCTCGGCGATAGACTGAGCAACGAGGTTGGCGTCGAGCTCGGGGCGCTTGATCTCGACAACGTCGACGGAGAGCTGGCCCTTGGAGACGCCAGCGACCTTCTCGAGCTCGGTGCGGAGGGTATCGATCTCGGCACCCTTCTTACCGATGACAACGCCGGGGCGAGCAGTGAGGATGATGACCTTCACCTTGTCGCCAGCGCGCTCGATCTCGACGCGGGAGACAGCTGCGCGGGAAAGACGCTTCTCGAGGTACTTGCGGATCTCGAGATCGTTACCGAGGGTCTTAGCGTAATCCTTCTCTGCGAACCAGCGGGAGCGCCAGTTCTCGGTGATGCCAAGACGGAAGCCGGTGGGGTAGACTTTCTGACCCATACAGCTTTACGCCTCCTTTCGAGGAGCAACGACGACGGTGATGTGGGAAGTACGCTTCAGAATGCGAGAAGCGGAACCCTTGGCGCGGGGACGGATGCGCTTAAGCGTCGGACCCTCGTCAACATAGGCAGCGGCGACAACCAGGTTGTCGGCACGCAGACCGTTGTTGTTCTCGGCGTTCGCAACGGCGGAACGGAGAACCTTCTCGACATCCACGGCGACGGCGCGGTCGCAGAAGTGGAGGATGTCGAAGGCCTGAGCGACAGGCTTGCGGCGGATCAGATCGACCACCAGGCGGGCCTTGCTGGGGGAAACACGCACGTACTTAGCGACGGCGCGAACCTCGGTGGCCTCAGTTTCAATAGACTTAGTTGCCATTTACGGTTAACCCCCTATTTGGCCTTGTGGCCACGGAACGTACGAGTCGGCGCGAACTCGCCGAGCTTGTGACCAACCATGGACTCGGTAACATACACGGGCACATGCTTGCGGCCGTCGTGGACGGCGATGGTGTGACCAACCATCTCGGGGAAGATGGTGGACGCGC
>CABVAY010000002.1 GCA_902496455.1 uncultured Collinsella sp.
CATGCCGGCCCGCTCGGGGGATGTGAAATTAATAACGCTCGAAGAAGGCAAGCGCGTTGTCGCTGCAGAGCTTTTGCATCACGGTCTTGCCAAAGTGCTTGGAGAGCATGTTCTGGAACTCGGGCATCATGCTGGCATCGGAGAGGAAGGCGGGCACCGTGGCACCGTCCCAGTCGCCGCCGAGCGCGATGACGTCCTCGCCGCCCAGGTCGAGCCAGTGCTCGATATGTGCCGCCAGCTGGTCGAAGGTGACGTCTGCGGCGGTCTTGTCGGTTGCGTCGTTGGAAAGGAACTCGCTGCAGTAGTTGAGGCCGACGATGCCACCCATGTCGCGAATGGTGCGGAACTGGTCGTCGGTGAGGTTGCGCTTAACGCCGCAAACTGCACGAGAGTTGGAGTGGCTGGCGACGAAGGGGCGCGTGGCGTGGGTGACAACCTCGTCAAAGCACTCGTCGTTGAGGTGGGAGACGTCGAGTACCATGCCGGCGTGCTCCATCTGCGTAAGCGCCTCGATGCCGGCGGCGGTGAGGCCGGCATGGGTGTCGTGGCCGCTCGCGAGCGGTCCCTGCGCGTTCCAGCTGAGTGATGACATGAGTACGCCCAAGCTCTTGAGCACCTCGATCAGCGCGGGGTCCTCGGCAAAGAACGTGGCGTTTTCGATGGTGTGGATGCAGGCGACCTTGCCGTCTTTGAGCGCAGGGCGAATGTCTGCCGCGCTGCGTACGTTGACCATGCGGTCGTGGTTGAGCATGGCCTGGCCGCTCATATGCGCCATGATTTGCGCCTGGAAGCGCGCGGCGTGGGCGGTGGGAATCTCGTCGGGGACAAACGTGGCGAAGCACTGTGCCCACGGCGTGTTGTCGATCTTTGCGAGCGAGATGGCACAGGCGTTGCCTTCGATGAGGTCGAAATCTTGCGGATGCGTTTCGTCGCCGGGGAAATACCCGTCGGTGCCGGCGGTAAAGCGCAGGTCGAGATCGAGCGTGGCCCAGCCGATGCGGTCGGCGGTGTCGCAGTGTAGGTCAAATACGGGATATGCCATGGTTCCTCCGGTTGCAGCGTTTCTTTGCAAACTGTCTTTGAATTGTATGACTAGGGTATAGTTAGCGCCATATGTTCATGGCGGCCCACGTTGTGCGCCGCCCTTATCACGGAGGTTTCCATGTCCAACCAGGGCAAGAAGGTCAAGACTCATTATCGCGGTACGCTCGACGACGGCACGCAGTTCGATAGCTCCTACGATCGCGGCGAGCCGCTGGAGTTCACCTGCGGCGCCGGCCAGATGATCAAGGGCTTCGACGCCGCTGTTGTCGACATGCAGGTGGGCGAGAAGAAGACCGTGCACATTCCTGCTGCCGATGCCTACGGCGAGCACAACCCCGAGATGGTCCTGACCTTCCCGGCCGAGCAGGTTCCCAATATCGAGCAGATCGAGAAGGGCATGAAGCTCTTCCTGTCCACGCCGAGCGGCATGCCCGTCCCTGCTGTGGTCATCGATGTAACGCCCGAGGCCGTGACGCTCGACGCCAACCACGAGCTGGCCGGCAAGGATCTCAACTTCGATATCGAACTCGTCGGGGTCGAGGGTTAGAGTATGCCCGAGCGCTTGGTTTCGACGACATGCTTGGGAAATCTCAACGATCCGTCCTATGAACTCCTGCTCCGCCGGAATTTGGGCGGCGTCTTTGAAGTTGACGAGCTACTGCTCGATTGGGACCAGGCTGATACGCGCGCGTTTGTGGGTGTGACGGAGCTGGGGCGCACGGTCGATATTCGGCTGGATGCTGCCGACGGCGGTCGTCTTGCCGACGGCGACGTGCTCGCCATCGACCGTTCTGGCATGGTGCCCGTGGCGGTTGTCGTGCGCCTGCGCAGCGCCGAGGTTTATTTGGTCGAAGTTGACCGCATGGACCCGATTGCGCTCGCGCATGCGTGCTGGGAGATCGGCAATATGCACGCGCCGCTTTTCCGAGGCGATTCGGACGAGCATACCGTGCGCATGTATACGCCGGTGCAGCCTGTTTTGGGCCGCATGCTCCGGGGCGTCGAGGGTGTTCGGCTCTCGGTGGTTACCCGTGAACTCGATGCGGGCCGGCGCTTTGCGTCGAGTGCGGCGGATGTCGTTGTGAGTATGGCTCCCGACTTTACGATCGTAAAGAAGGCGCGCGGTTAACGTGCGTATGAGTAAGACGGACTTTGAGAGACAACTATTCAAAGTCCGTCTTTCTGTTGATGAGATGCTGTGGGGGAAAGCATATGGGTCTTGAAGGAATCAAGCTGATTGCATGCGATTTGGACGGCACGTTGCTGCATCCGGGGGAGCGCGAGCCGCGTTCCGAGGCCTTTGAGCTCATCGATGAGCTGCATCGTCGCGGTATCGTGTTTATGCCGGCGAGCGGTCGCCAATATGCGAGCTTGCGTTACCTCTTTGCGCCGGTGGCAGACGAGCTCGCCTATGTATGCGAAAACGGTGCCCTGGTCATGAGCGAGGGTCGCGCCGTCGTCAAGCGCTCCATGGAGCGTAGTCTTGCTATGGATATCGCGAATGCCGTGGTTGCGTATCCCCATGCCGACGTGACCCTTTCGTGTGAGGGACACCTCTACACCATGAGCGGCAACGATGCGTTCGTCGATCATTTGCGCTATGAGGTCCACTGCGATGTGGCGGTGGTCGACCGCCCCGAGGACATCGACGAGGACGTCATTAAGATCGCCTTCCAGACGCCCGAGGTGGATCAGCCGGCGGCCCTGGAGTATTTCGAGCGCCTCTTTAGCGACCGTGTTGACGTGATGACGTCGGGAACCGAATGGACGGACTTTATCGGTTTCGGTTCGGGCAAGGGCTCCGCGCTTGCCGATTACGGTCGTGCCCTGGGTATTTCGCCCGATGAGATGATGGCGTTTGGCGATAACGAAAACGACCGCGACATGCTCAACGTCGTGGGCCATCCTTATCTAATGGAGAGCTGCAACCCCTCTATGCGTGGCATCAACGACCGCGTCCGTTACGTGCGCACGGTCGAAGAAGAACTGCGCCGTCTGCTCGCCGAGTAGGTTTTCGCGACATACCTAGAAATCTACCTACAGTCGGGGCAGAGACCCTCGAAGATGGTGTAGTGCGACGTGACGTGCCAGCCGATTTGCTCGGACGCCTTGGCGTCGAGCTGGGCATCGAAGGGGAGCGGTACGTCGATGACGCGGCTGCACGAGGTGCAGATGATATGCGCATGCGGCTCGATCGTGCGATCGAAGCGGCTGCCGCCCGGCGTCTTGATGGAGAGAATCTCGCCGGCGTCGGCCAAGAGATTGAGATTGCGGTAGACTGTACCGCGGCTGATTTTGTCATCCTGCGCGCGCACGACGTTGTAGATTTCGTCGGCGGTGGGATGGTTATAGCTTTGGCGCACGGCGTCAAGAACCAGCTTTCGCTGCCTGGTATTCCTTCTTTGCACCGCCATGCGCCTCGCCTCTTTTCTATCAACGGTCGTAGGTAAATGATACCGTATTTAGCACACAATACTAATAACGAGGTGTGAAACCGTCTTCATTGGCAAGTGGGGCTCGGGCCTGGGCGTCTACGAGGCGAAAACGTGTTCCCATGCGCTCGTAGGAGGCATGAAGCGCCTCGAGATGAGATAGGACGTTTGCCGGAGCTCCCTGTATCTCCATCTCGACTGAGCCGTCTTCCATATTACGCACCCAGCCGGTGAGGGAGCGTGCCTGCGCGAGGTTGGCGTTGGTAAAGCGAAAGCCAACGCCTTGGACTTGCCCCGCCCAGCGCAGGAAATAGCGCAGGGGAGTGTCTAGAGTGGCCTTGTCGCTTGCGAGCACAGTAAGTCTGCGGCGCAGCTCGAGCTCGACGTTTGATGGTTTTTGAGGTTCTCGACTGCCGCCGGTGACGCTGGAGAAGAACGTATCGAAGAGACCCATCGCTATGCCTGCTTGCCTGCGTCGGCCGGGAAGATAATGCCGGCCTGCTGGCGCACGGCATCCATGATGCGCAGCGAGACGAGCGTGACATCGCGGTAGTGGCCAAGCTCGTGGCGTCCCGCCGGGGCCTCCCAAATCTCTTCCTTAACGTTATCGATGCCGCCGATGGCGGTGATAAAGTCTGTGAGTTCGTATTCCATAGTGTTGCTCGATTTGGGCAGGTCGAGCACGCGGCCGTTCTCGCCCTGTTCGCGCGGTGCCTCGGTCGCCGAGCCGCGTACGACGTCGCCGCGATAGTCGATGCGGACGTTGCGGGGCGTGGACAGATGGTCGATCTGGATAGTGCCACGCTCGCCTTCTATCTGCGAGGGCAGCAGGTCATTCGTAATTTTGGAGTGCGCGAGCTCGACGGAGATGCGGCCACCGCCGTAGCTGGCGAGGATGGAACCGCAGCCGTCGATGGGGCCGTGCGTGAGCTGTCGCGTGGTGGGGTCGAGCAGAGTAGTCATGCTCGTAAGGCCGGAGGGCATGCCGAAAATCTCGACCATGGGCTCGACGGTGTAGACGCCAATGTCCATGAGGGAGCCCGAGGCCATGTGGCAGTCGAAGATATTGGTGGCGCGCCCCGCGAGAACCTCGTTGTAGCGCGAAGAATACTTGCCAAAGCGCAGTGAGGCGCGACGAATGGGCGCAATCTCGCCCAGGGCGTCCTCGACGGCGTGGAAAGCGGGGTCATGGAGCGGGCGCATGGCCTCGAGGGCCACGACACCTGCTGCCTCGGCAGCGCGGAAGACTTCCAGCGCCTGCGCTTCGGTGGCGCAGAAGGGTTTCTCGACGATGACATGCTTGCCACCGGCGATGCAGGCAAGGGCCTGCTCGTAGTGAAGTGCGTTAGGGCTGCCGATATAGACGGCGTCGACGTCGACGGCGGACGCAAGCTCGTCAAGTGCGGTGAAGTTACGCTCGCCACCGCGCTCGGCGGTAAAGGCAGTACCGCGATTGGCGTCGCGTGAAAGCGTGCCCACAAACGCGGCTTGGTCGTTGGCGTTGACGACTTGGATAAAGTCGTCGGTGATCATGGATGTGCCGATGGTCGCGATGCGCAGCATACGTCCCCCTTGCGTTGTTTGGTCTACAGGATGAGTGTAGCGCGTGGGGATATAAAGCTGCGCGAAAACGCTATTACAGGTCGCTCTCGTTAAAGCCGGTGTCGATATCGAGGTTGCTGCCGTCGGCCGCCGTGGTTGCGAGCTCATCGCAGCGCTCGTTGAGCTCGTGGCCGGCGTGACCCTTAACCCAGATGAACTCAACCTTGTGCTTACTTTTGGCGGTGAGTAGGCGCTCCCACAGGTCGCGGTTCTTGACGGGCTGCTTGTTGGCAGTTTTCCACCCGCGCTTTTTCCAGCCGTCGATCCAGTGTTTATTGAAAGCGTTGACGACGTACTGCGAATCGGAATGGACCTCGACCTCGCAGGGGCGGTTGAGCGCCTCGAGCGCCACGATGACCGCCATGAGTTCCATGCGGTTGTTGGTGGTCTTGGCGTAGCCGCGTGAAAGCTCGGAGGTGAAGGTCTTGCCGGCGGGGTTGGTGTATTTGAGTACGGCGCCGTAGCCGCCGCGTCCCGGATTTGATCGGGCCGAGCCGTCGGTATAGATGATGACCTTCACGGGCTTCCTTTCGTTGGGTACGTTTCGTGTGAGTGACCATTGTAGCGCCATGCCCGCCGGGGGCTAGCAATCTACGATTTCTACCCCGTCTTCCGACGGTTAGTTGGCATGGATGATGCGGTTGAGCTCGTCGAGGTATTGCTGCAAGAGGGAAGAGGGCTTGCGCTCGTTGTGCATGATATAGCCTACGTGCATCGTTGGGGCGTCTGCTAACGGGATCGATGCCATACCCCATTGCATTTCATTGGAGAGGACACCGGTCGACAGGGTGTAACCGTTCGACGTGATAAGTAAGTTAGTAAGTGTTCCGCGGTCCGAGATTCGTATGTTGCGGTCGCAAGGGATATAGCTAAAAGGTTCCTCGGCGTAATAGAAGGAGTTTGAGGTTCCCTGCTCAAAGCTGTAGCGCGTATAGGGTGTGAGGTCGGCAAGGGACAGCTGCGGGCGGCGGGCAAGCGGGTGGCGCCCGCTAACGAAGACGTGGACCGTCGCGTCGAATAGGGGATGGAAGCTCGCACGCGCATCGGCAAAAGCCTTCTGCAGAACGCGGACGTTAAAGTCGTCCAGATAGAGGATGCCGATGTCGCTGCGAAACGCGCGGACGTCATCGATGATCTGCGATGTGGTGGTCTCGCGCATGATGAACTCGAACTTGCTGTCGCGGCAGCGCTCGACCACGTTGACAAAGGCCTCGACCGAAAAGGCGTAGTGCTGGGCGGAAATGGCGAGGCGGGCTTGCGGGGTGCCGCCGTCCTCGTAGCGGGCCTCGAGCATATCGGCCTGCTCTACGACCTGGCGCGCATAGCCCAAAAGCTCGGTGCCGTCGTTGGTGAGCGTGACGCCGCGGCTGGAGCGCGTGAAGATCTCCAGGTGGAGCTCCTGTTCCAGGCTTTTGACGGCGTTTGAGATGTTGGACTGAGCGGTATAGAGGCGCTGAGCTGCGGCATTGATTGAGCCGGACTCTGCTACGGCGATCAGGAAACGAAGCTGCTGGAGGGTCATCGGCGCCGTCCTTTCGAGCGTTATCTACAAAACCGATAACAGGTTAGCGCTTTTAAGTGATTGACCGAGGGGAACAATGCTCGTACTATTCAAAACACACAAAGGAGGTAGGTAATTAAGCCAACCACGGAACCGGGATGCGAAAGGAGGCCCGCATATGAATTGCTTACCAAGACGAATGCCGGGCTCCTGTTTGCGCCCGTCGGCGTGATCAGGAGACAGCGACTTACTTCTCTCTTATTTATTTATCTTTGTTCGATCAAGGAGATCATCATGAGCCAGTTCATCAACAACCCCGAGCACACCTTTGGTTTCGATACCCTGCAGCTTCACGTTGGCCAGGAGAGCGCCGATCCCGCATCCGACTCCCGCGCCGTGCCTATCTACCAGACCACGAGCTATGTGTTCCGCAACTCCCAGCACGCCGCCGACCGCTTTGGTCTTGCCGATGCCGGTAACATCTACGGCCGTCTGACCAACTCCACCCAGAGCGTCTTCGAGGACCGTATCGCCGCACTCGAGGGTGGCGTGGCAGGTCTCGCCGTCGCCTCCGGTGCTGCTGCCATCACCTATACCCTGCAGGCTCTTGCTCAGGCCGGCGACCACGTGGTTGCCCAGAAGACCATCTACGGTGGCTCCTACAACCTGCTGGAGCATACGCTCTCCCAGTTTGGCGTCGAGACCACGTTTGTCGATGCGCATAACTTGGAAGAGGTCGAGGGCGCCATCAAGGACAACACCACGGTCATCTATCTCGAGACGCTCGGCAACCCCAACTCCGACATCCCCAACATCGACGCCATCTCCGAGATCGCCAAGAAGCACGGTCTGCCGGTTGTCGTCGACAACACCTTCGGTACCCCGTATCTGTTCCGTCCGCTGGAGCATGGTGCCAACATCGTCGTTCACTCCGCAACCAAGTTCATCGGCGGCCACGGTACCTCGCTGGGCGGTGTGATTGTCGATGGCGGCAACTTTGACTGGAAGGCGAGCGGCAAGTATGCGCAGATCGCCGAGCCCAATCCCTCCTACCATGGCGTCTCGTTTGCCGAGGCTGCCGGCCCTGCCGCCTTCGCGACCTATGTCCGCGCCATCCTGCTGCGTGACGAGGGCGCTTGCATCAGCCCGTTCAACGCCTGGATTCTGCTCCAGGGCACCGAGACCCTGTCGCTGCGCGTCGACCGCCATGTCGAGAACACCAAGAAGGTCGTTGAGTTCCTGACCGGTGACAGCCATGTTGCCAAGGTGAACCACCCGAGCCTGCCTGAGCACCCCGACCATGAGCTCTACAAGCAATATTTCCCCAACGGCGGTGCCTCGATCTTTACCTTTGAGATTAAGGGTGGCCAGGAGGCCGCCTGGAAGTTCATCGATCATCTGCAGGTGTTCTCGCTGCTCGCCAACGTGGCCGACGTCAAGTCGCTCGTCGTGCACCCGGCTACCACCACGCACTCCCAGCTCTCTGCCGAGGAGCTCGCCGAGCAGAACATCACGTCCTCCACGATCCGTCTTTCCATCGGTACCGAGAATGCCGAGGATATCATTTGGGATCTGAAGCAGGCCTTCGCCGCGCTGGACGAGTAAAGCGACTTGTGCAAGGACCCCTTGCGACTCGATAGGTATAACTGCATAAAATGCCTGCTCAAGGCGCCTGTGCGAACAATGGTTGCACAGGCGCCTTTTTTGCATAGAGAGGGTGCAAAAACAGGGTTTTTGACACGCTTTATGCATTCGAGTTGTGGAAAACTCCTGTTGAGAGGATGTGAGTTTTACGCAATTGACGTGCGCCTTTTGAGTAAAACCGCAGGTCGCGATTTGCTCGGGGTACTATGCAGCGCAATCGAATCACACGCAGCTCAAACGCAGCAAAAACGCACTACGGAGGTTTCCAGCTACATGAGGATCGATTCACGAAAACCGAAAGCCGCCGCCCTTTCCGCCGCTCTGACCGCGGCACTTTTGGCGGGCGCCGGTGCAACTGATGCCCACGCCGCAACATTGTCCGATACGGTTGGATCTACGCCGTCCGAGACGACGCTGGTACAGCCCGTTGACTATCGCGGCGATGGTTATGGTTCCATGCAGGAGTGGAACGCCTCGATGGAGGCCAAGCGCGATTCCCTGGAGGTGCGCGCTCAGATCATCATGAATATGTATGGCGACTATGCCACCGATGACGAGCGCTCTGTGCTGCAGGGCTGTATCGACGGTGCGGGTAGCCTGTTGACGATGGGGGAGGTCGACGCCAAGTCGACCGAGCTCGATGAGCTGCGCACTGCGCTTGAGGATGCCAAGCGCGAAGCGCTCGAGGCTGCCGCCGAGGCGGAGGCTGCCGAGGCTTCGTACTACAACGGCGGTTACACTCCGTCCTACGCGTCTGCCGCGTCCTGCACGAACGGATCGGGCCTGACGCGCTCTGCGGGTGTCAATAACTACAACGGGCGCCGCGAGACCTATTACAGCAGCAATGTGCTTTATCACTATCGCACGGGCGAATGGACTCAGGATTCTGAGGGCTTCTGGCGCGATTCCGACGGCTATTACGTTGTTGCCGCGGGCGATATGGCCCAGGGCTCGACCTTTACGGGCTCCAAGGGTGATTGCAAGGTCTATGACTCCGGCTGCGCTGCCGGAACCACCGACTACTACACCGGTTGGTAATTTTTCTGCATCACGGATATTTGGCGGACGGGTGTCTTTACCGAGCTTTAGGGCAACGTAAAGACGTCCGTTCTATGTATGCGCCTGAGCTAACAGAGCCCTTACCGTGACGGTACGTCGCGCATATGGGCGCGGGGCACACTAGTTCATGAGAAATAAGGTCTTTCTCTTGGAGGAAGTGGTCTTGTGAATGCTCGAGATATCGCCGTTGCCGCCGTCGCGTTGATGCTTGGCTGCCTTGGTCCCACGGCCGCGCTCGTCGCGGGCATGCAGGGGACATGCGGGGCTGCTCCTATCGTGGTCGGCGCGCTGATCGCGGCCGCGCTGCTGGGAAGTGCAGGTGTAGTCCTTTGTCGCGACGATGAGGACCAGGCGTCGGAGTCGCAGCTCTAACCGTTGTGAAGCTGATTTTTGGCCAAAGATGAAAAAGGAAGCCGCCGCGAGGGGAGTGCCCCTTGCGGCGGCTTTGCCATTGGATCTGCTGGCTACAGTATGCCGAGCACTACCAGCTGCTTTCTATTTCGCGAATCCTCTGGTAGAGCCAATCGTTTTGCGGCACTTGGATATCGTGTTTGGCGGCCAGGCGGCAAATGGTGCCCGCGAACTCCTCGACTTCGGTTTTTCGTTGTGCGATGCGGTCCTGCGCCATCGAGGGCATACCGGCGGGGTCGATTCCCTCGATGAGGTGCACCATTTGCGTCAGGTCTGCCTCGGTCAGCTCAACGCCCTCGGCGTTGGCAACCGCAAGCGTCTCGCGCATGGCGGAGACAAAACAGCGGCGCTGCTCGGAGCCCGGCTCCGTGGCGCTTCCGTAGGTCCCGCCGTAGGCCATGCAGGTCTGGTTGATGCCGTCGTTGAGCATGAGTTTGGCCCACATGCGGTGCGCAATGTCGCTCTCGACGGTATGGGCGATGCCGCAGCGCGTATAGAGCTCGTCGATGGCGGTAACGGTTGCGGGCTTGGTGCCCGCTGCCGCGCCAAAGCGAATCTCGCCCGCATTGGTAAAGGTGAGCTCTCCGTTGAGGAACACGGCGTCCATGCCTTGGCAGATACCCAGGACGGTGTGCTCCCAGCCAAAGCGCTCGGCAATCTTTTGCTCGCTCGTAATGCCGTTGCACAGCGAGGCGATGAGCGTGTTGGGTCCCACGACACGCTCCATAGTCTTGAGTGCTTGGTCGAGACCGGTGGTCTTGACCGTCAGGATGACCAGATCGGCGGGCGCTGCCTCGCTGGCGCGGACGGACGTGAGATCGCAAGGCTTTCCGTTGACGGTGAGCGCATCGCCCGCGTGACGCTCAAAACGGGCGTCATCCATAACGTATTCGACGGCGTCATTGCCGAGGGCCTTGGCAATCATGCTGCCGTAGAGCAGGCCGACGCCGCCCTTGCCGATAAAGGTGACCTTATTGATCTGCATGTGAATCATCTCCCCATAAAAAGGCGCCCGCGTACGGGGCGCCTGATGGATTGTATGCCGTCAGGGTGATTGGTGGGTGCGCGGGACGGCTGTTATAAAAAAGAAACGTTTGCCTGGACGCTACGCTGCAGGGCAGACCGCAAAGACGCGCGCGGGGTATCCGACACCATCGCGGACCTTAGGGAAGGTGCAGAAGATGACGGCGCCTGTGGCGGGAAGCTCGTCCAGATGGTCCATGACCTCGATCTGGTAACGGTCGACCGAGAGGATGTATTGTTCTCCGGGATAGGGGTAGGCGTCCTCGCGCGTGGTCACGCTCGCCTCCTTTCATCGGGCTTTTTGCTGATGTTAAAGCGGTGTCGTGACGGCTCGATTTCTGCTACGTTACGATACGTTCTCGATTGCGATTCCAATGTGTTTCGATGGCGTGGCCGTTGTGTTTCGCCTTGCCGAGGCGCTGATGGCGAAGGGAGGGGCAGTGCAATATCGTGTTGACCCCAAAAGTGGTAACCGAATATCCGCTCTGGGTCTGGGCTGCATGAGGTTCCCCGGTGCGCCGGGACACCCCGATGCGAAGACGGCCGATACCATCATCTCCCGTGCGGTGGAGCAGGGGATTAATTATCTGGATACCGCGTATCTTTATCCCGGCAACGAGGTGTGCGTGGGTGCCTCACTTGAGCGTTTGGGGCTGCGTAACCGGGTGTTGCTGGCGACTAAGTTGCCGCACGCTTCGTGCAAGTGCGCGGAGGATTTCGACCGGTTCTTCGACGAGCAACTGCACCGTTTGCGGACTGACCATATCGACTACTACCTCATGCACAACATCACCTCGCCCGCGCAGTGGGAGCGTGTGGTAGCGTTGGGTATCGAGGACTGGATTGCGCACCAAAAGGTTGTGGGGCGTATTCGCCAGATAGGTTTTTCGTACCACGGCAGTGCGGCAGACTTCCTCACGATGCTTGACGCGTATGACTGGGACTTTTGCCAGATCCAGTACAACTACGCTGGAGAGCGCTACCAAGCGGGAACGGCGGGACTCATGGCAGCTGCCGAGCGCGGGCTCGCGGTGTTTGTGATGGAACCGCTTTTGGGTGGACGCCTGGCGGGCAAACTGCCTCCGCGTGCCCGCGCCGTGTTCGATGGCGTACGCGATCCGTACCTGAAGACGCCGGCTGCTTGGGGCCTTTCGTGGGTGTGGAATCATCCTCAGGTCACGATGCTGCTATCGGGTATGACCGATACCGCGCAGGTGGACGAGAACGCGGCATTGGCGGATCGCGCACTGCCGGATTCGATGACAGCTACTCAGCTCGATACCATCGCACGTGTGCTGGGAGAGTTTGAGAAATCGAATCGCGTGCCCTGTACGGGGTGCGGCTACTGCATGCCGTGCCCCAAGGGTATCAATATTCCCGGCTGCTTTGGCGCCTACAACGCGAGCTACGCGCATAGTTGGTTTACGGGGCTGTCTCAATACTTTACGGCGAGCGCGGTGCGGACGAACGAGCCCAAACTGGTGAGCAATTGCGTCAAGTGCGGCAGATGCGCGCGTCACTGCCCACAGCACATCGATATTCCCGAGCGTCTCGACGATGTGCGCCGACGTTTCCAGCCTGGGCCCGTAACGGCCGCGCTTAAAGCCTTTTGCAAAACGCGCCTCTGATGCCCCTTTTATAACTTGCGGTGGAATAGTTCCTGTTTGCGGCAGAATAGGGGCCAAACAGGAACTATTCCACCGCAACTGAAGGGGGCTGTCGTGGGCCATCGGGATTCATGTGATGATTTGCGTGAGGTTCGTTGGGGCGTTTTGGGCGCTGGGCGCATTTCGCATCGATTTGCATCGTCGCTCAAGGAGGTGGACGGGGCACGGCTTGTGGCTGCCGCCGGTCGCACTCCTTCGCATGTTGAGGAGTTTTGCAGGGCGTTTTCGATTGATGCCGCGCACAGTTATGCCACAGCTGACGATAACTGCGATGCGGCTTATGATGCGTTGATTGCCGACCCCGATGTCGACGTAATCTACTTGGCTCTCCCGCATGGCATGCATGCGCGTTGGGCCTGTCGCGCGCTGCGCGCCGGAAAGGCCGTGCTGTGCGAAAAGCCGGCCGTTTTGAATGAAGAAGAGGCCCATGCGATCGCCTCCGTTTCCCGTGAGCGCGGCGTGCTGTTTATGGAGGCGATGAAAAATCGGTTTTGTCCGATGCGTACTCGCGTGAAGGGCTTGCTTGCGTCGGGCGAGCTCGGCCGTATCGTCTCGATTGAAAGCGTGCAAAAACTCGATTATGGTGAGCCCCCTTCGAGTTATCTGCTCGACCCGTTGCAGGGTGGCTGTCTATATGACATGGGCTGCTATGCAGTCGGTTGGTTTGAGGATTTGCTCGCGGGCGCGTGCGAGGTTTCGTCCCGTGAAGTTCGCTGGCGTGACGTATCGGTCGGTCGCGTGGATTGGGCCGATGAGATCCATATGAGCGTCGGCGGCATACCCATTCATATGGCGTGCGACGGCAAAGCAGCATATGAAAGCCGCTTAACGATTGCCTGTGAGCGGGGCTCGTTGGAAATCGAGCGCCTCCATCGCCCCGAGCTCGCCCATGTGAAGTACTCCGACGGACGAATGCTCGAAATAAATGCCCCGTTTGAGGTCGATGATTTCTACGGCGAAATCCAGCATGTGACCCAGCTCATCCGGGCGGGGAAACTCGAGAGTCCCGTCATGCCCCTTGCCGCCACAAAGCGCTGCGCGCGCATTATCGATGCGATTCGTTTGAAACTTTAGGGCGTGGGGGCATGGCACCAGCGCTTGGAATGCCTGGAGGCCTTTGTCCCTGATGCCCCTTTTATAACTTGCGGTGGAATACGGTCTGTTTGCGCCAAAATAAGGCACCAATAGACCGTATTTCACCGCAACTGATGAGGAGGGAGCTGGAGATGCTGACGATCGGGTGTCATCTTTCGACGACGAAGGGCTATCGGGCGATGGGGGAGACGGCGCTGTCCATTGGCGCCAATACCTTTGCGTTCTTTACGCGCAACCCGCGCGGTGGCAAGGCAAAAGATCTTGACATGGATGACGTGGCGGCCCTGCGCGAGCTTATGGCGCAAAACGACTTTGGACCGCTGGTGGCGCATGCCCCGTATACCTATAACCCCTGCTCCGCTAAGGAGCGAGCGCGCGAGTTTGCCCTGGAGGCCATGGCCGAGGATCTGCAGCGCATGGAAGCACTGCCCGGCAACTACTACAATTTTCATCCCGGTGCGCATGTGGGGCAGGGCTCCGACGCCGGTATTCAGATGATTGTCGACACCCTGTGCCAGGTGATGTTTGAGGGCCAGCAGACGACGGTGCTGCTCGAGACCATGGCCGGCAAGGGTACCGAGGTGGGCCGCAGCTTTGAGGAACTGGCGTGCATTATCGAGGGCGTTGCCGCCAAGTGCCCAGAGCTGTCCGATAAGCTGGGCGTTTGTTTGGATACCTGCCATGTGAGCGATGCTGGCTACGACATCATCCATGATCTGGACGGCGTACTCGACGAGTTCGACCGCGTGGTGGGTATCGATCGTTTGCACGCCGTACACATCAACGATTCGAAGAACCCTTGTGGCGCCCATAAAGATCGTCACGAGTGCATCGGCAAGGGATACCTTGGCAGCGAGGAATTTGGTGGCGGTATGCAGGTTATGCAGAATATTGTATCGAATGGCCATTTGCGTTCGCTGCCGTTTATTTTGGAGACTCCGAACGAACTTGCAGGTTATGCAGCTGAAATTAGACTATTAAGGTCATTGCAGCAGTAATGACTGTCACAAAGTAGAGTATTCCATTCACGTTATGGGTTTGTTTCAATCAGTTTTCTCATTGCAGATTCGTAATTCCGGGTGCATAATAGCCAACAGTTTTTGCAGACCTCTGAATCAAACGAGGTCACCGGAAGGAGACTCATTATGAAGCTGAAGAAGCTTGGCGCATTTGCCGCCACGGGTGCTATGGCGCTCGCCCTTGCTCTGACGGGCTGCGGTTCGTCCAACGCCACCTCTGGTTCTGATGCCGGTTCCAGCAGCTCTGACGACGCTAAGGTCGAGAAGGTCGACGGCTCCAAGGAGTACGCGCTCGTCAAGGACGGCACGCTGACCGTCGGCACCTCTGCCGAGTACGCTCCGTTTGAGTACAAAGATGACAACGGCGATTATCAGGGCTTTGACCTTGAGCTCATCAAGGCTATCGGCGACAAGCTGGGCCTGGATGTCGAGTATGTCAACAATGACTTTGACACGCTGGTTCCGGGCGTCGCTTCGGGCGCCAAGTATGACGTTTCCATCGCGGCTATCACCGACACGCCCGAGCGTGAGAAGGAAGTCACTTTCTCCGATTCCTACTACATGGACGATCAGGCTATCGTGACCAAGGTCGATAACACCGACATCACGGCCGATAACTTCAGCGAGAAGCTCAACAACGCCGACGCTACCATCATCGTCCAGTCTGGCTCGACCGCCGAGGCCTTTGCCCAGGAGAACTTCCCCAAGGCCAAGATCGTCCCCTACAAGGACGCCACCGAGTGCTTCAGCGCCCTGCAGTCCGATAAGGGCGACGCCGTAGTCACCAACCGCTCCGTTGCCAGCCAGCTGACCGCCGAGCAGTTCAACACCTGCCAGACCATCAAGCAGATCAGCACCGGCGAGGAGTACGCCATCGCCATCAACCAGGGCAACACCAAGCTCAAGGACGACATCAACCAGGCCATCAAGGACCTGACCGACGACGGTACCGTCGACGCCCTCATGGCTAAGTACAATATCAAGTAAAATAACTACTTGATTGCGCGCGGGCCCTTTCCGTTTTGGCGGAAAGGGCCTTTGCGCTTCTCTTGACGGAGAGCGTTTCCGTCTCGTTTTGCCGGCAACTTCTACGATAGGAGCCACCTTGTCTCGACTGAACAAAGGGGCCGCGGAGCAGCGTTTTCCACTGCCCTCGATGCTCCAAAAGCTGGCCTGCGTCATAGCCGTGGCGCTCGCGCTGGTGTGTGCGGGGGCATATGCGCCCACGACCGCTCAGGCGCTTGAGACCGCAAAGATTACCGCCCGACCCAACACCGGTTCGGGCAGCGATGTGGTCGGCGGCACCGAGACGCGCATTACCTGGGAAGTTCAGGCCGATGCCGACGAGGAGCTGAGCGGTCTTTCTTTGACGTTTGTCGACGGCACGACGTTTGGTACCGATGACACGCGATTGACGATGCTCTCGGGCGAGGACCTCATGGATCGTACGCCCATGAAACCTACGTGCAAGGCTGACGGCCAGACGCTCAAGATTGACTTTGGTGAGACGGCGCCTGCCGGCGGCTATTTCCGCGTCGAGGTTTACGGCGTGACCTTCCCCGTCGAGGGCGGCGATGAGGCCTTTAGCGGCACCTTCACTTTGGCCGATGGCTCGACCAAGAAGATCTCCAAGATTCCGTCGGTGGAGATCAAGGGCGTGACGGCCTTCGATAACTTCCTGGCTGACCTTAAAGAGCAACCGTGGGTCGAGGCGTGGAACTCCAATATGTTCCTGCGCCTGTTCCTGAACCCGGTCATTTTGGTCCAGAGCCTGCCGATCGTCTTCAAGGGCTTCCTCATGTCGCTTTCGATCGTGCTTGTGGCGTTTCCGCTGGCAATTCCCTTCGGTTTCGCCCTGTCGCTCATGCGCATCTCCAAGTCGCGCATCCTGCGCTGCCTCGCCGGCATCTACGTGAATATCATTCGCGGTACGCCGGCGTTCCTGCAGATCTATATCGCGTTCTTCGGTCTGCCGTTGGCCGGCGTCAAGGTTGATGACTACGTGCTCGGCGTCATCGTCATGGCCATGAATTCGTCTGCCTATCTGTGTGAGATCTTCCGCGCCGGTATTCAATCGATCCCCAAGGGACAAAACGAGGCTGCTCGCTCTCTGGGCATGAATGCCTTCCAGACGCTGCTCTACGTTATGATTCCGCAGACGTTCCGCAATGTTTTGCCTACGCTGACCAGCGAGTTTATCTTGCTTTACAAGGATACGTCGCTGCTTGCCGCCGTGGGTGTGGTCGAGATCGTCATGAACGCCCGTACCATCGTGGCCACGACGGGCTCCATTACACCGTACGTGGTTGCCGCCCTGTTCTATCTGGTCATCACCCTGCCGCTCGCTCGCTTGGTGAGCGGTCTTGAGGCGAGGCTTTTGGGCACGACCGAGACCAAGAAGAAGCGTCCCGCCAAGAGCGCCGGACAGGTTGTCGCGACGCCCGCCGATCACATCGCCGGTCTGTAAGGAGGTCCTATCATGAGCGAAACCAATAACTCGAACGAGGTCGTCGTCAGCATCAAGAACCTCCAGAAGGCCTTTGGCGATAACGTGGTCCTGCGCGATATCGATCTGGATGTGCATAAGGGCGAGGTCGTCGTAGTTCTGGGTCCTTCGGGCTCGGGCAAGTCGACGATGCTTCGCTGCATCAATCGTCTGGAGCATCCCACGAGTGGCTCGATTGTCGTTGAGGGTGTGGACGTGTGCGCCAAGGGCGTCGACCTTAACAAGGTGCGCACGCATCTGGGTATGGTGTTCCAGCAGTTCAATTTGTTCCCGCACCTCTCAGTCAAAAAGAACGTCATGCTCGCGCAGCAGAAGGTGCTCAAGCGCAGCAAGGAAGAGGCCGAGAAGATCGCCGTCGAGGAGCTGACCAAGGTCGGTCTTGCCGAGCGCATCGATTATATGCCGAGCCAGCTTTCGGGCGGCCAGCAGCAGCGCGTGGCCATCGCCCGCGCCCTGTCGATGAATCCTCACGTCATGCTCTTTGACGAGGCCACGTCGGCGCTCGATCCCGAGCTTGTCCGCGACGTGTTGGGGGTCATGCGCGACCTGGCACGCGACGGCATGACCATGATCGTCGTGACGCACGAGATGGGCTTTGCCCGCGACGTTGCCGACCGCGTCGTCTTTATGGACGGCGGCGTTATCGTGGAAGAGGGTACGCCGAGCGAGGTCTTCGACCACCCCAAGAGCGAGCGCACCAAGGCATTCTTGGGCAACATCTCGTAGCGGCGCGTCGAAGTTGTCGATATAACAAACGGGGACCGGATAGTATCCGGCCCCCGTTTTTGTTTGGGCGTGAACGACTGTTGTTGTGCGGTGCTCGGCTGTCAGCTGCTTTGCGACTTTCTGACGGCTTCGTTAGGCCAGCTCTGCTCCCAGGGCCTTGCAGGCCGCCTCGCCCTCGTCGTCGGGCGCATCGTAGCAGATGACGGAATCGACGACGTTAACGCCCGCCTCGTCGGCGTCCGCCTTCCAGTTGTCCATCCATTCGCCCTCGGCCCACGAATAAGAGCCAAAGAGGACGACCTTCTTGTCGCCGAGAGTCTCCTTGACCTCATCCCACATGGGCTGGAACTCATCGTATTCAAGCTCCTCGGAACCCATGGCGGGGCAGCCGAAGGCGAAGGCATCATATTCGGCGGCCTTGTCGGCAGAGAAGTCGGCGCAGGAGATGACCTCTGCCTCGGCGCCGGCACCGGTTGCGCCCTCGGCAACGAAGTTTGCCATGGCCTCGGTGTTGCCCGTGCCGCTCCAGTAGACGACGGCGATCTTGCTCATGTTGAGTCCTTTCAGTTGTGCGGCAGGTTGCCGCGGCTTCTATGTTCTATCGGGTTGCCTGGGCAAGTTGCGCCAAGCTGCAGCCCTGCTGATAGACAAAGGTGAGGTATTGAGTGCAAGCGCGGTAGGCGTCAAACATTGCAAGCGCTTGCTCGACATTCGTGTAGACCTTCCAAGCTCCAAAGACCTTGTAGTTCTCGCCGCGCTGGACGATAAACTCGCGCACATCGTCGTAGGGATATCCGAGGAAGTAGCCTATTTCGTGCGGAAACTCGCAGGTGCAGTCGTTGCTGCAGCTAGCTTGCTGGGGTAGTGCGCATCGAGTCTGGCTACAGGCGCACTCCGCGACGTTATTGCTCGCGAGCGTGATGCGTGATGCCAAATGCACAAGGCATGTCGAAAGGTCTCTCGTGTCGTAGCCTTCCGAGGCGAGCGCCGTTTGGGCGCGAGGGTCTGCGAAATAGGTGGTGAGGCTTTTGGCTCGGTACATATACACGAGCGCTCCGCAGGGCCGCCAGACCAAAACACTCAGGTGGATACCGAACGGGTCAAGCTCGCGATTGCACTGGGCGATAACGTTGAGCAGGCGTGCTCGGCGTTCTGCGATGGTTTCGGTTGCGGTCGAGCCGTCCCCGTGGGCGTAGGTGCCTGGATAGGTAAAGAGCGATGCCGGCTTGATGCCCGCGAGCGTGGGAGAGCAGTTGCGCACGACTGCTGCCTGAAACGTTGGGATGTCTATGGTTCGAGTCACGGCGCTCCTTACGGATTTAAACTGTTAGCCTAGGAAAACTTATACACGAAAGTAAGCCATGGTCAACAAAAAAGTTTGAAGAGGGAAACTAATTGACCGAACGGACATGATTTTGGGTTAAGATGGGGACACCCCATGGGGGTATCTAGAAAAGGCTTAGAAAGAAAGGGAAGCGCATGGAGGACTTGCTCAATCCTGCAAATATCATCGTGCTGGCCGTCATTGCCGTCGGCATGTTTTTTGGGCTGCGTCGCATTGCCGCTTCGACACACGGAAAGAGCTGCTGCAGCGATGGCACGAGCGGTAAGAAGGCCAAGAAGGTAGTGGTTGCGGATACCGATCCGTCCCACTACCCCTATAGCGATGAGCTGCTCATCGGCGGTATGAGCTGCGACGGGTGCGCTCAGAACGTGGCCAATGCCCTGAATGCGCTGGATGGCGTGTGGGCAACGGTGACGTATGCGGACCACACGGCGCGCATCCGTTCTAAAAACCCGATCGACCGCGAGGTACTCGAGGCGGCCGTGAGGGATGCGGGCTACTACGTCATGACGCTGTAAGCGCCGCCTTGGATGCATTTTCTTGTCTAGGCTCGTCCGCGCAGTTCGATGTCTTGAATGTTATCGAAATCGATGACGATGTCTTTGAGCTTGAGGAGCTTGAAGGCGGGGAGTACCTCGTCGAGAATGCCCGTGCGGGAGCGATAACCGTACATATCGTAATAGGTGACGCGCACCAGGTCGCCGCGTTTGAGGCCCTTGAGCTTTTTCGAAAGCTCGAGGGCTTTCTCTTCCGTGAGCTCACATTTTGGTTCGACGGTGATCTCTTGCTTGCGCACGAGTTCGTAGTATCCCGTGAGGGCGGCAAAGGGCATAAACTGCGCGGCACGGCCGGCGCGGACGGCGCCGTTGGCGGTGAGACTGGGGTCGGCGGATCGGCGTCTTCCCTCGGGGTCCGCTAGACGTTCGAAAGGCGTCGGTGGCCGTATCGGCCGTTGTTGGGACTTAGGCACGATGTCCTCCTACCTGATCGTTGCGTTCGCGTGCGGTGGCGCCGGTGGTAAAGCTTAATCCCTTGACAAGCGCGTTCTTGCCGTACTTGCCCTTCACGGCCAAGACGGCGCGTGCCAGGTCGCGCTCGCGCTCATCGGCCTTAACGTCGCTGAACAGGTCGATAGTGGCAAATTCTTCGGGCACCAGATTGCCAAAGCCCAGATTGATACGTTTGACCGGTCGCTTGGGGTCGACCGTTTGTGCCCAAAGATCATCGAAATACCCCATGATCTTCTTAAACGAATTAGTGCTCTCGGGCAGCTTGCGCGAGGCGTTGGAGTGCGCAAAGAGCGCGGCATAGCCACCACGCGGCTTGCCGCCGTGTTCGCCCACAAAGATGCCGTCAATCGCCTGTGCCTCCCGCACCAAACGTCGGCGTTCGTCATCTCGCTGGACGGGTTTCGGTGCGCGATGCGCGAGCTCGGGGCCGTCGGTCGCTGCGGGCTCGATGCCCGAAGTGCTCGAGCGCAGATGTCCGCAGCCGTCTATATACTGCGCCGTGCCGCTGGCGTTGAGCCGGCGTATGTCGGCGTGCTCGCTTGCATAGCCCACAAAGAGCGAGATGCTGTCGCACACCACGTGCTTGTCGATCAAATCCAGCACGGCGGCATCGACCATTTCGCGCAAGACGGTGTAGGCCTGCTCGTAGGCATAGCCCTTCGAGAGCACCTGCCCCGTGGTGGTCGAGGCCGCTTGTGGGCGATAAGCTTGGATATCGGCGATGGTTGTCGGCTCACGCCCGAAGGCGTGGTCGATAAGATATTCGGCATTGACGCCGAGCTCGTCGTAGAGCAGGTTCTCGTCGAGTGCGGCGACGCCCATTAGGTCGTAGACGCCGTATTTCTCGAGACGGGCCGCCACGCCGGGGCCGATGCCCCAGATGTCGGTGATGGGGCGATGGGGCCAGATCTCCTTGCGAAAGGTCTCGTCGTCGAGTATGCCGATACGGCTGGACACGTGCTTGGCGGTGATATCGAGCGCAACCTTGGCCTGGAATAGGTTGGGGCCGATGCCGACCGTCGCCGTGATGCCGGTGCGCGCCAGGACCTCGTCGCGCAACATGCAGGCGAAGCCTTCCGCATCGGTGTGATAGAGGTCCAGATAGGGTGTCACGTCGATAAAGCACTCGTCAATTGAGTAGACGTGAACGTCTTGCGGACTGACGTATTTCAGGTAGATACCGTAGATCTGCGCCGACACCTCCATGTAGTGCTGCATGCGCGGTACGGCCTTGATGTAGTCGATGCCATCGGGGATTTCGAACAGGCGACAGCGATTGTGAATCCCTAGGTCCTTCATGGCCTGCGTGATAGCGAGACAGATGGTCGTGCGTCCGCGCGATTCGTCGGCAACGACCAGGTTGGTGGTGAGCGGATCGAGCCCACGATCGACGCACTCGACGCTGGCATAAAACGTCTTGAGGTCGATACAGATGTAGGTGTGCTGCTCGTGCGCCATCCGTGCCCTTTCATCAAACACATGTTCTTATCGAATACCTGTTCGATAATACCCGCTCGACCGGACACCGTCAAAACCTACCAAAAAGGGACAGGTTTTTTTGGTCGGTTTACCGAGTGCTTACGGTGGGTCGGTAGCCTTAATGTGTTAAATACGCTGAGGGGGTATGGATGACCATAGATATGGGTGATCTTGCACTTCTGATACTGTTCGTGCTGTGCCTTGCGATCTTTGTTTACCTGCTGATCAAGGTCCTCAAAGGACGGGCCATAAGAATCGATGAGGTGGGATACTTGCTGCTTGTCGAGAGGCTTCGGTCGCCGGTGTTGACGGCCGCGATGAAAGCCGCCTCGAGTTTGGCGTCGCTGCCGTTTGTCGTCGGTGTGCTAGCCGCGGCGATGCTGTGGGCGCCCAATTGGGCCCATGTTGTCTGGGCCGCCTTCAATGTCGGTGCTATCAGCGCAATCGACCAGCTGTTAAAGGTCCTTGTGCGTCGACCTCGTCCACAGGGATTTCGGCTTGTCGAGGCACCGGGGCTGAGCTTCCCCTCGGGCCACTCGATGGCGGCCATGGCGTTTTATGGCTATGGCATATGGTTGGTGCGGTGTGGCGTGTGTGGCCTTCCGTTCGGCGCCGCCACCGAGGTTGCACTTGCGTGCGTCATCCTTGCGGTGGGCGTCAGCCGTGTCTATCTGGGCGTGCACTACGTTTCGGACGTGCTGGGCGGGTTTTGCCTGTCTTTTGTCTAGCTCATCCTGTTCGTGCGTCTTGGCCCTTGGATTTTGACCGTCTAATTGTCGCAACTGGACGCCATGTCGGATCGAATCTGATTTTAACGCAGCCCTAAAGAGCGCGAAACAGCTCGGAAAAGCTCGCTTCGTAGCATGAGCCTAACGATCGATACCACCATAAAGCACGGAAGGGTTGTGGGGACAATGGTCAACTATGGGTTTGGTATGCCGACGCGCTTGGTTGCGGATGGGGATGTGGCTCGCTGGTGCGGACGATTGGTTGCCCACTATGGCGGCACCAAGGCACTGGTCGTGCTGGGAGGCGACAAGCACACGCGTGATGAGCTTGTTTCGGCGGCGCTGGGCTCGCTCGATCGCGCCCTGCTCGAACGCATACTCTTTCGTTGCGGCTTGGTCGGGGGCGACGGGGGAGACGATTTGGTCGATGAGGCCGTAGCCCTGGCCACCGATGAGGGCGTGGACTTTGTCCTGGCGATCGGCGATGCCGATACGGCGAGCTTTGTGCGCGAACTTGCTCGTCGCATGGCCGTGCTCGATGCCGGCGAGGACGGCTTTGTTCCCTACGGATGTATCGTCTCCGAGGGAAAAGTGCCCGCCGTTGTGGGTGCCGGCGAGGTTCCCGTTTTTGCCATTATCGCACCCGAGCTGTTGGAGGGCATCGGCTCTCCCTTGCGCGAGCTGCTCGGCAGCGTATGCGCCGCGGCATAATGGCCCGCCAGGAAGGGACAGGTAAAATATGACAGGTAAAGCGTTTGACCTGCCAAAATCAACCTGCCCTTTTTTGGCCGGTCGCCGTTCGGGGGCCGATTGGCAACGCTCGCTGATTATAGTCTTGACCTGCGCTAGAATAGTGGCATCTGAATGTCCGGGCGCATGGAGGCGTGCGCCCGTATGCTGAGGAGGACTCTATGGCAACTGTTGCCGCACCTATCGATGCTACGTCGACTGCCGCTTGGAAGGCACTCGAGGCCCATCAGGAGAAGCTCGAGGCCGAGGGTATCGACCTCAAGGCCTGGTTCGCCGCCGATGCCGAGCGCGTGAACAAGCTGAGCTTTGACGCCGGTGACCTGCACTTCGATCTGTCGAAGAACCTGGTGACCGATGAGACCGTCAAGCTGCTGTGCGATCTTGCCCGCGAGGTGAAGCTCGAGGAGCGCCGCGACGCCATGTTCTCCGGCGAGCACATCAACACCACCGAGGACCGCGCCGTCCTGCACACCGCGCTTCGTCGCCCGGCAAGCGAGAAGGGCCAGCTCATTGTCGACGGCCAGGACGTCGTCGCCGACGTGCACGAGGTCCTCGACCGCATGTATGCCTTCGCCGAGCGCGTGCGCTCCGGTGAGTGGAAGGGCGTTACCGGCAAGAAGATCGAGCACCTGGTGTCCATCGGCATCGGCGGCTCCGATCTGGGCCCGGTCATGGCTTACGAGGCTCTGCGTCCCTATGCTGACGCCGGTATCGACTGCCGCTACATCTCCAACATCGACCCCAACGACCAGGCCGAGAAGCTTAAGGGTTTGGACCCCGAGACCACGCTCGTGATCATCGTCTCCAAGACCTTCACCACGCTCGAGACCCTCACCAACGCTCGCGAGGTCAAGACCTGGATGCTCGAGCAGCTCAAGGCTCAGGGCGCCATCGACGGCTCCGATGAGCAGAACGCCGAGGCCGTGGCAAAGCACTTCGTCGCCGTCTCCACCGCGCTCGAGAAGGTCGAGGCCTTCGGCATCGACCCTGCCAACGCCTTCGGTTTCTGGAACTGGGTCGGCGGCCGCTATTCTGTTGACTCCGCCGTGGGCCTGTCGCTGATCGTCGTGCTCGGCCCCGAGCGCTTCCAGCAGTTCCTCGAGGGCTTCCACGCCATCGACGAGTACTTCTGCAATACCCCGCTCGAGAACAACGCCGTCGCGCTAATGGGCCTGTTCAACGTCTGGTACGTCAACTTCTTCGGTTCCAAGAGCCATGCCGTGCTGCCGTACTGCCAGTACCTGCACCGTTTCCCGGCCTACCTGCAGCAGCTCACCATGGAGTCCAACGGCAAGCATGTCCGTTGGGACGGCAGCGCCGTGACCTCCGACACCGGTGAGATCTTCTGGGGCGAGCCCGGCACCAACGGCCAGCATGCCTTCTACCAGCTGCTGCACCAGGGCACCGTGGTGGTCCCGGCCGATTTCATCGCCTTTGCCAATACCGCCAACCCTGCGACCGATAGCGGCCAGGACGTGCATGAGCTGTTCCTGGGCAACTTCCTGGCCCAGACCAAGGCGCTCGCCTTTGGCAAGACGGCCGACGAAGTTCGTGCCGAGGGCACGCCCGAGCAGATCGTCCCGGCCCGTTGCTTTGAGGGCAACCGCCCGACGACCTCGATCTTTGGCGACACGCTGACCCCGTTCGCACTCGGTGAGCTCATCGCCCTGTACGAGCACATCACGTTTGTCGAGGGTACGGTCTGGGGCATCGACTCCTATGACCAGTGGGGTGTTGAGCTGGGCAAGCAGCTTGCCAAGCAGATCACCCCTGCCTTCCACGACGATGCCGCCAAGGCCGAGCAGGACGCTTCGACCCAGGCGCTCATCGAGTTCTATCGCGCGCATCGCAAGTAGTCGCTGCTGTTAACGCATCGCGCCTTATAGTCAGGGGCCCGTATCCTATCGGATGCGGGCCCCTTTGCTTTGCCGTGGTCCCGGGGCGCACGGCCTTTGTGGAGCATCGCCGGGGCGTCGCGCGCTGCGAGAACCCTGCGCCTAGATCTCGGCCTCCGCATGGCCTCGCTGCGCCTCGGGCAGCTCCCCGTAGAGCGGATGGTCTTCGAGCCTAAAGCGCTCGACCTGTTCGGGAGTGCGACCGCGCACAAAGAGCCACGAGCGATCGATCGGCGTCGCCATGAGCGTGCTGGGCAGCGCGTCGGCGCGGTCGGAAAACACCCGGGCACTCTCGGGATCCTGGAACGCCAGCACCAGATGCGTGTCGCAGTTGCCCATGATGGAGCGTGCGCGTGCCTCGCCATAGAGCGCATCGAGCTGGTTGGTCGACTGCAGCAGCAGCGTTGCCCAGATGTTGCGGCTTCGGATAATCGAGAGCACGTTGTCGATCTGGGGGATCTGCAGATTTGCGAAGTCATCGAGCATGAAGCGCACGGGCACGGGCAGGCTGCCGTCGGGCTGCCTATCGGCCTCACGAATGAGGCCCATAAACGCTTGCGTAATAAAGAGGCCGGTCAGCGGATCGAGATTGCGGTCAATATCGCTTACGGTTACAAACAGGGCGCAGGGGGTGTGTCCCATGGAAGCGAAGTCCACCTGATGGCACTCACGATAGAGCTGTGCCGCACCGTCGAATCCCAGACACATGACCTTTTCGGCAAGGATGCCGACGATGCTCGCGTGCATGCGCTCGGCATTTTGCGTAATGGCGTAGCGCCGCCATAGCGAGAGGGCATAGCTTTGGGGGTCGGTCGTGATCAGATCGTCAAACAATCGGGCCGTGGCACCGTCCTGCAGGTGCTCGATCAGCTTGATGATCGAGCTGATCGTCTGCTCGTCGGCGGGTAGCTGTTCGGTGACGTAGGCGATAAGACACGACAGCAGGTTCGCCGCCGCATGATCCCAAAAAGGCTGGTTGTTGTCCTCGATGGGACAGATGGCCTTTGCCACCGAGAGGATGTCCTGCTGGTTGGGCCTGCCGTCCGCCTTGCGGCGAATGTGCCTCAGGGGGTTGTAGCCGCAGCGCTCGATGCCGGGCGCAAGGGCCGGGACGGTGTTGAGGTCGGCGAAGTTGAGGCATTGCACGCGGTAACCGTGGGCTGCCAGCACGGGTCCCACTTCGCGACAGAGCGTGCCTTTGGTGTCGAGCACGATGTAGCTTGCGTTCATTTGCAGCAGGTTGGGCTTGAGGACGTTTCGGGTCTTGCCGGCTCCCGAGGGGCCGATCACAAGTGCGTTGTTGTTGAGTCCCGTTTGGCGGGTGTCGCAGGAGAGCGTTCGATCCTTGGCGAGGATGGTGGACGATGCGGACTCAGATGCGGCGAGGCGGCTGGCGAGGTTAGACATGGGCGACCTCCTTGGTGGTCGAGAGAATTTCGTGGGCAAAGCCGAGCTCGACGGCGCGCTCGGCCGAAAGGTAGGTGTCTTTTGCAGTGAGGGACTGGATGCGCTTGGGCGTGAGGCCGCTGCGGTCCGAGAGGATTTGCGTGAGGGTCTTGCGGGTCTGCATGAGACGCCGGCTGGTTTCCTGCAACGCAAGTGCCGAGCCGCCTGCCCCCTGGGGGATCAGCGGGTCATGAATCATGAGCTCTGCATGGGGCGCCATACGGCGATCGTCGCCGCCCATAAAGATCACGGCGCCCATGGACGCGGCGAATTCCAGGCAGACGGTGCGGATGGGGCACGATGCGAGGCGCATGGCGTCATAGATCGCAAGACCCGATCGCACGCTTCCGCCGGCGCTGGCGACAAATATGGTGATGGGGCGGCTGGGGTCGGTGGCATCGAGCAGACGAATCTGCTGGCATAGGTCGTGGGCCATCGGGGTTTCGATGTTTCCCATGACGGAGAGCTCGCGACGGGCGAGCATCTCATCGTAAATGCTGGTGAGCGTGATACCTCGGGCGGATTCACGCATGGTGAGGGGGCTGATGATGGGGGAATGATTGGTGTCCATGAGGACTCCTTTCTGTTGGTTGTGTTGTGGAATAGGATTGTTGCCCGCGGAGGGGCTGGTGGGCTACAGGGTTCGTCCGAGCCTGAGATCGAGCTCGGTTGTGGGGCAGACTGCCTGTTCGTGCGGCTCGCAAGCGCCAAGGGCTCCAAAGCGATAGAGCGTTGCGGCGGGCGTGGTGTAGGCGAGCCGCAGCTGATGCTCGACAGGGGCACATCCGTCATTTTTGTAATGAGCCGCGTAGTACTGCGCGATGCTGGCGTTCATCTCGCTGCCATTGCGATGGCGCTCAAACTGGCGTCTGCAGGTCTCGATGATCTTTGCTACCGACTTGGGTGCCGTCGCGGGAACAAGGGCGAGATAGCCCTCAAATAGCTCGTTGATGCTCAGGAGGCACAGCAGGTCGATTAGCGTCCTTATGGCTGTTCCCTCGGCAGAAAAATGCGCGGTCATGCGGTTATATCGGTTGCGGTCGACGATGGCCGCATGGGGTCTTGGAGTTTTCTGCCCCGTGGTCCCGGGCTTTTGCCGCGCCTGTGTATTGAGCTCGACGTTGCAGCGCTTGAGGCCGTCCAACGGAAGGAACAGTGCGGTGCGCAGGGTGTTCCGCTTGCTTTCGAGTTCATGACGCTCGTCGGGTTCCCATTCGAGCTTGAGTTTCGTGTCAAGCGCCGTAAGCATATGGGCTAGGCAGCCTACGGTAAGAACGTACGAATCGTTGTCGCGTTTTGGGGCATAGGGGTCTGTCAGCTTGCGAATGTCGGGGTCGCCCATGATCTTTGTGCAGCGCTTCAGCAGTTGAGGGTGGTCGGCCAAGATCGTCGCGAGCGGTAGCGACGCGTAGTTCTTGATGGTCGCGGCGGCAAAGGCGGCGTCATATTCGTTTGCATATGCTCGCTCAATGCGGGCATCCAGAATGCTTTTCTTATCGCCGTCTTCAGCGTGGTGGTTTGTCATAGCTTCTCCAATCGGTTGATGTTCGTGCTGTTTGTTGATGTGTTGGTTGTCGTGAGTGATGTGCTTGCCGTGGGTGATGTGCTGACGTTGGGGTGCTATGCGGTTTTCAATGAGCCCGTGAGGCAGTTGCTGCAGGGGCGGGATGGAACGGCCCATGCAAGGCGGAAGGCATCGTGCTCAAAATCGAGACAGCAATGCCCTGGGTGCCTCACATGTGACAGTTACCTCATTAAGTTGTCATTGCGTTTGGGGTTGTACTTTGCCGATCTTCCTTCTCTTACACGCTGAAAACTGAAACTTCATATGCTCGATCTACTTAAAACCGCAACGGCGGTCTTTTATCAACTTATATGTCGGAACGCGTCTTTGCAAGTACTTTTTTGCGTTTGTTTCAAATGGGGTGGTTTTGCAACCGTCACGCGCCACGCTATGCGAACGTGCCCCTTTTCTGTTGTCGGTCGGATACGATGAGTTGCGTGACGTCGTCAGAGGTCGAATTCGACCGCTAACGGCGTTGTGCAGCTCATCATTTCTGGTCGCAAACAGTAAAGGGGCATGAGGGTGTATTGAGGGGGGATGTCTTGCTGTCGGCATCCGCGTGCGGTGCCATTCGCTGTCTGTAAATATACGTTTACAGCTAATTTCATACCACTTGTCGGAATGCGGACGCTGTCCTTGTATGTCGGGCGTACATTGAACGTGGTTTTTCGCGTGAAACCACGAATCGGTTGTCAGTCCTGAACAAGGAGGCCCAGCATGACACTTGCCAAACCCATCAATAAATACATCGACTATATCGATGCCCCCGAGGACACGTTTGAGCAGTATGTCGAGAAGGCGTTAAAGTACAACTTTCGCTGCGTATTTGCGAACCTTCAGGAGTACGAGACGGGCCGCGCCATGCTCGAGGGCTCTGACATCATCCTTGCCGGCGCCATCGACTTTCCCCAGGGCACTATGACGCTTGAGGAGAAGCTTGCGAGGTTTGAGGAATACGCTGCGTGTGGCTTTACCGAGATTGACTACGTTTTGAATCAGGGGTCGATCGAGAACCGCGATTTTGATGCCATCGAGCGCGAGATGACTACCATTGCTGATTTTTGTCGCGCGCATGGCATCACTGACAAGGTAATCGTCGAGATGTGCAAGCTGGACGGCGACGACGCCGCCAAGCGCCGTGTATGCGAGATCGCGCTGGAGGCCAAGCCGGGATTCCTTAAGACATCGACCGGCAGAAGCTTTGGCGGTGCTAAGCTCGAGGACGTGCGGCTGATGCACGAGGTGCTCGGCGATGCCGTGGCAATCAAGGCGGCGGGCGGTATCCATAATTACGAAGAGGCTTGCGCATTCATCGAGGCCGGCGCCAGCGCGTTAGGCGCATCGGCGGGCATCGCGATCGTCGAGGGCGCACCGACGGATGAGCGTCGCTAGCAGACGTATTTGACCTGAGCGATAAAGCTTCACGACCACACGCCGTTCATGTTCGAGACAATATGACTTTTTGCCCGTTGTAAACGGAGTCGCGATGGGTGTTCTGTATGATGGCTCAGACAAGGTTGTTCAATGACAGGGAGGCATATATGGCAATCAAAGCCATCGCGATGGATATCGACGGTACGCTCACCAACGATCAGAAAGTGATTAGCCCGCGTACGCGCGAGAAGCTGCTCGCGGCGCAGGAGTCGGGCATTAAGCTCATCTTGGCTTCGGGCCGTCCCGCATGGGGACTGCACGCCTTGGCGCAGGAGCTCGACCTTCAAAACCATGACGGTCTGCTGGTTGCCTTTAATGGCGCGCATGTGGTCGACGCTCAGACCGATGAGGTCCTTTTTGACCAGGCTATGCCGGCTGACGAGCTGCACCGTCTGATTGATCACCTGCGTAATTTTGACGTGATCCCTATGATTTCGCTCGGTCGCGATTTGCATGTCGTGGATTCGTATCACTGCATGATCACGCTGCCTGACGGCTCGCAGAAAAACATCGTCAAATACGAGCGCGATGCGTGCGATCTTAAGATTCGCGAGGTGGAGAGCCTGCATGAGGTCGCTGATGCTTATCCCGTGGACAAGCTGCTGACGGCGGGCGATCCGGCCTACCTGCAGGCGCATTACGAGGAGATGTATGCGCCCTTTAAGCAGACGCTTTCGGGCATGTTTACGGCCGACTGGTACTTTGAGTACACGGCGCCCGGTATCGACAAGGCCCGCGCACTTGAGGGTGCCCTGCCCAAGCTCGGCATCGATGCCAGTGAGGTCGTATCGTTTGGCGACGGCCAGAACGACAAGTCCATGATTGAGTGGGCCGGCACCGGTGTTGCCATGGGTAACGCCGTCGAAGAGGTTAAGGCTGTAGCCCAGATGGTGACCGCCGATAACAACGAAGATGGCATTGCGGTGGCGCTGGATAAGCTGCTGGGTTAGAATCGTCGATTAATGCATGGCTCGGGCGCCTGCTTGCGGGCGTCCTTTTGTTAGGGAGGGTGCCGTGTCCGCATTTCCGTTCGACGCCGTTATCTTTGACATGGACGGCGTCATTGTCGATACCGAGTATTACTACTTGGGCGAGACTGCCGCGTTTGCCAAGGAGCTTGGACTTAATCTGACTCAAGAGGAGTTGAATGGGCAGGTCGGTACCTCGCATCAGTTCTTCCTGCATATGCTGGTCGATTGGTTTGAGCGCGCCGGTAAGGGACACTTCACTGGCGAGGAGGCGTTGGCCCGTTGGGACGAGTGGGCGCATAAGCGTCCGCGTGACTATCAGGCTTTGATTAACCCAGGCGCCGTGGATACGATTCGAGAGCTGCCGCGCCGTGGCGTTCGCGTGGCGCTTGCCAGCTCGTCTCCCATGGTTAGCATCGAGGAAGTGCTCAACGCATGCGGGCTGTCTGATGCCTTTGAGTATGTGGTGAGCGGCGAGCAGTTTAAGGAGAGCAAGCCCGAGCCCGACATCTACCTACATGCGCTGGACCTGCTGGGGCTGCCCGCGAATCGCTGCTGCTGCGTTGAGGATTCCGTTCCGGGCATTACCGCGGGTAAGCGAGCCGGCCTGACGGTCATTGCCAAGCGCGAGGAGCGCTTTGGCTTTAGCCAGGATGCCGCGGACAAGATTATCGACCAGCTGCCGGAGCTGCTCACGCTTTCTTAGGAGCGCGGTAGTTGCGCGTTTTTCGGGTCAGATGAGTAAATACCCGACATTTTGGTGCGGCAGCAAGCATACTTTATGCTAATGCGGGCTTAAGGGCTTGTTGAATGCCCTTGAGCCCGCTTTTGACTTAATTGTGCTGGGAGAGGGTATATGCCACCGACTGAAGGGCTAACTGACGGTAAAGCAGCGATACCGCTGTACCAACAGGTCATTGATATCATTAAAAACGAAATCAACTCCGGCGCCTACAAGGCAGGCGCGCGGATACCCAACGAATTCGAATTGGCTGAGAGCTATAAAGTTGGCCGCGTTACCGTGCGACGCGCTATTGAGGAGCTCGTCCAGCAGGGCTATCTAACGAAGCGACAGGGGAAAGGCACGTTCGTCAATGCCCCCAAGCTCAAGCGCAAGATTCGCCAGAAGGATGACGTCCAGAGTTTTTCGGACGCATGCCGCGTTAACGGAATGGAACCGGGGGCGTGTGTCATTTCGAGAAAGATGCTGCCGGCGGATTCTACCGAAGCACAGTTCTTTGGTGTTCCCGTTGGAACTGACTTGATTTGCGTCGAGCGTGTGCGTACTGCCGATGGCGTCCCCGTCATGCTTGAGAACAACATATACGTTTACGAGGACAACGCCTATCTATCAACGGCGCCTCTATCTAACCAATCCATTTTTGAGTTCGTGCGCAACCAGACTGGCCGCATGCCCGCGTTTACCGACCCGTGCACGCTCGAGATCGCGTGCGCATCGCCCGAGGTCGCTCGGTTGCTGGCGGTTCCCGTTGGCGAACCCTTGTTTTATATGGAAGCCTTCTTTTTCGATGAGCAACGGCGGCCGTTTATCATCGGTCGACAGCGGATCGTTGGGTCTCGCTACGTTTTTGACATCTAGGACATTGCGAATGGAAACGCCCGGTGGATCATCTCACCGGGCGCTTCCATACCGTTCACGGCGCGAACGCGACCGTTCAACCGCGTTGCGGCAATCAGTTTGAAATTATCTTGATGACGGGAAAAGCTGCTGGTAATCTATAGAACGTCATAGAACGTTTGCCTTATGCAAGCGTTGAAGCGAGATGCGATGCAGTCTCGAGTTCTTTGGAGGTATCTATGTCAGATACGAAGGCGAAGAAGACAAACAGACGTTTTAAGTTCAAATTACCGCATGTCTATACGATCATGTTCTTGCTGATCGTTGTCTTTGCGGTCCTGACTTGGATCGTTCCCTCGGGTCAGTATCAGCGCAAGACGATTTCGACAGCGGCGGGCGAGCGCGAAGTCGCCGTTGCTGGAACCTATGAACAGGTCGATAAGAACTACACCGATTCCGAGACCGGCGAGACCATCAATCTGGGTCAGGATATCTTCGCGGTCCTGCAAGCGCCCACTAAGGGCATCCAGGAGGCTGCCGACGTCGTTGCGTTCGTCTTATTGATTGGCGGATCGTTCGCAATCATCACCAAGACCAACGCTTTGAATGCCGGCATGAGCCGTGTGATTAAAAAGCTCAAGAACAAGGACATCCTCATCATTCCCATTACGATGACGTTGCTGTCCATTTGCGGCACTACGTTTGGCATGTCTGAGGAAGCCCTGCCGTTCTATGCCATCTTCATTCCCATCATGATGGGTATCGGTTATGACTCGATGACGGCATTCATCATCTGCTTCCTTGGTCCTAACCTGGGATATTGTGCTTCGACCATCGACCCGTTTAATGTTTTGATCGCCCAGGGCATCATTGGCATCGAGGGCAATCCTCAGCTGTGGCTGCGCGCCGTTTCTTGGGTCATCTTTACTGCCGTCGGTATCGCATGGGCCATGCGCTACGCTATGCGCGTCAAGAAAAACCCCGAGTCGTCCATTACGTACGAGGACGACAAGCTCAAGCGTGTTGAGTTTTCCGTGACCGATGCCTCCATCGAGGAAGAGTTCACTACCCGTCAGAAGCTCGTACTTATCGATTTTGCCTGCGGTATGGGCATTATCGTCTGGGGTCTTGTTACCCAGGGCTGGTACATGAATGAGATTTCCGCCGTGTTCCTTGGCATGGGCTTGCTTGCCGGTATCCTGGGCGGTCTTGACCAGCAGACGATCGCTGAGGAGTTCGTTAAGGGTCTCGCCGATTTTGCGTACGCTGCTATCGTTATCGGTATCGCTCGCGGTATTCTGGTCATCGCCGAGGGCGGCATGATCATCGACACCATCCTCCAGGCGCTCGCTACTGCGCTCGCCGGTGCACCCGCTGCCGTCTACACCACGTTTATGTATATCGTCCTTGGCCTGCTCTCTTTGCTGGTTCCCTCGAGTTCTGGACTTGCGGCGCTCACCATGCCCGTCATGGGTCCGCTGACCGAGCTTATGGGCCTCAATCCCGAAGCTGCCGTTACCGCGCTTCAGTTTGCTAATCAGACCATCAACACCATCAGTCCCGTGGCGGGCATGACGGTCGCCGGCCTTGCCGTGGCTAAGATTTCGTTTGGCCAATGGTGGAAGACCATTTGGAAGTTCTTCATTTTCATGGTCGTCTTTGGCCTGATCGTAACGGCAATCTCTGGCATGCTTCCGGTGTAGGTGGTTGTGATGTCTGATCGTTTAACGGTCCTGACGTCTAAGAGCGTCTTTACCGGTACGGGGGACCTGCCGTTCGAAGGTTTCGTAGCGGTCCGTGGCAATCGAATTGAGGCGGTTGGCACCAAGTGTGAGGTAGCTTCGTATTTGACCCAGGCGGACGAGGTAGTTGATCTGGGCGACCGTACCGTCATGCCTGGCCTGATCGATGTGCATACCTTCTATACAGGCTGGGCGCTGCGGACGTTGGGGTCTGATCTGTCCGGCATCGCTGATGCCAAAGAGGCCGTGTCGCTCTTGCGTGCATGGAAAGAAGATCATCCGGATTGCGCGGCGGCTTTTGGCCACAGCCTACCCGAAACGTTGGCATCGGATGCCGAGAACGCAAATACGGCAGCTGTGTTTGACGATTGTTTTGGCGATATCCCTGTCGTCTGCTTTACACCGGGTGCGGAGACCTGCGTTCTCAATGCTGCCGCCAGTGCACGATACGGCTTTACACCCCAGGCGTGCTATGCCGAGAAGATCTGGCGCATGATGAGCGATTTCCTCGCGCTGCCCGAGGTACGTGCGGGGTATTCGGACTACATGAGCATGCTTAACGAGCGCGGCGTTACCGCCATCAAGGAGATGGCGTTTGATGACTACTACGGTTTTGCCGACGAAATGGCTCGCCGTGAGGAATCTGGTGAGCTGACGGTTCGCGTCTCTATGATGTCGCAGCCGGTGGGTGCCGGTGCAAATCTGGCATATGCCCGCGAGGCACGAGAGCGCTTCCGGGGACCGTTCGTTCGTTTTTCTGGCTTCAACCGTATGACCGATCGCGGCGTATGGGCGGGGCTTGCCGAGATGATTGACCCCTATGAGGACACGGCCGATGCGGGCGCTGCCGGCAAGACGGTTGTCGAGGAGCCCGAGTGGGATCTGATTGAGAACGAGCTGCGCGCAATTGATGCTGACGGCTTCCGATATTCCTTGCATTGCCAGGGCGATGGCGCCGTTCGTCGCACCGTGGCGCTCTATGCCTCGCTGCCTCGAGACGAGCATGGACGGTTGCTTCGCCGCCATGCGATTACCGATCTCGAGAACTCTGATCCGACCGATCTTGTCAAGTTTGGCAAGTTAGGTGGAATTTGCGAGGTCTATCCGCAGATTCTGACGCTGGACCGGCGCGAGGATTGCCTGTCGATGATGCGTCGACAAATTGGCAAGACGCGACTTTTGCACAGCTGGAATCGCCGCGGCATGGAAGATTCCGGATGCACGGTGTGCTGTGGTACGGATTTGCCGCTGCTGATTCCGAGCCTGGGCGAGTCAATCTACAGTGCGTGCGGCGGATACTTCGACGATGGACTGCCCGTGAATGAGGCCAACGCGCTGACGCTTGTCGAGCTCTTGCGTGCTTGGACTGCCGGGGGCGCGTACGATCTGATGCGCGAAGACGAGCTGGGTACGCTCGAGGTCGGCAAGCTTGCTGATATCTGCGTGCTCGATCGGGATGTGTTCGACCTCGATTATCGCGACGCCCGCGATCTTTCGGTTGATATGACGATGTCGGACGGACAAATCGTGTTCGATCGAAATAAGGAGGCATAGGATGTCTGAATCCAAGCCGACGCTGCGCCGCGAACAGATTGCGGGCATGAATATCCACTACATCATGTGGTCGCTCGATTACTTCCTTGATGTGCAGCAGCGTTTGGGCTTTGAGTCCATTGAGCTGTGGTGTGCGGAGCCGCATGTGACACTCGACCATACGGGCTACTTTGAGGCTGAGGTCCTGGCGAAAAAAGCTGCAGACCGTGGGCTTAGGTATCGTACTCTGTGCCCCGAGAATGTTGTCTATCCTTGGCAATACTGCGCACGCAAACCGCTGCATGAACAGCGCAGCCTGGCGTACTTTAAGCACGGCATTGAGCTTGCCGAGGTACTTGGGTGCGACCGTATGTCCGTCAACTCGGGCTGGGGCGACTGGGACGAGGACCGCGAGGAAGCCTGGAAGCGCAGCCGCGAGCACATGTCCATTCTGGCGGAGTATGCCGGCGAGCACGGTCTGGTGCTTACGATGGAAAGCCTGCGTCCCGAGGAGAGCAACCTTGTGACGACGGTTTCCGATGCGAAGCGCATGATTGACGAGGTCGCGAGCCCGTACTTACAGCCCATGGTTGATACAACCGCGATGGGCGTTGCAGGCGAGACGCTCGAGGACTGGTTTGCCGCCTTTGGTGATGGGGCAATTCACGAGATGCACTTTATCGACGGTGATCCGTATGGCCATCTGGTGTGGGGCGATGGCAAGCACGATATGGACGCCTTCGTTGCCACGCTCAACGCCCATGGTTTCGACGGCATGCTGGGCCAGGAAATCACGGACGGTCGTTACTATGATGACCCGGCGGCGGCAGATGCCAAGAACATGGCCGCATTCGAGAAATATCTGATTGACTAAAACAACTATCGGCCACGCAACCAACGTCATTGATTGTGGACCAAACAAGAAAGGAACTGGATATGAACGCACACGACCTGATCAAAGAGGCAATTGCCGAGAAGGGCAAGTTCGACAGCGTCTACTGGATTGCTTGCGGTGGCTCCATGATCGATTTGATCCCGGCTCATGAGCTTCTGCAGCGCGAGGCAACCACCTTCACTTCGTATATCTATACGGCTCGCGAGTTTGATATCATGCGCCCGCGCCGCTTGGGTGAGAAATCCCTGGTCATTGCTTGCAGCCACAGTGGCAACACCCCCGAGGTCGTCGAGGGCTGTGAGATTGCCCTTGCTGCCGGCGCTACGGTGATCGCCCAGACCGACAACGCTGGATCCAAGATTGACTCCGGCAAGTGGACCACGTGGGTCTACCCGTGGGGCGAGGGCGTGCCGCAGGCCGAGGTCCCCGCTGGCATTTCGCTGTCGCTTGCGGCCGAGCTGCTCGATCAGCAGGAGGGCTACGCCGATCTTGCCGATATGTATGCCGGTATTGCTGAGATGGATAAGATTCTTCCTCCGGCACGCGAGAAGGTAAATGCCGAGCTGGGCGATCGTTTTGCCAAGCTTTGCCAGGAGCACGAGTTCTTCTACATTCTGGGCAGCGGGCCCAACTTTAGCCAGACCTACGGTTTCGCTATCTGCTCTCTTATGGAGATGCAGTGGCAGCACTGCAGCTACATCCACTCTGCCGAGTACTTCCACGGCCCCTTCGAGGCTACTCAGGATGGCGTTTTTTACTTCCTGCAGATGGGCTCCAGCGAGTGCCGTGCTATGGACGAGCGCGCCCTGGCGTTCCTTAAGACGCATACTGATACGCTGATGGTGCTCGATGCCAAGGAGTACGGTATGGAAGCCGTGCCGGCGAGCGTCCGTGCCTATCTGGACCCGGTGCTGTTCTACGCCATGAACTGCGAGCTGCGTGCCGCACGCGGCAAGGTGTTTGATCACGATCCCGATTTCCGCCGCTATATGGGTGTTGTCGAGTACTAGAAGGGACAAAGGCCATGGCATTTAACGTTAACGCGCTCGGATTTGGCGACAACGTCGTCGATCGCTACGAGCATATCCACACCATGTATCCCGGCGGCAATGCGGTGAACTTCGCCGTTTATGCCAAGAAATGCGGTGCCGCACGCTCCGCATACATGGGCATTTTTGGCAATGATGCCGCTGCCGAGCATGTCATTGCAAGCCTCGAGGATGAGGGTATCGAGCTTGACAAGTGCGAGCAGATGATTGGCGAGAACGGAGCGGCTCGCGTGACCGTCGTTGACGGTGACCGTGTCTTCCTTGGCTCCAACGAGGGCGGTATCCGTGGCGATGCGCGCTATGTCCTCGATCGCTTTGACCTTGCGTACATGAAGCAGTTCGATGTGGTTCATTCGGGCAACTATTGCTTTACCGAGCGCGAGCTGCCCAAGCTGAAGGCTGCGGGCGTCACGGTCTCTTTTGACTTTTCGGACGACTCCACCGACGAGTACTACGAGCAGGTTGCGCCCTACGTCGATTTTGCTTTCTTTAGTGCGGCGGATGCCGCGAGCGAGGACGAGATTCGCGAGCGTCTGGCATGGGTGAAGGGCCTGGGTCCGCGTTTTGTGTCGGCTACGGCGGGCGCCGAGGGCTGCATTGCTTACGACGGCGAGCGTTATTACCGCCAGCTGGCTAAGCCGGTAACGGACATGAAGGACACCATGGGGGCGGGCGACTCGTTCCTCACTTCGTTTTTGATGTGCTATCTCGATTCCGCCAAGCGTGGTGAGGATGGTGCCGAGGCCATCGAGCGTGCGCTCGACTTTGCTGCCGGGTTTGCCTCGACCGTGTGCGGCATGGAAGGCTCTTGGGGCCACGGAGCACCAATCGTCGAATAGCCGAGCGGTCCCGGGGAGGTGCAGGCGCCTCCTCGGGACCCGGTGTGCAAAAAATGCCAAATATGAGTACTGTGACTAATTTAGTCGCAGCAAAATCAACCCCTTCAGACGTGATTTGAGCGTCTGGAGGGGTTTAAGATTTGTGAAAACGCAGGATGAATGACTGTAAAAGCTTTAATTAGCGGACAATCGAGGATTATTCTGGCGGTTGGAAAGTTAAAAGAAATGTATCCATTCCGGTAGCAGTACTCATATTTGGCATTTTTTGCACACCAGGGGTTAGCGAAGGTCAAAAACAGAGCGCGCATTTGTTAAAACTATCGACTCGATGCGCTTTGCGTCGCAGTTTTTGAGCGAGGTGATGCGTTCTGAGGTCCTTGTGAGCGACCTGATGAGCGACTGCGTGCTTGTTTCTGTGTTTGGCTCGGCCGGCGCATCGGTCTCGAGCAGTAGGCGGTCGAGTGGAATCTGTCGTGCGTATTCGCGACAGCGCTTGGTCGCGAGCATGCGTTCGTTGACGGAAAAATAGCAGCCCGCATTACGCGCGCGGGTGAGTTCGTCCGAAGTGCCGCTAAACCAGTGGAAGATGATAGCGGGGGAGTCGGGGTTTGGGATGAGTAGTCCATGCGATTCGAGGACGTCCAGTACGGCTCCTGCCGAACGAACGGCGTGAATTGATATCACGCGCCCGGTAAGAGGATGCTGCACGAGCGCATCGCAGAGCCGGTTAAGTGCCTGTATTTGTAGCGGCTCACTTCCAGCAAAGCGCGCGGAAAAGTCGAGTCCGACTTCGCCGATGTAGCGTTCTTGGGCAGCAACTTCGCAAAGCAGATTGACTTCGGCAAAACCGCAGTGGCCATCGGCGAGCCACCAGGGGTGAAGCCCAACGCCGGCGATGATGCCCGGGTGGCGACGAGCGCGCTCGTTTGCGGCCGAAAAGTCGCGTGGATCGACGCCGCAATCAAATAGACCCAAGCCCAGCGCCGTTGCCTCATCGGCAACGGCGTCCGGGTGAGCCATTAAATCAAGATGGCAGTGTGCATCAAATAACCGGGGCTCCATCTCGGCGCGCTCCGCTAGTCCAAGCGCTGGCCATCGGCGCGCACGCGCTCGGTGCCGCGGCCACTGATCTGGCGGATAACCTCGCCGGCAATCATCTGGCCCATGATGGGCGGCATAAAGCTGGCGGTTCCGAGCTCGGTGCGCTCGTGGATATTGGAAGGGTCGCGGGGCTGTGTCTTAACCGATTCCTCGCAGCTAAACAGTACATGTAGACTCTTGATTCCGCGCTTCTTGCATTCTTTGCGCATGATGCGGCTCATGGGGTCACGTACCGTATCGAAAATGTCGGCAAAGCGGAGGCACTCGGGATGGAGCTTGTTGGCCCCGCCCATGGAGCTAACCAAACGAATGTCGTGGTCCTGAGCATATTTGGCAATGGTGAGCTTGGCCGAGATGGTGTCGATGGCGTCGACGACGTAGTCGAGCTTGCCGTCCGTCTGCTCCAAAACGCGCGCGAAAAATTCGTCGATATTGTCGCTCAACAGGTATTCGGTGCGCTTGATGACGGTAGCGGCTGGATTGATGTCGTGGATCATGGCTTCCATAACATCGACCTTGCGCTTGCCGATGGTGCTTTGAAAGGCGATGGCCTGGCGATTGATATTACTGGGCGCGATGATGTCCTTATCCAGAATGACGAAATGACCAATGCCGCCGCGGACAAGTGCCTCGCAGCAATTGGAGCCCACACCTCCGCAGCCGAGCACCAGCACCGTGGCGGCGGCGAGTTTGTCGAGTGCCTCGCGGCCCATGATGATCTCGAGCTTGGTGTCGCGTGTCTCGTTGGGGGTTGCGGCTGTGGTTTCGGTCATAGACATCCTCCGATGGGGAAGCGAATCGTGTTTTAGCTATCGTCATTATAGGTATTATCGCGATTCCATTTGAGCCCTAGGGGCTTGTTGAAATGAGGCAGTGATTCGCATAAGATGAAACAGATGGCACCCGTTGCCGCGGGTTGGCCAACTCCCAAACACGTTTGTAGCGTGAGAAGTGGCCGTCTTCGCATTACGCGGGGGCGGCTATTTTTTTGAGTACAAGATTAGATAGTTAGACAAACATCTAAATATCGAGTATAGTGTGCGCGTCATGAGAGATGATGAGAGGAGGTCTTATGCCGGGAGAGGGTTTTAAGGCGCTTGCCGATCCAACGCGACGGCGCATTTTGGAGTTGCTGCGCGAGGGCAATTGCACGGCGGGGGAGCTTGCCGAGCATTTCGATATCAGTAAGCCGTCGCTGAGCCATCACTTGGCGACGCTCAAAAACGCCGGGTTGGTAACCGACGAACGTCATGGTCAAAACATCGTATACAGCTTAAACACTACCGTCATGCAGGACTTGATCGGTTGGTTTATGGGCTTTACAAACACGGAAGGTGATAAGGATGAATAACGAAAACAAGGGCATTCACCCCACGGGGGTATCGTCGCGCGTGTGGATTGCGCTGGTCGCTCTGTGCGTCGCCAATGTCGTAGCGCATCTCATGGTGATGCCGAGCTTGCCTGCGCAGATTCCCACGCACTGGGGCGCGAACGGCGCCGTCGACGGTTGGGGTCCCAGCTGGATGGCCTCCGCGCTCGGCGCGTTGCCCCTGGTGTGTCTCGCAATGTTCTGCGTGGTGCCGCGCATCGACCCCAAAGGTGAGGCATATCGAACCTCGGGCAAGTTCTACCAGGGCTTCGTAATCGCCTTCACCTTGTTCATGTGTGCCGTAAGCTGGTTGGGTGAGCTTACGGTCTGGGGCGTGGTGCCGGCGGTCGGTTCGGTCAACGTGCTGATTTCCGGTGCTATCGGTTTGCTGTTCATCGGCGTAGGCAACTACTTGCCGCGTGTGAAGCAGAACTATACGCTCGGTATCAAGACGCCTTGGGCGCTTGCCAATCCCGAGAACTGGCGCCGTACGCAGCGCTTTGGCGGTGCCTGCTTTATGGTGCTGGGCTTTGGCCTGATTGTGATGGGCGTGGCAGGCAGCGTGCTTTCGAGTGAAGTCCTCGCCGCGGTGATTGCGGTTCTGGCGTTTGGTTCGGTTGGAGCGGTCTACGTCTACTCGTATCTGCTGTGGCGCAAATCGCAGCGAGCCGCTCGCTAAGGTTGCGGAAAACTAGCGTACGCAGTTCATAGTATGTTCCGGGGGAACTTTTCCCAGGTAGTATTAGGGGGTGTGGGCAACCATGCCCCTTTTTCGTTACGTTTCAGAGCTGGTTTTTCCATTTCGTTTCCACTTAGGCGAAACAAGAATAGGGAAACAGCAGGTAGAAAGGATAAAACAGGCAAATGGCGGAGTTTATCTACCAGATGTATCAGGCTCGTAAGGCCCATGGCGACAAGGTAATCCTTGACGACGTGACCCTGAGCTTCTACCCCGGTGCCAAGATCGGCGTCGTGGGCCCCAATGGTATGGGCAAGTCGACCCTGCTCAAGATCATGGCCGGCATCGAGGAGGTCTCCAACGGCGATGCCAGGCTCACCCCCGGCTACACCGTGGGCATCCTGCAGCAGGAGCCGCCGCTCGACGATGACAAGACCGTCATCGAGAACGTGCGCATGGCATTTGGTGACATGATCGCCAAGGTCGATCGCTTCAACAAGATCGGCGAGGAGATGTGCGACCCGGATTGCGACATGGACGCCCTCATGGCCGAGATGGGAAAGCTCCAGGACGAGATTGATGCCGCCGACGGCTGGGATATCGATTCCAAGCTCGGCCAGGCCATGGACGCCCTGCAGCTGCCCGATTCCGACATGCCGGTCAACGTACTTTCCGGCGGCGAGCGCCGCCGCGTGGCCCTGTGCAAGCTGCTGCTCGAGGCTCCCGACCTGCTGCTGCTCGACGAGCCCACGAACCACCTGGACGCCGAGTCGATCCTGTGGCTCGAGCACTTCCTGCACAACTACCAGGGCGCGGTGCTTGCCGTTACGCACGACCGCTACTTCTTGGATAACGTTGCCGAGTGGATCTGCGAGGTCGACCGTGGCCACCTTTATCCCTACAAGGGCAACTACTCAACGTATCTGGAGACCAAGGCCGCGCGTATCGAGGCTCAGGGCAACCGTGACGCCAAGCTCGCCAAGCGCATGGAGGCCGAGCTCGAGTGGGTACGCAGCTCGCCCAAGGCTCGCCAGGCAAAGAACAAGGCCCGTCTGGCTCGCTACGAGGAGATGGAGGCCGAGGCCCGCGCAAGCCAGAAGCTCGACTGGACCGACATCCGCATCCCTGTGGGCCCGCGTTTGGGCAACAAGGTGCTCGAGGCCCATCATCTGCACAAGGAGTTCGATGGCCGCGTGCTCATCGATGACCTTTCGTTCACCCTGCCGCGCAACGGCATCGTGGGCGTGATCGGTCCCAACGGCGTGGGCAAGACCACACTGTTCAAGACGATTGTGGGTCTGGAGCCGCTGACTTCGGGCGAGCTCGAGGTGGGCGAGACCGTCAAGATCTCTTACGTCGACCAGAACCGTTCTGGCATCGACCCCGACAAGAACCTGTGGGAGGTCGTCTCGGATGGCCTGGACCATATGATGGTCGGCGAGACCGAGGTCCCCAGCCGCGCTTATGTGGCGAGCTTTGGCTTTAAGGGCCAGGACCAGCAGAAGCGCGCTGGCGTACTCTCCGGTGGCGAGCGCAACCGTCTGAACCTGGCGCTCACGCTCAAACAGGGCGGCAACCTGCTGCTCCTCGACGAGCCCACGAACGACCTCGACGTCGAGACGCTGTCCTCGCTCGAAGCGGCGCTGCTCGAGTTCCCGGGCTGCTCGGTGGTCATTAGCCACGACCGTATGTTCCTGGACCGCGTCGCCACGCACATTCTGGCGTGGGAGGGTACCGACGAGAATCCGGGCAACTGGTATTGGTTCGAGGGCAACTTTGAGGCCTATCAGGCCAACCGCATCGAGCGTCTGGGCGAGGACGCAGCCCAGCCGCATCGTATCCACCGCAAGCTGACGCGCGATTAGTCGAGCTCAGGTGACCTAATGAGAAAGGGACGATAACCTTGAGGGTTATCGTCCCTTTTTGTTACTTGGTAGAAGGCTCTACTTTATCGATGGTCCAGGCGGCTCCGAGACCGCCGGTGGTGTTGCGGCGGATGCGCACGGTGACTTCGTGGCGCTCGCCGGCCTGCGTGTAACGCAGGGGGAAGCTTGCGCGGTTTCGCGCGACCTCGATGGTACCGCGCTCGCGGGCGATCCAGTAGTACTCGCCGACGATGCCGAGGGTGTCGGCGCCGTAGGGGAGATAGGTTGACAGCTGGTGCAGAAGCGGGCCGGGGCAGAAGATCTCGGTTGTGAAATCGACGGGGAAGTCCTTGGGGATGGCGGGCACTGCAGGTGCGGGGGTTGGGGCTGCTGCGGGTGCCGAAGCCGGTGCCGGTGCGGGAATTTGGTCGCAAGCAGAGGTGGGCACGGACTCGATGACGGGTGCGGACTCCGGCGTCGCTTCCGGCCTGGTCGTGGAATCTGCGGGCTCCACGGTGACGGGCGCGTCCGCAGCTGCAGTTTCAACCTCAACCTGCGTCGCGTTCTCGTTCTCGACGCTCGGCTTTGCCTCGATGGGCGTGGATGCCATGGTGGTGATGCCGGCGTTGGCGTTCTCGGGATCATAGACGACCGTGAGCGAGATGGCGGGCTGCGGCGTCTCGGGCTCCGGCGCCGACTCGGTAGCGCCTTGATCGGCGGGCTCGTCGGACTGATCGTCCTCAGCCTCGTCGCCAAAGACATCGCTGTTTTGGAACGCAGGCGTCTCAGGCTGGTCAGCGGCTTCTTCGGCTGTCGACTTGGGAGCCTCGTTGAGCTCAGCAGTGGCTTCCTGCTCGGATATGACTACGGGATCGGTCGTGGCAGCGATTTCGGTTTCGGCTTCTGCCGTTACCTCAATAGCGACTTCGATCTCTGTCTCGGGCTCGGGTTCCGGCACGACTTCAACCATGGCTTCGGGCTCGGGACGCTTAACGTGCTTGGGGCGCACGGCCTTGAGGTCCTTCTCGCCGCGCTTTTTCTTTTTGTAGGACTGCTTGGCGCCCTTGGCAGCTTTGGGCTTGTCCTCGCCTTTGGCAAGGGCGGCATCCCAAGCCTCGTTGGCGATGACGGTGGCATACAGGCGACCGCCCTTAAAGACAGTCAGCTTAATGCAGTCGTCGAGCTCCTCGAGCAGCTCGCGCGTGGACTCAAAGCCCAGGTCATAAGCGACCATGTCACCAGCGGCGAGTGCCTCCTCGACCTGCGTCATAAACGTTTGCTTGCCGCACCCAATCGCGTCGCGCAGCAGGCGATACAGATAGATGTGGTTGCCCAGCGATAGCGTGGGCTTAACTATTGTCTTGCTCATGGCAAATCTCCTCTTTACACACCAAAGCATCTTACCATCGCGCGGGGCTTGCCATCTCGTCGCCCAAGGCAAACGGGCGCGACCGTTGCCGGTTCGCGCCCGTTATGCAGGTCGGTTATCTATGAGGGGCAAACGTGCTTAGTTGCCCGATGCCGTGCCTTGGCTCGAGCTGTCAGATGCCGTGCCGGACGCGGTTCCGCTCGAGCTGTCGGTGTTGTTATTGTCGGTGGAACTCGTGCCCGATGCATTGCCGCTCGTCTGGTCGCCTGTGCTCGGTTGAGAGCCGTCAGTCGTTTGGCTTGAGTCGGTCGTGCTGGATTGCGTGCCGCCGCTGTTCGCAGAGGAATCAGCGCTCTGCGACTGATCGGGGGTGTTCGAGGACGAGTCGGTGGATGCGGAGGCGCCCTGCGAGTCGTCCTGCTGGCTTTGCGATTGACCGGTGTTATCCGCGTCGTGCTCGGTCGTGCGCGACGAAAGGATTGGCTCGGGACGCTCGCCCAGACCCTCACCGGCGGTGGTGATAAGGATGGCACCGGTGCAGGCGATGACCGCGACGATGGCGATGGCGATCGAGAAGATGATGACCTTCTTTTGCGTCTGGCTGCGCTCTGCCGCCGCCTTGGCGCGCAGGCTGTTGGGAGCGACGCGTGCCGTGGTCGCGCGCCCCGCAATCTGGCGCATCTCTTGCGTGGTCGCGGCGCCGCCCAGGTGCTCCTCGGCATTAAATTCAACGGGCTCATAGGCGCCGGCGGGGTAGTCGACGTCGGCGTGCGTACCTTTGAGGGCTTTGGCGCTGGCAGAGATAAAGTGGCGGTAGACCTGCGAGGACACAACGGTGATGACCGAGCTCACGGCGGCGCCGATCACCGATCCGGCGATACCGATTTTGGAAGCAAGCGCGACGCTCGTGGCGGCGGCTGCAGCGCCGGCGATGATTTGGGGAATGGAAATGTCGTCGAACAGGCCCTTTTTGGGCGCGATGGCCATGGTCTGTCCGATGGAATGGTTTTCGTGAACGCCGTTGTTGAGCGCGGCCGGTGTCATGACGCGTGTGCGCGGCGCGTCGGTGTACTTGGTTGTCATGCGGGACCCTCCCGGTGTAAATCTGCTTCGTTTCATGTAGCCATCAGGGTACCCACCAGATGTGAATCGTACGTGACATTTAACAGATACCATCAACTCATCAATAGCTCACCAAGTTGGTGGGATGCGGTTGCACCCGGCGGTTGAACTACAATAGGGCTTGCTAATTGTTGTGAATGGCGTCTACGCACGGGAGCATTCTTATGAATCTTCACCTTTCTCAGTCTGATGGCTTTTTGCGTGTGGCGGCGGCGTCGCCGCAGATTCGCGTGGCCGATGTCGAAGGCAATGCCGAGGTTGCGCTGGCGGCTGTTCGCGAGGCTACCGAGCGCGGCGTTCGCGCGCTGGTGCTGCCCGAGCTCAACTTGTGCGGCTATACCGCGGCCGACCTGTTCCATAACCGCACGCTGCTGCATGCCTGTGAGGCCGCTCTGGTACATATCCTCGACGAGACTCGTGAGCTGCCGATTGTCTTTACCATCGGTCTTCCCGTTGCAGTTGCCGAGAATATCTACAACTGCGCCGCCGTGTGCTGCGCGGGCGAGCTTTTGGGTCTTACGGCCAAAAAGTATCTGCCCAACTATGGCGAGTTCTACGAGCGCCGCTGGTTTGCTCCGGCGCCTGCGGATCCCGTGTGGGTTGAATTTGCCGGTCAGGGTCCGGTTCCGCTGGGTTCGGGGCTTGTCTACCGCTGCTGTGATGAGGGCGCCGAGGACCTGGTGCTGGGCGTTGAGGTCTGTGAGGACCTGTGGGTGCCGGCGCCGCCTTCGACCGAGATGGCGCTTGCCGGTGCGACGGTGATTCTCAACCCGTCGGCCTCGGATGAGATTATCGGTAAGGCAGACTATCGCCGCAGTCTCATCTCCAATCAGAGTGCGCGCCTGTACTGCGCCTATGCCTATGCGGATGCGAGCGAGGGCGAGTCCACGACCGATATGGTCTTTGCAGGCGAGAACCTTATCTACGAAAACGGCTCCAAGCTCGCCGCGACCAAACTGCTTACCTGCGATATGGCCATCGCCGACGTTGACCTTGACCGCCTGGTTGCCGAGCGCCGTCGCTCGACGACGTGGACGCGCGCGGACGATGCGCCGGAGGCCACGACCATTGAGTTTTCGTTTGAGGGCGTGCTGGCCGAAGAACCTGTCTTGCGCGATGCCTGCGATATCGACCGCGTTTTCCCGCGCGCGCCCTTTGTGCCGGCCGACCACGGCGACCTGGCCGAGCGCTGCGAGACCATCCTCGACCTGCAGACCGCCGGCCTCAAGACTCGCCTTGCCCATACGGGTACCAAGGCTGCGGTCATCGGCCTTTCGGGCGGCTTGGACTCCACGCTGGCACTGCTTGTGACCGTGCGTGCCTTCGATGCACTGGGGCTGTCGCGCACGGGTATCACGGCGGTTTCCATGCCCGGCTTTGGCACGACGCACCGCACTAAGTCCAATGCCGAGTCGCTCGCTCGTGACTTGGGTGTGAGCTTCCGCGAGGTCTCAATCCATGCTGCCGTGGAACAGCACTTTAAGGATATCGAGCATGATCCGGCCGTGCAGGACGTGACCTACGAGAACAGCCAGGCGCGCGAGCGTACGCAGATTCTGATGGATCTGGCCAACCAGGCTGGCGGTTTTGTCATCGGCACGGGCGACCTGTCGGAGCTGGCGCTCGGCTGGGCTACCTATAACGGCGACCACATGAGCATGTACGCCGTCAACGCGAGCGTGCCTAAGACGCTTGTGCGCCATCTGGTGCGCTATGCGGCCGATGTGTTTGGCGGGCGTATTGCCGAGACGCTGCTCGACATCCTCGATACGCCGGTGTCCCCCGAGCTTCTGCCGCCCACGGGCGACGGCGAGATTGCGCAGAAGACCGAGGATTTGGTGGGCCCGTACGAGCTACACGACTACTTCCTCTACTACCTGCTGCGTTTTGGCTTTGAGCCGGCCAAGATCTACCGCATGGCGCTCAAAAGCTTCGAGGGCGTCTACGACGCCAAGACCGTCCACACGTGGCTGCGTACGTTCTACCGTCGTTTCTTCGCCCAACAGTTTAAGCGCAGCTGCCTGCCCGATGGTCCCAAGGTGGGATCGGTGACGCTCAGCCCGCGCGGCGATTGGCGTATGCCGAGTGACGCTAGCTCGCGTCTGTGGCTTGCGCAGATCGACGCGCTCAATCCAGTCGACTAAGGTTGGCTAAATTGAACCAATACGGGGGTTGCAAGCGTTACACTTTTGCAATCTGATGGCCCGTATCGCGCGGCGCTCTTGTCGAAGCGCCGCGTTTTTTATATCGAAAGGTGGCACCATGCAGGCATCGCAGCGTCTCGACCGCTTTGGCGCGGAGGTCTTCGCCTCGCTCAACAACAAGCTTCTCGCGCTGAAGGCTCAGGGCAAGACCATTTACAACATGAGCGTGGGCACGCCCGACTTTAAGCCGTACGACCATGTGGTCGAGGCGCTCACGCAGGCAGCCCAAGATCCCGAGATGTGGAAGTATGCCCTGCGCGACCTGCCCGAACTCAAGCAGGCCGTGTGCGATTACTATGAGCGTCGCTTTGGCGTTTCGGGCATTACGCCGTCTATGGTGCAGTCGTGCAACGGCACGCAGGAGGGGGTGGGCCATTTGGGCCTTGCCCTGCTCGATCCGGGTGACACCATTTTGGTTCCCGATCCGTGCTACCCGGTCTTTGAGGCGGGTGCCAAGATCGCCGATGCCAAGCTCGAATACTATCCGCTGGTTGCCGAGCACAATTACCTGCCCTATGTGGCGGGTATCGATCCCGAGGTTGCCGATCGTGCCAAGTACATGATCGTGTCGCTGCCCGCGAACCCGGTCGGCTCGGTGGGCACGCCCGAGGTCTACGAGGAGATTATCGCCTTTGCCCGCGAGCATGATCTGTTGATCGTCCATGATAACGCGTACTCCGACATCGTGTTTGACGGCGAGCCCGGCGGCAGCTTCTTGCAGTATCCCGGCGCGCTCGAGGTGGGCGTTGAGTTCTTCTCGCTCTCCAAGTCGTTTAACGTCACCGGTGCCCGCATCGGCTTTTTGGTCGGTCGCGAGGATGTGGTCTCTGCCTTTGCCAAGCTGCGCGGCCAGATCGACTTTGGTATGTTCTTCCCGATTCAGAAGGCCGCCATCGCGTGCCTGAACGGTTCGCGCGATGAGGTCGAGGCGCAGCGTCTGAAGTACCAGGAACGCCGCGATGCCCTGTGCGACGGTCTTGAGGGCCTGGGCTGGGAGCGTCCCAACGCGCATGGCTCTATGTTTGTGTGGGCCAAGCTTCCCGGTGGTCGCACCGATTCCATGGCGTTTTGCGAGGAGCTCATGGAGAAGGCCGGCGTTGTGGTGACGCCGGGCGCGAGCTTTGGCCCTTCGGGCGAGGGGCACGTGCGCATGGCGCTGGTCCTGCCGCCCGATCAGATCGCTTTGGCTGTCGAGGCCATTCGCGAGGCGGGCCTGTATTAGAAACCTATTTCGACTCGTCAATAGCTCGAAACCGATTTCGTGCAGTTATTTTACGAATTCTGCAAACAATTTCGGTAAACGGTCGATTTTTGGCTGCGAATAGGAGCATAATCAAAGTCCCGATTGGATGTATTGGGATTACGGCAAGCCGCTCGGGTCGTTCCCGGGCGGCTTGTTTGTGGAGAGAGATGGGAGTTTCTAATGGTTAACGAGAAGAAGGTCGCTATTGTCGGCTGCGGCTTCGTCGGTTCGTCTTCGGCGTTCGCTCTGATGCAGAGCGGTCTGTTCTCCGAGATGGTCCTCATCGACGTGGACAAGAACCGCGCCGAGGGTGAGGCTCTGGATATCGCGCACGGCATGACGTTTGCCGAGCCGATGAAGATCTACGCCGGCGATTATTCCGATGTCGCCGACGCCGCCATGATCGTCGTCACCGCTGGCGCTGCCCAGAAGCCCGGTGAGACCCGCCTGGACCTGGTCAACAAGAACGTTAACATCTTTAAGTCCATTATCCCCGAGATTAAGAAGTCCGGCTTCGACGGCATTCTGCTAATCGTCTCCAACCCGGTTGATGTTCTGACCTATGCTGCCATCAAGATGTCCGGCCTGCCCGAGGGCCATGTCATCGGCTCCGGCACCGTGCTCGACACTGGCCGTCTGCAGCAGATGCTTGGTGCCCACGTCGAGGTTGACCCGCGCGATGTCCAGGCCTATGTCATGGGCGAGCACGGCGACTCCGAGTTTGTCGCTTGGTCCAGCGCTCAGGTTGCTGGCGTTCCGCTGAACACCTTCTGCGAGCTTCACGGTCATCTGGAGCACGAGGCCGCCGAGAAGCGCATCGCCGAGGACGTCAAGAACTCCGCCTACACCATCATCGAGAAGAAGCACGCCACCTACTATGGCGTCGCCATGGCCGTCAAGCGCATCTGCACTGCCGTCATGCGCGATGAGCAGACCGTTCTGCCTGTCTCCTCGCTCATGGTGGGCGAGTACGGCCTGTCCGATCTGGCCATTTCCATGCCGACGGTCGTTGGCCGCGACGGCGTCGTCTGCCGCGTTCCCGTGCCGCTGAACGATGACGAGCAGCATGAGCTCACCGCCTCCGCAAAGGCCCTCAAGGACATCATCGACAGCGTTGACTTCTCCTGCTAAATTCGGCTCGTTTGAGCAACAGGCTACAATGAAGGCGCCCGGATCCATGTGACCCGGGCGCCTTTTTATGCATTGGGGACAGGTTTGTTTGCACCAATCTTCGATACGCTTGGGGCAGGCTCGACCGCTATACTGGTTCGTGCTCAATTCGATCTAGAACGGAATGCCGTATATGAAAATCAATCATGCTATTCTGCATATCCTGGACTTTGACTCTGCCGTCAACGTTATGAGCCAGCGCGAGCTCGATATCGAGAGTCGTACCGTGCGCAATTTCGTAACCACGCATCTGCGCCGCGCACGCACCTCGGCCGACAATAAACGTGCCACGTTTGCCGAGAACTCTGCGTTTGGCGGCGAGCTCAAGGGCTATTTCTTTGGCGAGCGCGAGTTTGTGGACCTGTCGCAGCAGATTGCGGAGTTTATCTCTTCCGAGCTCACCAAAGCCGAGAAAGCCGAGTCCACCGACGTGCTGGTGGCTGATTTTGATGACGATGAGGATGCCCGCTGGTTTGCCGTGATGCTGCTGGGCTCCAAGCAGGCTTTTATGCACGAAGTGGGCCGCGAGGAGGGGGAGGTGCGCAATGACATCGCACGCCACTACGCTATTCTGCCAAACCCCTCGCAAAAGGTGCCAAGCTATGCCATCGTGCGCGCGAGCACCATGGAGATTGGGTACGTGGACAAGAAACGCAAGATTGCCGGCGAGGACCGTATGCTTATCCCTGATGGCCTGCTGCAGTGCGACACGGGCGTGTCGGGTAAGGAGGTCATCGACACCGTGACGCGTGTGGTCGAGGAAGTCGCCGAGGAGCACGGTGCCAATACGGCCGTGGCGCTCGCCAAGGTTAAGGCTGCCGTTGCCGAGAAAGTCGAGGATGACGAGGAGCTGCCGCCTTGGGATATCGTCGATGAGGTCTTTGAGGACGAACCGGTTATCAAGGAGAGCGTGCGCGCGGCACTGACTGAGGAGAAGGTGCCTGAGCTTGTGCCCGTGGAGCGCAAGCAGGTCGAACGCGCGGCGGTGCGCAATCATAAGATCCGTACCGATACGGGTATCGAGATCAGCTTCCCGGCCGAGATGGGTTCGAACTCCGAGTACATCGAGTTTGTCAACGAGCCCAACGGCCTCATCTCCATCGAGCTCAAGAATATCGGCAGCATCGAGAATCGATAGGGCTTTTTTCTTTCGAATAAAAGTCTGGATTATATTTTGAAGTATACTTTGAAATATAATCCAGATTATTTTTTGGAGGTCAAAATGTCCCCACTTGTTCTGGAAAAACCGGTGTTTACAAAAGACCAGGTTGTTTCGGCTACCGAAGCAAGCAAGTCTTTATCTGCCATTCGTAAACGCGCAAAACGCGCACCACAGTTCATTGCCGATCATAACGATATCGATACCGTGATTATCGACTATGCCGCCTATGAGGAAATGTACGGTGCGCTGCAGTATCTGCACGAACTTGAGATAAATCGCATCGCTGCGGATCGAGTCAAGCATGGTCCGCATGAATTTGTTCCGTTTGAGGACGCCCTAACTACCGAGGAGCTCGCGGAGTTTGAATCGATGGATCCGGACGCGATCCCCGATGAGGATCTTTTCGAATGAGTGGGCATTTTGTCGTCGGCTTTTTGAATCGAGACGTCGAGAAGGAATATCAAAAACTAGATGGATCTCAGCGAAGACTCGTCCGTATTGCAGTCGCGAAATTAAAGACGCGCGCTGATGAAATTGGAACGCCGCTTCACGGTGAGCTTGCCGGCTGCAAAAAGATCAAATGGCGGAATGCAGGACTCCGAATGGTTTTTCGAATCCGGGAGGACGGAACGGTTGAGATTGCCGAGATCGTGGCAATAGGGCGGCGCGACCGTTCCGAGGTCTATAAGACGGCCGCAGGGCGCCTGTCAAAGCGACCCGCCATGGTTGAATACGACGGAACCCTGAGATGATGAAGGCCGAAGCCCCGATGGTGCTTCGGCCTTTTTTGTTTTCGGCTTGGTTGCTGACATTGCGCCGGAGGTTGAGCATACGTCAGCGAAAACGCCCCTAGGCAAGCAAGGTGACGTGAAAGAGGAGGGAAGCGTACTTCGGTACGCGACCGACGATTGAACGTCAGATTGCCGCTTAGGGGCGTTTGCAGCGTCGAGCCGTTGCGCGGTTTGGCAAAACCGCGCAACTCTACAGCTGGCGCAGACCTTCCTCGAGGCCGGTCTTGCTGTCGGTCTTCTCGTCGCGCATCTTGATGACGCGGGCGGGGACACCGGCCACGACGGCGCCGGCGGGGACGTCCTCGACGCACACGGCGCCGGCGGCAACGACAGCGCCCTTGCCCACGCGCACGCCTTCCAGGACCACGGCGTTTGCGCCGATCATGACATCGTCCTCGATGGTGACGGGCGTGGCGCTGGCGGGCTCCACAACGCCTGCCAGCACGGTGCCGGCGCCGATGTGGCAGTTCTTGCCCACGGTGGCGCGACCGCCCAGCACGGCGCCCATATCGATCATGGAACCCTCGCCGATAACGGAGCCGATGTTGATGATGGCGCCCATCATGATGACGGCACGGTCGCCGATCTCGACGCGGTCGCGGATGATCGCGCCTGGCTCGATGCGGGCGTTGATGCCCTTAAGGTCGAGCATGGGCACGGCGGAGTTGCGGCAATCGTTTTCAACGTCGTAGTAATCGATGGAATCGGCATTGGCATCGAGGATGGCCTTAAGCTCATCCCAGTCGCCAAAGACGGTCTTGCCACGACGGCCGCCGTAGACATGTGCGTCGCCCCAGGCAACCTTCATGCCGGGTTTCTCGCGCACATACAGCTTGACAGGCGTCTTTTTAGGCGCGGTGGCGATGTAATTGATAATCTCTTGTGCATCCATCTCGGCTGCGTTGCTCATTTGCTATCTCTCCTTTGGGTGGATTCGGTTGAACCCGGTTAGGCAAACATGACCTTGTCGAACGAATAGAAGCCGGGTTCGCGGGTGACGAGCTTCTGCGCGGCTGCCAAGGCGCCGTTGACAAAGATCTGACGGCTCGTGGCGCGGTGGGTGAGCGTGACCTCCTCGTCCTGGCCAAAGAAACTAACCTCGTGCACGCCGGCGACGGTGCCGCCGCGCAGCGAGTGCATGCCGATCTCCTTGGGATCGCGTGCTCCGCACATGCCCTCGCGGCCATAGACGGGGTGGTAGCCTGCCTCGGGCTCGGCTTCGACGACGGCGTCGAGCAACAACTTGGCAGTGCCGCTGGGGGCGTCGACCTTTTGGTTATGGTGCGTCTCGACGATTTCGCAGTCAAAGCCGGGCAGCTCGCGTGTAGCCTGCGCTACCAGATGGCGCAGGGCTGCGATACCGATGGAGTAATTGCCCGAGTGCATAACGCGGGTGTTCTGGCCCAGCTCACGCAGGCGGTCCATCTGCTCGGGGGTGTAGCCTGTGGTGCCTGAGACCAACGCCGCGCCCGTGCGCTCGACATAGGCGACGACAGCGTCGAAGGTCGCGACGTTCGAGAAGTCGATGATGACGTCGGCTGCCGGGGCGCCCTCGAGCTCGGTCAGGTCAAAACCGATCTGGGCGACGATATCAAAAACGGGCTGACCGGCGGCATCGACAACGCCCTCGGCGGTGGTGCGGATGAGCGAGCCCATGCGGCCCGTTCCCATAATGACGGTCTTAATCAAGCAGACCAGCTCCCTTCAGAGCATCGGTAAGTGCGGATCGCGTGTCGTCTGCCATGGGGCACAGCGGCATACGGTAGTTTGCCTCGATCATGCCCATCTGGGCGAGCGCTTCCTTAACGGGGATGGGGTTGACCTCGCTAAAGAGGGCATTGATGAGCGGCTGACCGGCAATCTGGATATCGCGGGCGCGCTCCACGTCGCCGTCCAGATAGGCGCGGCACATGTCGTGCACGAGCTGCGGCTGAACATCGGCCCACACGCTGATGGTGCCCGAGGCGCCTAGGCTCATGAGCGGCACGGTAAGCGCGTCCTCGCCCGAGTACATGCGGAAGTCATCGGATAGCAGGTGGGCGATCTTGGCCGCGTAGGCGACGTTGCCCGAGGCCTCCTTGATGCCCATGATGTTGGGGTGCGCGGCCAAGCGCTCTACGTTGCGCTCGCTGATGCCGCAGCCACAGCGGCCAGGGATGTTGTACAGAAGCAGGGGATGTCCACGGCGTCGGCGACGGTCTTAAAGTGCTGATAGATACCCTCTTCGTTAGACTTGTTGTAGTAGGGGGTAATGAGCAGCAGACCATCGGCGCCCAAGCCCTGGTAGGTGAGCGACTTGGTGAGCATGGTCTGCGTGGAGTTGGAGCCCGAGCCGGCGATGACGGGGACACGTCCTGCAACATGCTTGACCACGGCGGCGACGACGGAGTTGTCCTCGTCATCGGTCATCGTGGCACTCTCGCCGGTGGTGCCCAGGGTGAGGATGGCGTCGGTGCCGTTTTGCAGGTGGAAATCGATAAGGCGCTCGAGCGCGTCAAAGTCGACGCTGCCGTCCTTTTTAAACGGCGTAACCAGGGCGACGATTGAGCCCTCGAGATTGCGGATGTCCATGTTCTTCTCCTTCGCCTCCGCGATCTGGATGCGTTTGTTCCATTGAGCTGCGACTGCTAGGCGCTCGTCTTGGGCGCGACGGCGGGCACTTTCGGCGCGCGACTTGGCCAGCAGCTCTCGGCCGCACGGCAGCACGTCGAGCGTGGCAAAATAATCGCCCGGGCGCTCGGCGCGGCGGATAAGGTCGGCCGCGCCATCGGGGCGCAGCAGGACCTCGGCGGAGCGCAGACGTCCGTTGTAGTTGTAGCCCATGGAGTAGCCATGCGCACCGGTATCGTGGATTACAAGCAGGTCACCCATGTCGATATGCGGCAGCTCGCGGTCGATGGCGAACTTATCGTTGTTCTCGCACAGATTGCCCGTGATGTCATAGGTGTTCGTGACGGGCGCCGTGGCCTTGTCGGCGCCGCCTGGCTGACCCATCACCGTGATGTGGTGGTAAGCGCCATACATGGCGGGACGAATGAGGTCGACGGCACTGGCGTCCACGCCGATATAGTCTTTGTAGATCTGCTTCTCGTGGATGGCCTTGGTGACCAGGCAGCCGTAGGGGCCCATCATAAAGCGACCCATCTCGGTACAGATCGCCACATCGCCCATGCCGGCGGGGACCAGAATCTCGTCGTAGGCTGCGTGTACGCCCTCGCCGATGGCGTGGATGTCGTTAGCCTGCTGCTCGGGCAGGTAGGGGATACCGACGCCGCCGGACAGATTGATGAAGACGACGTGTGCGTCGGTCTCGCGCTCCAGGCGCACGGCAAGCTCAAAGAGGATGCGCGCGAGCTTGGGGTAGTAGTCGTTGGTGACGGTGTTGCTGGCAAGGAATGCGTGGATGCCAAAGTCCTCGGCGCCCTTGGCCTTGAGCATGCGGAACGCCTCGAAGAGTTGCTCGGTGGTCATGCCGTACTTGGAGTCGCCCGGGTTGTCCATGATGCCGTTGGAGAGCTGGAACAGGCCGCCCGGATTAAAGCGGCAGCTGACCGTCTTGGGGATGGGCCCCGCAACACGCTCAAAGAACTCGATGTGGCTGATGTCGTCAAAGTTGACGATGGCGCCCAACTTGTCGGCGAGCTCAAAGTCGGCAGCCGGCGTGTCGTTGGACGAGAACATGATGTCGTGGCCGGTGATGCCCAGCGAGCGGGCGATCATGAGCTCGGTATAGCTCGAGCAATCGCAGCCGCAGCCGTATTCGTTGAGAATGGAGATGAGTGCCGGGTTGGGATTGGCCTTGACGGCAAAGTATTCCTTAAAGCCCGGGTTCCATGCGAAGGCGTCGCGCACCTCTTGCATGTTGCGGCGGATGCCCGCCTCGTCATATAGATGAAATGGCGTGGGGAACTGCTCGACGATATGCTCGAGTGTCTCTTTGTCCACAAACGGCTGCTTGGCCGCATATGCCTCGTTGGGGGTCAATGCCATGTCCCGTAAACCTCGCTATCCAGACGGCGCCATCTGCGCATCGAATCCGCATAGCGTGGACCCAATGTCCGGATAGCGCTCCCGCATTGCTGCAGACAGTCCTGTGGGTGTTTCCCGCAGGCCCACCAGGTTGTTCGTGCCCGAAAAGCCCAGTTCGGCGGGTTTCGCCTCCCCACGGGGTCAAAGCCTGCCGGCTCGCCCGCGGCTCTTCGTGCCCGCGCCTCTATCAAGTGGTAAAGACCCTATCACGTTGCACTTTACCAAACAAGAGTATTCGTATATAACGTTTAAAAAATGCAGGGATATGCTGGAAACATGTGCGCCACAATCCTGTATCACAATAAGTTGCACAGATGTGCCTCACGAAGGGATCCTCTATGACCGAGCTCCAAGAACTCCGTCGCTATCGCCGCGATCTCCATCGCATTCCGGAGCTCGATTTCGATCTTCCGCAAACCATTGCCTATATCGAGGGCGCGCTGGCACCGCTCGCTTGCGAGGTGACCCATCCGTGCCCCAGCTGCGTCTGTGCTTTCTTCGACGCTGGCACGGGCGCCGCGCATGCCACGGCGATTCGCGCCGATATGGATGCGCTGCCCATCGCAGAGGCGACAGGTGTGGCCTTTGCCTCGACGCATTCCGGAAAGATGCACGCTTGCGGACATGATGGGCACATGGCCATGGCACTTGCGGCGGCAACCTTTGTCGATCGCACGATTCGTGAGCAGCCGGGTGCCATCAAGCGCAGCGTGCTCTTTGTGTTCCAGCCTGCCGAGGAGACGACCGGTGGTGCCAAGACAGTTTGTGAGAGCGGGGTGTTTGAGCGCTACGGGGTCGACCGCATTTTTGGCTTTCACGTGTGGCCCGATCTGCCTGCCGACACGTTGGCGAGCTGTTCCGGCCCACTGCTGGCGCGTTCGAGCGAGACGCATATCCATATTCGCGGTACGAGTATCCATATTGCTAAGACCTATGGTGTGCCGGTCGAGGAGTCGCACGATGCCGCGTTGGCGGCAGCGAAGTTTCTGGTTGCCGAGCGCGAGCTGATGGACGAGCTGGGCACCGACGAGCCCTGTATCGGCAAGTTTGGTCTGTTGCAGGCCGGTACGGTCTGCAACGCGGTGGCGGGGGAGGCCCATGTTGCCGGCAGCCTGCGTGTGTTTACGGACGACATGTTCGACCGGGCACGCGAGGGCGTGCGCCGCGTGCTTGATGAGGCATGCGCTGCAACGGGCTGCACGTACGATCTCGACTTTGCCAAGGGCTATCCGCCGGTCGACAACGACCCCGAGCTATTTGCCAATGTCGCGCTTGCCTTGCCTGAGCTGCAGCTCGTGGATGAGCCTTTGCTGATTGCCGAGGACTTCGCCTTTTACCAGCGCCATCTGCCGGGCGTGTTCTTCTTGCTGGGCACGGGTGTGCCAGAGGGGCAAGAAAACCCGATTGACGCTGATGGCTGCCCAGCCTATGCGATGAGCGCTCTTCACACTGATACCATGCTCTTTGACGAGGAAATCCTGCTCAAAGGCCTCGATGTCTACAAACGATTGCTTAACTTGGAGTGATGATGAAGCGCCGACAGACTGCCGTGTATAGTCCTGGTGGGTGCGGGTGCGGCTTGCTGCTGCTCCCGGTTATTGCTGTGAGCATTGGCGTGATGTTTGCGCTTGCTGGACTGGCCGCAGCGGCACTTGTGCTGTTGATGATCAGTGCCTTTACCGGGGAATCCGTCACGGTGGGGTAGGTTTCGACGAGCCTCTTGAGGATGAAACGAAAAAGGGGTCGGATGGGCGCTTTGCCCATCCGACCCCTTTCGCACGGTAGTTAATTCGGTCTCCTACTTTGCTGCCTCGCGGCGAGCGACCTCGTCGATCAAGATGGCATCGCCGTGCTTGGCGGCGGCAATGCTCGCGGCCATAATCATGCCCATTGCCGTGATGTAGGCGAAGAGCATCGACGGCGCCACGTCCATAACGATGCCGGAGAGAATCGGTGTCGCCACCTGAGCCGCCATGCTCACGGTGTAGTAGTAACCGGAGTAGCGGCCCACGCTTTGGGAGCTGCAGCACTCCAGAATCATCGTGTACACGCACAGGTCCACGCCGCCCAACGCGACGCCCATCAACAAAAAGACGCCGTACAACACGGGTGAGAAGCCGGGTGCCAGCCAAAGAAGCGCGGGGCACAAAACCATGATGACGGCGGTGCCCAGGGCGACCTTTTTGCGGCCGATTTTGAGTGAAAGATTTGCCAAGGGTACGTAGCTTAGCAGCGCGCCTGCAATCGTCACGATATTGATGATGGCGTAGGAACCGCCCTCCATGCCGTAGAACATATCGGCATAACGGCTGATATTGGTGGTCATGGCGTTATAGCTCATGTAGTAGAAAAACGTTGCAGCGAGCAGCATGATGATGGAGCGGCGTACGCCGGCGTCTGCAACGCGATCTTTACCGCCGGCCTCGGGGGAGTCATCTTTGTCAATCTGATCCTCGTCGATGCCCATTGACAGCGATTTCTCGCGCATCTTTTCGACGAGGGCGGGCTCACGGACAAAGATGCCATAGACAACGGCCGACACGAGGATAAAGGCGGCCTGCAAGATAAAGAGCGGAAGATAATCGGGTTTGTGGGCCTTGGGAACCATGACCGAGATGGCGACGAGCATAAGGCCCGTCCCCGCATAGCCGACGATCTTTTCGATCGAGTCCGCCTTGGTTCGCAGTGGGCGAGGCGTAATATCGGCCACGATGGCAACCGTCATGGTGCGATAGGCGCATATTGCCAATAGCGTGAGGATAATCGCGCCGATGAGCAGAGGCAGGCTGCCCATGTTGTTGGCGATCGCGATGAGCGGGACGGAGAGCATTGCCACCGCGGAGCCGCCCAAGATAAAGGGCGTTCGGCGCCCGAGTTTGCTTGTGCAGCGGTCCGAGAGGATGCCAAAGAGCGGAAGCAGGAACAGGCCAAAGACATTATCGATGGCCATGATCGCGCCGGTGAGCGAGTTGGATAGGCCAAAGGTCCCCGTGAGCATCTTAGGAACGATGCCGTCGTAGACCTGCCAAAAGCTGATCATGCCCATAAAGGGTAGGGAGGCGAGGGCAACGGCCTTGGTGTCGAGCCGGGCCGCCCGCTTAAGATTTGGTTGGGTCATGCTGGTTCTCCTGGTCGGTAAAAGCGGGGAGGGGCGCTATCGGCCCTCCCGTCCTACAGTTGTTCAAGGTTGGCGAGAAACGCCACATAGAATTCGACGCCGCGTTTGTAGACATCGACACCGATGCGTTCGTTGGCGGCATGGATGAGCTTGCGCGCCTCGCCCGAGTAGATAAAGCCGCAGAAGCGGTAGACGCGATCGCAGATCTCGTTGAACTCGCGCGAGTCGGTGCAGGAGTTCTGCACGTAGGGAGCAAAGCCGGCCTCGGGATAGACACCCGACACGCAGCGATGGATGTAGTTGAAGGCGGCATCGTCTTCGTAAGGCGAGATAGGTGCGGGTTCGGTGTAGGGGATCGCCTCGTTGATTTCGACGGTGACGTGATCGGGGCTTACGCCCGAGGCGCGGCACTGCTGAGCGGCGAGCTTGCGAGCGCGCTCAACGGCATCGGCGATGGTCTCGAACGGAGCGATGCGCACGTTGAAATTGGCGCGAGCGACTGGTGGCAGCACGTTGTGCGCGTTGGAGCCTTCGAGCTGCGTGAGCGCATAGGTTGTGCGCAGCATGGCCGAGGTCTCGGGGCTGGCGGCCATAATCTTGGTAACCGCGGGGCGTGTGAGCCAGAGGTTGCCAAAGATTGTCTGAAACGTCGCGCTGCTGCGGGCACCCAGCTCGGTCAGTGTGGCCTCGACGGCAGGCGTAAGCTGCGGCTTGCCGGGGTTGGCAGAGATGGTCTCGCATACACGGCAGAGAAGACGGCAGGCATCGTTTGCCGCTGGCGTAGAAGCGTGGCCGCCGTCGGCGCGCGCCGTGACGGTAAGGTCGACATGGCCCTTCTCGGACACGCCTACCATGGCAACGGGTTCGGTGACACCGAGCGGTGCATCGGTTGCCACGGCGCCGCCCTCATCGAGCACCATATAGGGATGGATGTTATGCTCGCGAAGCCACTGCACTGCATGGGTTGCAGTAGGCGCGGCGATTTCCTCGCCATCGCTCGAGAAGAACCAGACATCGCGCGGGGGAACGAAGCCCTGATCGATTAGGTGCTCGGCGGCCTCGAAGAAAGCCGAGACGATGCACTTGGTGTCGAGTGATCCGCGTGCCCAGATCTCGCCGTCGAAAATCTCGGCTCCAAAGGGATCGTGTTCCCAGCCCTGGCCCTCGACGGGCACGACGTCCTGATGCGCCATCATGACGATGGGGTCCAAGGCGGAATCGGCGCCAGGCCAACGCAGGAGCATGCCAAAGTCGTCGATGCGTGTGAGCTCGGCGACTTTAAAGAAATGCGGATAAAGTCGCTGAAGCGTGGGAATCCACTGGCTGAAGGGCTCATCGTCGCGCTCGGCGATGTTCTCACGCGAAACGGTGGGGATGCGCAGCAATTCGCAAAAGCGCTCGACGGCTACCTCGTCTGCCTTGTAGGTGTCTGCATCAAGAGGCGCGCCCTGTGCGACCGATACCGATGCTCCCATGGTGGGACTCCTTTCGTGTTGTATATCGAATACGTCAAGATTATCGCCCGCACCGCGTGTGGGAAACGGCGAAACACGTTGTTCATCTGCGGGCGGCGGGTCGGATAGCCTTAGCCGACGATGACCGTGCCGTCTTCGCCCACGGTGATGGCGTCTCCCGTCGACACGGCATCGAGAAACTCATCGCCCAGGTTGTCAATGGTGGGCATGGGGGTGTCGGTCCATACACCCGAGAGGATCGCGCCAGCGGCGGCAAGGCTGTCAATGGGTTTGGAAAACAGCAGGCATGCGGGTTGGCGCCCCATTTTGGTGGCGCAGAAGAGCACCATGCCGCCCGTGGTGGAGCCGATGGTCTGCGGAAGGCACAAGGCACATCCCGCCAAAGGTTTGCCGTACAAGTCGGGATTGTTTTGGTCGGAACACGTGGCCTTTTTGTCGCCAAACATCAGTGCCTTCTGAAACGATGCGAGTGTGTTGAGCCCTCCGTGAGAGACAAGTGCCTTGGCGTGGGCAGTTCCGGGGACAACGACGCGGCCGTGAAAGATTTTCTTCATGAGGAGTCGCCTTCCTATTTGATTGGTTTTCCGGTGGTGACGTAGGCGAGCACCTCGTCGTCGGTGTAGTAGCGCGATGCCGAGTACGTACGCAACTTGTTGGAGTTGGTGATGATGGGCATGCTGCCGCACAGCGGGTTGTTGGTGTACATAAGCGGGCAGATGCTCGAGACGACGGCGCCGGTAGTCGAGAGGCGCCTGTATGCCGCAGTCTTGCGGAAGGCGTCTGCCACGGATGGGGCGGCGGTCAGTACGGTGGGTACTTGTACGCGGCAGTTGCCGGAGGCACTCAACCCATCGCAGATGGCGTCTGCCCAGTGGGCGAGTTGTGCAGACGAGAGGTGGGGGCAGCCGATGAAGGCCAGCTTGGGGCGCGCGTCCGGGTTCTTCCACATAACGGGGTAGCTCGAGCGGATGCGTTCCAGCTCGGCGTCGTCAATGCGATAGATTTGGGCGTCTGGTGCTATGAGTTGTTCGCCTTGTTCGACGGCCTCGGGCGTGATGCCGTCCACGTGGTAGAGCCCGACAGCGCCGTTCGATGCGCTGGCAGCGCCCATGTCCTTAAGGTAGTCCTGCGTGCCGGGTGTGAGTTCGCGGCCAAGCCAGCGGTCGAGGCCTTTAATGTAAGGGACGTCTTCCATCACCTTCATGCCAATGGCGCTGCCAAGCACTTGCGCTTCGGGCTTGCGCTTACAGTCGACTTCGATGATCCAGGTCGCCTTGCGGCCCTCATCGGTGAGCAGGCCGAATTCCGGGACAAAGCCGGCAATTGAGCCGAACATCTCGATGATGCCGGAGTTGCGATTGCAGCGAGCGCCCAACACGGAGTTGGCAAAGACCACGGCGCTGCTTTCTGCCCAGCTTAGGATGTCGCCGCGCCGAGGTCGATTGCCAACCTCGGGCTGGTAGCAGGTGCAGGTGAAAGCATCGCTGTCCAACAGGCCCATGCTGCGCAGCTGTGCCTCATAATCGTCTTGTTTGGAATACATAATCTTGAACAGCAGCTTTTGCAGCGGGTTGGCCGGGACAGCGGGGTCGAGGGGTCTCGGGTCGACCGAGAATGACTGACCGGACAGGGCGCCGTCTTTCAGCAGTTCATCCATAAGGTCATAGACTGGACCGAGCATGGAGAGGCCAAAACTTGTGACAAGATGACCGTTTGCGCCGGTCACGGGAACCATGCGCTCGGCGCCAAAGCATTCGCCGTACATAACGAGGGTCTTGACCACTTTGGCCATGGCGGGGCCCTTGGCGCCGTCGAGCAGGGCTTGTTGTTGGGAAGTCAGGTTCATCTGTGAGCCTATCCTTTCGTGTTAGATATTGGTGCCGAGTCGGTATGCCGCGCGGACCGCTTCGAGCACACGGCCGGGTGCAAACCCATCGCCGATGTTATGCAGCTCGTTTGCGGCGTGCGTCTGCTCCAGTTTGTAGAACAGTGCGTCGTCGGGGTGTCCGCCGCAGGCAATGATTACCAGGTCGCAGGTTAGCTCGAGCGGCTTCCAGTCGTTGCCGATTTTGGGTGCAAGCGGGTTTTCGACGTTCTCGGGCAAGACCGGTGACCACGAGACGTAGGGGTCGGGAACGTTTTTGTGGCAGTTGCGACTCAAGTGGAGGCGCGCGTACCTCGATGGGGCTCCAGACTCGCGCTTGCCGCCGACCTCCGCGCGCTCGACGCGTGTCATATTGAAGAGCCGCACATTACGTCCCCTGAGCGTATGGAGTAGGTGGCCGCGATTTGCCGTGCAGGCGCCCTGCATCATGTGAGGCAGCATTTCAATTACGCTGACCTGCGGTATGCCGTGTTCGACGGTGAGCCATTGGGCAACCTCGCAGCCCACGGCCCCTCCGCCAATGATGGCGACGGTTTTGGCGTTGCCAAGCAGCGCGGGTTGGCGCAGTAGCTGCGTTGCCTGCACGGCATGGCCCGATGCTGCAAGCTCCGTAAGGCCGGGGATGGGCGGTATCGCATTGGAAGTGCCTGTCGCACACACGATTGCGTCGAAGCCTGCTTTTGCAAGATCTTCGGCGCGTGCTGCCCGTCCAAGCTCGAGTGCCAGCTTCCCGTTGGGTTTTTCTGCCTGCTCGCGCACCTGTCGAACAAGATAGGAGCGGTAATTATCGAGGTCGAACTTGATCCGGGCGGCGCTGGCGGAGAGGAGTTTTCCTCCAAGTCCATCTTCGGCGTCGATGAGCTTTACGTCGTGGCCACGACGTGCAGCGATTAGCGCGCAGACCATCCCGGCGGGCCCGGCTCCTACCACCGCTATGCGTTTGGATTCTATGGCGGGAGCGGGTGTCTGGGGCATGAGGTATTCAAAGCTGCAGCGTGGATTGACAGCGCACTGCGGATGGCCCCCTTCGACAAACTCGTTGAGGCATCCTTCCTGGCATCCGATGCAGGGGCGAATATCTGCCACGCGACCGGCGTACGCCTTGTTGGGCCACTCGGGATCCGCAAGCAGCGGGCGTCCGAGCATGATCATATCGGCGTCGCCATTGCGAAGGGCGCGTTCGGCAATGTCGGGGTAGCCCAACTTACCCACCGCGACAACGGGTACGGGAAGGCCGGCATTGGAGCGGATATTGTCGGCGGCAAAGCGCTCCCGAACGGCGCGCGCCACGGGAACGAAGCAGCCTGCGGGCATGCTCGCAGGCGGGTGGGGCATCCACCAGTTGTCGTAGCAACCCAGGTCGACGTCAAAGATATCTACTCCTGCCGTCACGAGCTCTTCCATATAGCACAGGGTCTGTTCGACCGTGCGGCCGCCGCGCATGCGTCCCAGATAGGTCGAATTCATGACCTGCTCGTTATAGGTTTCCTCGAGTGCAAGCGAAAGGTCGATGCGGTACATGATGGGGTAGTCGGGCCCAACGCGGCGACGGATTTCTTTGACCATATCGAGGCCAAATTGACGCCAATCGGCATAACGCCCGAGCTTGCGATGGTTAAAGGCGGGGTTTCCGAGCTGCTCGATAAGATAGCCTTCGTGTCCGTGCAAATAGACGCCATCGATGCCCATGGCATGGGCATCGGCCGCCGCTTGGCCGATATTGTTTACGATACGGCGCAGCTTTTGGTCCGAGAGGCGCATGCATGGAATGGCGGGGATGTAGTAGTTAGGCAAGAAACTCGCCGAGACCGGAAACTTCTTTTGCGTGATGAGGCATTGCGGGTTGCCCACGCGGCCGAGTCCAGCCGTAAGCTGGACAAAAATGCGCGATCCGAAGGCATGGACGCCTTGGGCAAGGTCGCGCCAGCCTGCCATAACGGTTCGGCTTCGATCGATGCGCGGGAAATAGGTGAGCTTGTCCAGCTCGGTGACCGTGGTATCGATGCCGTGGCTTACCGGCACGAGCCCTGTTGTGATGAGGCCGCAGCCGCCTTTGGCGCGGGCGAAAAAGTACTGCAGCATCATGTCGCTGGGGCGGCCAGTTTCCTCGCACATGTCGATATTGCCCATCGGTGCCATGACAATGCGGTTTTTGACGGTGAGCTTGTTAATTTTGATGGGAGAGAAGAGCTTGTCAAAAGGATAGAGCTCTTGTGTCATGCGGGACGATCCACAACCGGATTTTTTGGCGGGCCAGCTGTCGAATGAGTCGACGAGTTGCTGTACCAGTACGTCTTTTCCCAATGAGGTTCCTTTCAGATGTTGACAAGGTAACAAAGCAGTTTACGTCTAAATGTTTAATAGTCAACAACAAAGGCATGAGTTCGGTGAAGGAAGAAAAGGACTAATGAGTGTTAGATGACAAGCTGTGTCGCGACATTAGCTCCCAGCTAATGAATTTGAGTTCGCTGCCTCCTACGATGTGCTGCGTGCCGGCACAGTAGCCGGATCGTAGGAAGGATGCGTAATGGCAAAAGAGGGAAAGAAGCCGATTGGCAAGATTGTCCTAGGCGTCATCGTGGTGCTGGTTATCGTCGGTGCCGTGGGCTCTATGGGCGGCAATCCAACCGATTCGTCTGCGAGCGATTCGGCAGAACCTGCCGAAGCGACACAGCGGGCTGAGGAGCAAAAAGAACCGCAAGAACCGTATACCATTGCTGACGAGGCTGAAGACACTTCCAATCAGTTTGCCTATAAGATCACGGGCACGCTGACCAATAACACGGACAAGGAAAAGAGCTACATTCAGATTGAGTATGTTCTGTATGATGCTGATGGCAACCAGGTTGGAACGGCTCTTGCAAACACCAATCATCTGAAGGCGGGCGGCTCCTGGAAGTTCGAGGCGCTGGGTACGGTGTCTCCCGACCAGGTTGCTAGCTGGGAGCGTTCGGACGTAAGCGGTTTCTAGCATGTTGCATGCACTGGGGGAGGTGAAGTCGTATGCCCGATAAAAAGCTGACCGAGGAGTTGCTCAATGAGCTTCTCGATGCGCCGAACATCGATGGCTATATCAGGGAGCACGACTTTGCCGCCCCGTCGCTTTCGGACTACCTGAAGCAGCTGCTGCAGGAAAAGGGCTTGGAGCGCTCGCGCGTGGTTCGTATGGCCGATCTCAATGAGACCTTTGGCTATCAGATCTTTACCGGTGCGCGTCATCCGAGTCGCAATAAGGTGCTGCAGATTGCCTTTGCGATGGCGCTGACGCTCAAAGAGACCAACCGTGCGCTGACGGCTGCCGGGGTAAGCGTTCTTAACTGCAAGGACCGCCGCGATGCGATTATCATCTTTTGCATCGATCGCGGGTGCAGCCTCCAAAAGGTCAACGAGGAACTGTATCGCTTTGGCGAGGAGACGGTGAGTTAGCGCCTGATATCTGAGCCGGCGGAGCTGCCGAACAACGATGCAGACGAACGGGGCGCGGATGCCATGGGGTGTCTGCGCCCTGCGCTATGATGGAGGCTATGGATACTCAGACCCCAACATATTCCGATGACGAGCTGACCGCAGCGCTTGCCGAGCACCTGGCGTCGCTCGATTGCGACGACAGCTATCGCGTGGAGCGTGTACTTAAGCGCTCGTCCGTTGAAGCAACCGAGCTCGTGTACTTTGAAGGAACCGGCGGTGGCTCGCTCGGCCCCTTTGTCCGCAAACGCATCGATGCTTCGGCTCAAATCGGCGGGGCATACGAGCGTCTGTTTGCCGCTCAGCGGGCAGGCAGGCGTTTTGAGCACCTGCCCAGAATCGTCGATTGTCGTCGTGTGGGCGACGAGCTCAACGTGGTTATGGAATACATCGAAGGGGAGACGTTCGGGGCGCTGGTGGACCGTCTGGGAGCCACCCCCGATTATGCGCGTGAATTGTATCCTGCCCTATGCGATGCCGTGGGTGAGCTCCACGCCGGTTTTGCAATGGCGGGGGAGACGTCGGCGCCGGTGATCCATCGCGACCTCAAGCCGTCGAATATCATCGTGACAGGTGCGAGCTGTACGCTCGATGAGGGCCTGACGTTTTCATCGCTGGTGATTATCGACTTGGGGATCGCGCGCGTATGGCGCGATGGCGCCGATGCCGACACCGTCAAGTTTGGCACGCGACCCTATGCGCCGCCCGAGCAGTATGGGTTTGGGCAGACGAGTGTGCGCAGCGATGTCTACGCACTTGGGGCCCTGTTGTTCTTCTGCTTGACGGGAGTCGACCCTAAACCAGGGCTCGACATGCGCGAGCAATGCGAGGCGCGCGGCATTCCCACTCCACTTGCCGATGCCGTCTGCATGTCGATGGCGCTCGACCCGGCCAAGCGTTTTGCGAGTGCGGAAGCGTTGGGACGGGCGACGCGCGCGGCATACGATCTGAGTCGCCCCGTGCGGCCTTCTGCGCCTGCGCCTGTCCGTACTCCGGCCTCGGAGACAGTGTTGGCGTCCCAAGGGCTCCAGAAACCCGCAGGGCTTCCTGCCCCTGCCGCCTCCGCTGCATGCGGTCTGCTCTCTCGCGTTCCGGAGTCTCTGGGGCGCATTTGGAATACGCTCGTCTGCTTCTCGCTGCTTGTGTTCTTTGCCGGTAGCCACTTTGCCGTCTTTCACCCCACGGGAGCAAACCAAAGCTACCCGACGTGGCTTCTCATAATCGAGTATTTTTTCTTTGTCGATGGCCTTATGGTGCTTATGCATTTTGCGCTGCTCGATAAGCGCCGTCTTCGTCGGCGATTCGCATTGCTCGACAGCTATCGCGGCAAGAAGCTCGCGAAGCTCTTGCTCAAGGCATTGGGTGTGCTGCTCCTATGCATGATCGTCATAGTCGCGGTTGCCAATGCGACCGGCGTCGTCGATACCTCCGCTACCTAAAAGAAAAAGGGCCCCATTGGGGCCCTTTGCAGTTGCACTTAGATGCGGTTCATCTGAGCGGCGACTTTGTTGTACCAGTCCTGCCACGTGGGCGGGCAGTACTTTTTGGCCGCTGCTGGGGTAAGGGTGGAGCCGTAGTTGGCGCCCAGATAGGCAACGTGAGCGGAGATGCCCTCGCTCCAGCTGCCAAAGCTGCGCCAACCGCCGCCGCGGGCACTCCAGCCCCAGGCGTTGTAAGAATTGGCGCAATAAGCACCCTTGGTGCTCTCGATGCAGGCGATGGCGGGGGACCAACGGGGGTCGACACCGGTATTCCAAGCGGCGACGGCAAAGTTATAGCCCTGGCCTGCCATGGGGGAGCCGGCGAGATAATTGTCGATGCGGCCTGTCCACTCATTAATGAACGAATCGTAATCGGAGCTACCGGTATTGGCGTTGTTCACCGTGGTGTCGATGGTGGTGTTGGTGTTGGTGGCCTGGCTGCTGGAATTGCTGCCGCTTACGCCCTCGCCCGAGAGCTTCTCGGCGGCAGCGGCCTTATCGGCCTCAAGCTTGGCAAGCTCGGCGGCATTTTCCTGCTCGGCTTTTGCCTGTGCCTCGCTGCGGAGCTGCTGGGCCTGCGCCAGCGCATCCTCGGCGTTTTTCTGCTCCGCCTCAAGCTGAGACTTGGCCTGTTGGAGCTCAGCCTTGTTCTGCTCGAGTTCGGTTTGCATGTTATTGAGCTGCTCGATCTCGTCGACGCTCGAGCTCGTGATCTGGTTGGTGTATTTGCAGGTCGTGATGAACTCACCCAGGCTCTGTGCGTTGACCAGGAAGCTCACGATGGGATTGGTGCCCTTCTGATACTTGTACAGATCGCGCATGGCGGAGCTTGCCTTGGCCTGCTGCTCGGGAAGCTTGGCCTCGATTTCCTCGATGCTTGCCTCATTGGAGTCAATCTGCTTTTGCAGGTCATCGAGTTTGGTGCGGGCGTCGTTGTAGGCGCTCGTGGCGGCTTCGATCTTCTGCTGGGCTGCGGAAAGCTGGTCCTGCGTTGCCTGCGAGGCGGCATACGCCGCAACGGGGGAGAGCATCGGCGTGGCCGTCAGCGCAACGGCGAGCGCGGCGCTCGTGATGATACGAGCCGGCTTCGACGCAATGAGCGCTGCGGTGCGATGATTCGAATGCTGCATCCAGTCCCTCTGCAATCAATCGTAGGTTATGGTTCGAGGTGTATTCTACTACTGCTTTCGACCTCAACTTGAACCTTAAAGGTCCCAAAGGGTCAAGTTGAACTTGAGGCTTTGGCTTTGACCTGCAGTTATGATGAATTGTTGAGAAACCATAGAGTTCAACTTTAACGTTACGGCACCCTATTGCAACGGGATTCTTGGCTGTAAAAGCTACTTCAACGTGGGATTTTGCAACTACAGGGTTCCTTCGCGACGAGCCTGCTCCACCTCTTTGAGTGCGTCGGCGGGAGTGAAGGAACAGGTGCCATCGCCGAGCTTGACCACCTGTATGTCGTCGCCGGTATGGGCTTCTCCGCCTTGTAGCACCACGCCGAAAATGCCCTCGTGGGGAAAGATACAGTCGCCGGCGAGATAGTAGATGGCACAGCGGGTGTGGCAGACCTTGCCGATCTGACTGATTTCGACCAGGACATCGTTGCCAATCTTGAGCTGCGTTCCCAGGGGGAGCGAGAGCAGGTTGATGCCCTGGGTTGTGAAGTTCTCGCCAAAGTCGCCCTCGTGCACATCGAGCCCGCGCGCCTGCGCCGTCTGGATAGACTCTGCAGCTAAAAAGGAAGCCTGGCGGTGCCAATGCCCGGCGTGCGCATCGGAGGCGAGGCCAAACTGCTCGATGACGGTGTCGTGCCCGTCGGCGACGGGTGACTTACGCGTGCCTTTGTGCTCCGACGTGTTGATTGAGACGATACGGGCAGGCCCGTTGTAGGCGTCGTTTGCCGTGCGCAGGTGAGCGGTCGCTTTCGCACGTTCCGCCAGCTCGCGCTTCGCAGCATTGAGGATGGGATTATCGGTCGGATGGTTTTGGGGCACGTGTGCGCCTTTCGCTCGAAGATGTCAATACGCTGAATCCTACAACAACGGTAGGTTCATTGCCCATTGTCATAGAACGGTGGGCGCCGTCTTCGTGCTGGACGATTACGTCGATTGCCATAGATACGGTGGAGCTTTGGGCGCCGGCGGCTTGGCACGCTAAAATAAATCAGTTGCGCAAAGACCGCCCGTTGTGTGGGCAGTTCATGATAGGAAGTTTCCATGGCATTGCAATTTACAGAGCGCGAGTTCATTCCCGTGCTGCTTGGTGGCGACATCAACGCCTATTCGGTGGCGCGCGCCTTCTACGAGGAGTACCAGGTCAAGAGTCTGGTCTTTGGCAAGTATCAGACGGGTCCCGCGTACCGCAGCCAGATTATCGACTACACGCCCAACGTGGATATCGATACCATGCCCGTGATGCTCAAAACCGTCAATGGCATTGCCCAAGCGCATGCCGATAAGACGATTGTCCTTGTGGGCTGTGGCGACAACTATGTCGCTCTCGTGGCTCAAGCCAAGGATGCCCATGAGTTGGCGGATAACATCATCGCGCCTTACGCTCCCTATAGCATGCTTGAGCAGTGCCAGAAGAAGGAGATCTTCTACGAGCTGTGCGAGAAGCATGGCGTGCCCTATCCGCACACGTTTACCTTCACCATGGCGATGCTGAACGCCCAAGGCGAGGCACCTGCCGAAGTGCTCGACCAGATCGATTTTCCCTACCCGATGATTCTGAAGCCTTCTGACGGCATCATGTGGTGGCAACATGAGTTCGAGGGCCAGAAGAAGGCCTATGAGATTGCCGACCGCGCCGAGCTGGAACAGGTCATTCGCGATTCGTATGCCAGCGGCTACACCGACGACCTGATCTTGCAGGATCGCGTGCCCGGCAACGACGAGTACATGCGCGTGCTCACTAGCTATTCCGACCGCAACGGCAAGGTCCGCATGATGTGCCTGGGCCATGTGCTGCTCGAGGAGCATCAGCCCCACGGTGTCGGCAACCATGCCTGTATCATTACCGAGCCCAACGACGAGCTCATGGGCGGCGTGCGCAAGTTGCTCGAGGACCTTCACTTTGTGGGCTATTCCAACTTTGACGTTAAGTACGACGAGCGCGACGGCTCGTTTAAGTTCTTCGATTTCAACACGCGCCAGGGCCGCAGCAACTACTACGTCACCAACAGCGGCTTTAACGTTGCCAAGTATGTGGTGGACGAGTATGTGTTCAACCGCCCGTTTGAGCCGGAGTTTGTGACGGCGCAGGACGAGGCGCTGTGGATGGTCGTCCCCATGGGCGTCGTCGACAAGTACGTCAAGGATCCCGAGCTGCGCGCTAAGGTGCATCGCCTGGACAAGGAAGGCAAGGGCGCCGACCCTTCGTTTATGAAGGGCGACTTTGTCTTTAACCGCTGGCTGCGCATGTGGCACACCAAGCTGCGCCACTTTAAGCTGTTCAAGACGTATTACAAGTAGATGAGCGCGGCGCCCGTCCGGTTTGCATCGGGCGGGCGCGGGTATGATACGCGCAATTGCGCAAGCGTCACCAAGGAGGCGGCGATGGAAAAGCTGGGAGTTATCGGCGGCATGGGCGCCGAGGCCACGTCGTATTACTACGACCAGGTGGTGCGTCATACGGCTGCTGCCTGCGATCAGGAACATATCGACATGGTGGTGCTCTCCAAGTCGACCATGCCCGACCGCACGTTGGCCATTAAGACCGGCGAGCATGCCAAGCTGCTGGCGACCATGAAAGAGTGTGCCCAGGCACTCGAGTCGCTGGGCTGTGCGCACATTGCCATTCCCTGCAACACGTCGCACTACTTCTACGACCAGATCCAGTCGTTTACGAAGGTGCCGATTATCCACATGCCGCGTGAGTCGGTGCGCTATGCCCTTGCGGGTGCGGTGATGGGGGAGTGCGAGTTCGACCCCAACCTGAGTATGCCGGCCGAGCCGGTGCACAAGATTGGCATTATGGGAACCGATGGAACCGTGGGCGCGGGCGTCTACGGACGCGAATGTAAGGCTGCGGGTGTTGAGGTTGTCTATCCCAGCGAGAAACGTCAGAACGATGTGATGTCGCTTATCTACGATGACGTGAAGGCCGGACGTGAGCCCGATATGGATAAGTTCGACCGCGTGATGTGGGAGTTCGCCCGTAGCGGCTGCGACCGCGTCATTCTGGCCTGCACCGAGCTCTCGGTGCTGCAGAAATACCGCGAGATGCCCGAGATTACCCTCGACGCCATGGACGTCTTGGTGCGCGAATCCGTCATCCGCAGCGGCGCCCCCTACCGCCAATAGCCCTCGATCTGCCAAAAAGGGACAGGTTTATTTTTGGTAGGTATTATCTGGGGAAACAGTAAAGGCCTCGGCTCGTTTGGTGCGAGCCGAGGCCTTTTGCGTTGGGTGGTTGCTGTCGGTGGTGAACTAGAACAGGAAGCCGATGGCGATGAGGGCGATGCTGACGATGAGCACGGCGATGTCCAGACCCTTGATGGGATAGCGCTTGTACGAGCTGGCGCGTGTGCGCAGATAGAAGCCGCGCTGTTCTGCCGCCAAGGCTGTGGCATCGGTCTTGCCCACGCTCGAGATGAGCAGTGGCACGCACAGTGGCAGCATGAGCTTAAGCTTCTTGATGGGGTTCTTGGTATCGTACTCGACGCCGCGTGCGGTCTGCGCCTCCATGATGGCATTCATCTCCTGACCAAACACCGGTACAAAGCGCAGCGCCGTGGTAAAGGTGAAGGCATAGCGATACGGCACATGCAGCACCTCGACGCAGGCGTTGGCAAGGTCGTTGAGCTTGGTCACCATGAGCATGAGGATGAGTGGTAACGCCACACCCAGCAGGCGCAGGCAGGCCTTCGATCCTGTGATGAGGCCCGTGTCGGTGATAAAACCCCACACCACGTTGCCATCGCGCATAAAGGCCAGCTGAAGCACCAGCATGATAAGCGCGAGCGGAATCAGCAACTTGAGCAGCGAGAGCAGACGGTCGACGACGCCGGCGTAAGCTCCCAGTGCGAGCGTGAGCGCCAGAAAGCCCAGCAGCGCCACGTAGGTGTCGGACAAAAAGATGCCGACGATGATGGCGGCGGCGAGGCCCAGTTTGACGACGGGATTCAGGCGATGCAGCAGCGTATCGCCCGGCATGTAGTCGATGACGTTAACCACGGTGGACCATCTCCTTGGTAATTCGAACGACATCGGTGACCTCGCTCACCTGCGCAAAAGCGGGCGAGACGGAAGATGCCAGACGGCGCGAGAGTTCGATGACCTGGGGCGGCTCAACGTAGGCATGCTGCATGAGTTCGATGTTCGAGAACAGCTCGTGCGTGCGGCCGCGATCGAGGATGCGGCCGTCGGCCATTACTACGATGCGCTCGGCAAAGTCGGAGACGACTTCCATGTCGTGGCAGACCATGATTACGGCGCAGCCACGCTCGGCCATGGTACGCACCGTTTCCATGACGGTCATGCACTCGCGGTAATCAAGGCCGCTCGTGGGCTCGTCGAGCACCACGATTTTGGGCTCTACGACCACGACGGAGGCGAGTGCCACCATTTGTCGCTGGCCGCGCGAAAGCGAGAAAGGCGCCTCGTCGGCCGGCAAGCCAAAGCGGTCGATGACGAGTTGGGCACGACGCAGAGCCTCGGCGCGGTCCATGCCGCCAAGCTCCAAGCCAAAGGCGACCTCGTCGAGCACGGTGTCCTTGCAGATTTGACGGTCAGGGTTTTGGAAGAGGGTTGCGACCTCGCGGGCAATGCGGCTCGTGGGGACGGTTGCGGTATCCAGTCCCGTGACGCGCACGCTGCCCGAGGCGGGCTTGAGCAGACCCGTGAGCAGCTTGGTGAGCGTGGTCTTGCCGGCACCGTTTTGGCCGACGATGCCCACGAGCTCGCCAGGATAGAGCGTCAGGCTAAGGTCGTGTACGGCGGCTCCGCCATTGGGATAGGCAAACTCAACATGGTCGAAGGTGAGTACGGGTTCGGCGTCCTTGGCATGAGGGCGCAACGACGGTGCATGCGGGGAACCGGCGGGCGCCTGGGCTTCGATAGCCGCGCGTGCGGGGTCGACGATGCCCGAAATCAGGCACTCGGCCTCATCGACATCCAAGCAAGGGGCACCGCTTACTAGACCATCGGTTTCGAGGCTATTGAAGATACGCGTGACGCGAGGGCAGTCGACGCCGATGGCACGAAGCTCGTCGGTATGCGCGAAGACCTCGTGTGGCTCGCCCTGCAGCGCGATTTCGCCATGGTCGAGCACGAGCACGCGGCTGCAGTACTCCGAGAGCAGGGCGACCTTTTGCTCAACGACGACGATGGTGATTCCAAGTGCGCGGTTTGCCTCACGCAACGTCTCGAAGACCAACGTGGAGCTGGCGGGGTCGAGTGCCGCGGTGGGCTCGTCGAGAACCAAGACGCGTGGATGCATAGCGAGGATGGCGGCGATGGCTACCTTTTGCTTCTGTCCGCCCGAGAGCGTGGCGATCTCGCGGTCGCGCAGGTCGCTGATGCCGACGGTCTCGAGCGTTTCGCTCACGCGCTGCTCGATCTGGTTGTGGGGAACGCCAAAGTTCTCGAGGCCAAAGAGCATCTCGTCCTCGACGACCGAGGCGACCATCTGCGTGTCGATATCCTGCAGCACACTGCCGACGATTTGCGACACGTCGGCCAGCGAGACCTCGCAGGTGTCGTGGCCGTCAACCATGACGGACCCAAAGAACGTGCCGGTGTAGTGGTGGGGCACGGCACCCGACAGACAGGCGGCAAGCGTGGACTTGCCGGCGCCCGAGGGCCCGATGATGCCGATGAAATCTCCCTTGTTCACGCTGAGCGAGATGTGGCTGAGCGCCTGCTCGGTCTGCGTGCCATAGGAGAACGAGACATCGTCGACGTTGATGATCGTTTCCATGGATACCTTTCATAGTCATTGGGGACGTTCTTACATGACTAGTCGTTTAAGAACGTTCCCAAAAGCTAGTCGTTTGGGACAGTCTTTGGTGGTAAAGCCGAGCGGGTTAGTTGAGCCTAAGGGCCTTCTGGATGGGCAGGTAGAGGGCGCCGACCAGAATGGCGTTAAAGACGGCGGTCATGGCAACGACGGGCAGCATGGCGGCGGCGAGCTCGCCTACCACGCCGAGCATGGCCATCTTGATGACCATGAAGATGACGCCGGAGACAAATGTGGTCAGGAAGGTTGCGACAATGGCGATGGCGGGCTTGACCTGACCGTTCTTGCCGGCGGCGTTGACGATGCCGGCCATGAGCATGGCGGCGATGCCCTCGGCGGCAAAATCGACGAAAGGCGAAGTGGTGGTGATCTGGATCACGGCAGCTGAGATGAGGCCAATGACGAGCGCCTGGCCGATGTTGGGGCGAACGACCAGGATGGTGAGGCAGAAGGCCGAGATGATGAACTCGGGGCTGATCATGCCGCCCGAGATGCCCGAGATGGCCTTGCCGACGGTGAAGTTGAGGATGAAGCCGGCAGCGAGCAGGATGGCGAGCAGGACGAGGGCACGGACGTCGAGTTTGCCGCGGTCGGCGGTCTGGACGGTGCGGGGCTGGGCGGCGGTGGTGTTCTGAGACATGGTGAAAATCCTTTCGGAAGGGGAGTGCAAGAGAAAAGCGGAGGCGCGTGATGCGAATGCGATCGGGCTCGAGATAGAAAAAGGCCCCCGGTCGAAACCGGAGGCCTTTCAATCACCTAGAGCGCAAAAACAGGCGTGAGGGACTCACTGTCGACCGATCGTATTCGCATCACGCCACCACCAGTTGTTGAGAGACTTCATCGTGTTCTTCATGTTGGTGGCTCCTTTCGTGATGCCGTGGCGCGGTCGCACCAAGTTGCTGTTGCGCTGCACTATAGCACAGCGAAGTGTGTGCGGGGAAATCTTTTTTGAAAAGATTTCAAGCGGGTTTCCCGCCGGTCAAAAGGCGGGTTAAGCGGGCGAGGTGACTCATGTGCCCCGCCCGCTCAGCTAGGACATGAGGGTCTTAGGCCTTCTTGCGACGATAGATCACGTAGACGCAGAGACCGATGATGACGACGGCGCCAACGGCCATGGCGGCCATGTTGTTGCCCTCGGACTTCTCCTCGGTGACCTCTTCCTCTTCGGCCTCTGGCTCGGTCACGTCCTCATCGGAAAGGGCCTCGTCGGCGTAGGTGATGGATTCGACCAGGCAGTCGTTGTCGGCATCGTAGTCGCTCGGGACGAACTCCTCGGAGAAATCGCCCTCCTTGAGGTAGTCGCGCATCTCCTCGAGCATGGCCTTGCACTTAACATAGGTGTTCTTGGTTGCAGCCTTGCCGGCCTTGTTGGCCAGGGCGGTACGGGCCTCGGTGCCTTCTTCGGCCTGCATGGCCTCGTCGACGGTCAGGTTCTGCTCGATGAGTTCCTTCTGCAGGGCGTCGAGATAGGCGCGGACGCCGGTGGCGCAGTGGTCGCGGTTCTCATAGGCGAGCGTGTTGATGTCCATGAGGACGTAGTTGATGGAGTTCTTGGGCTCCTCGTTGTTCACGACGTCTTCCTCTTCGCAGTGATCGAAGGAGACATCCTGATCGCTGAAGTAGGGGCTGACCTCGGTGAGCAGTGCGGAGTAGAAGGGGATGGCGACGGAGAATTCGGCGTTGGAGAGCATCTCCCACTGAATGGTCGCGATCTCGGGGTCCATGCCCTGACGGATCTGGAAGGTGTGGATCTCGGTGTTGCGGTTGGAGCCGATGGCATAGGCGCCGTCGGTGTTGGCGTTGAGGCCGGCGACATTCTCGCCGCGAGCGGCGAAGGAACGAATCATCTCAAAGGTGTTCCAGTCGGACTTGCCGGGCTGGAAGAACAGCGGCTGCATCTCGTGGACCAGGGCGCCGGTCGTGGCGCGAGCCTCTTCGCGCTCGTCCTTGACGATCTCGTAGTCGGTGCCCTCGGCAAGCGGAGCCATGAAGTAATCACGACCCTGGATATAGCGCGACCACTGGTGCATACCGGCCTCGCTAATCTCCTCGCCGTAGGTCTTGGCGACGTCGAACTTGCCGTCGGTGTACTCGGCAAAGCCCTTCTCCTTAGGCATGGACTCGATGCCTTCGGAATGGAGACAGTTCTCGGTGTCATCGAGGTCGACGTTATAGGTGAGGTTGCCGATGTTGGGGTTGAGCGAGGCGATGTCATCGGCGAGCTTCATAGCAATCCACTGATGGCCGGAAAGCGCGGCGAACAACCAGGTCTCGGTGCTGTCGGCGATGATGATCTGGTCGTTGGAGCAGACGCCCTGCTCGTCGATCAGGCTGCCGATGAGCTCGACGCCCTCGCGGGCCGTGGCGCTCTCGCCCAGGATGACGCTGGCATAGCTGTATTCGCCAATGCCAGTCTCCTCGGTGATGGGGTCGGCCTCTTCGGCCTTCTCGTTATAGGAGGTGCTCAGCGTGGCAGAGCAGGAGACGCCCTTCTCGTTGATGCCTGCCTCGGAATATGCGTCGTAGCGATTTTCCCACTGCGAGGGGTTGTCGCGAACGAAGGTGTAGCGGTAGGTTGCGCCCTTGGACTTGTACTCAAAACCGGACTCGACCGAGGTGTACTCGTTGCCGTCCTTGTGTGCGGGCTCAATGCCAAAGTGCTTGACATAGCGCGGACCGAAGTCCTCGGAACGGCCGTAGTACGTGTTGCCGTCTGCCGTGAGCTTGCTGCCCATGTAGATCTGGGTGCAAGCGAGTGCCGAAGTCGGCATGGCCATGATGGCCGCTGCTCCAAACGCAAGGCCGCAGCCGAGCTTCTTGAGCGTGTTGACAGGATGAGTAAACCTCATAATCCCTCCCAACTGTTGAAACCCCGCGAAACCGTACGGAGTTTCAGCTAATAAATACATCTACTAGCCTAAAGGAAGTGTAAAGAGTATTCACTCGACACCAGCTTTTACTCGATGAGCGTGTGGAAATATACGATGAACGGATAATAATACTCATTTTATGGCTTTAGTTAAATAAAGGCACCCTGCATTTACTGTAGCTGAATAAAGCATTAGACGGTGCTCAAAAAGAAAACTCTCCCGCTGTTTAGGATTTGCATAAACAGCGGGAGAGTCGATAACTGGATGAATATCATACCAATGTGGATTTACTTCTTTCGGCGGTGAATCACGTTGATGGCGTAACCGACGAGCATGGCCAAGACGATGACAATAAAGCCGATCAGGGGATTGTCGTTCATGGGGTCCTCCTATTTTCCGAGCGGGGAGAATTCGTCGACGATGAGGTCGAGGCATTGCGGAAGCGCGCGGGCTCCAAAGACGCCCGAATTGCTGGAGATAATCTCGCCATCGAACTGCATGCCCAGCGACGGGGTGCAGGTGATCTTGGCTTCCTTGGTCTGGATGATCTTGAACTGCGGGCGGCCGAGTACCTTGCCGGCGGGGTCGAGTGCGGCGGTGATCACAGTCGGTAGAAGCTGCACAGTTTTTACGGGTTCGATGACCGCAATGTCGACCATGCCATCGTTCATACGGCAGTCGGGGAACAGGTTGATGTCGTTTTGGATGACCGAGGTGTTGCCGGCCATGCAGCAGATGCCGTCGAGCTCCTCGACAATGCCGTCATGCTCAATCGTAAAGTGCGCCACCGTGGGATTGGGCGTGGCGAGCGCGGAGAGGAAGTAAGCGATCTCGCCGATGTCGTTTTTGGTGGGGGCGGCCTTCATCATGATCTCGGCGTCGAAGCCCGAGCCGGCGATGATGATGAAGCCGTGGCGCTTCTCGTTGCCGTTCTCGTCGAGCCAAAAGAGCTCGCCCATGTCGACTTTGACCGTGCGACCGGCACGGCAGGCCTTGGCGAGCGCCGCCGCCTCGGGGGCATTGCCGATGTTGTTGAAGAACAGGCAGGCCGTACCGGAGGGGAAGACGAGCGTGGGGACACCGCATCCGCGCATCTGGTCGAGCACGTTGGAGACAGTGCCGTCGCCGCCCGAAACGACCACGCGGTCAAACTCGCGCACGTCTGCCACGGCGTCCTCGGGTTCCATGCCATCGCCGATAAAGCGCATCACGACCTCGTCGCCGCCCTGTGCAAGGGCGTGCGTGAATGCGAAGATTTCATCTGAGCTGGGGCCCGATGCCGGGTTGTGGATGATAAGGCAGCGCATACTTACGTTCCCGTTCTGTGACTAACCGAGTATAGTTGTAAGGCAATGCCGATATCCTACCCGTGTTTTTCGGGCCTAACCTTATTCGATGGGTTGATATGAACATTTCCACACATCAGGCTCTACTCGACTTTTGCCAGCGCGCCCGTGAGTTCGACGCGATTGCCGTCGATACCGAGTTTTTGCGCGAGCGCACGTTCCATCCGCGTCTATGTTTGGTTCAGATTGCCACCCCTGCTGAGAGCGTCGCGGTCGATCCCCTGGTAATCGACAACCTATCGCCGCTGGCCGAGCTTATGGCCGACGAGAGCGTGACCAAGGTCTTCCACGCGTGCTCGCAGGATATGGAGGTCATGCTCCATACCGTGGGCGTGCTGCCACGACCGATTTTCGATACGCAGGTCGCCGCCGCCTTTTTGGGCGAGCGCCAGCAGATTTCGTATGGCGCGCTTGTTCAGACGTTCTGCGGCGTATCGCTGCCCAAGACCGAGTCACTGACCGACTGGTCGCGCCGCCCGCTGACCGATAAGCAGATTGAGTATGCGATCGATGACGTCAAGTACCTGATCGTCGCCTATACCGAGATGATGAGCCGCCTGCGCGAGCTGGGCCGTGTGGACTGGGTGCTCGACGAGCTGCGCCCGCTGGCTGACGAGTCGCACTATCGCGCCGATCGCCACGAGGCGTTCCGCAAGGTCAAGCGCATCAATTCGTGCAGCCGTCATCAGCTGGGTATCGCGCGCGAGCTCGCCGCCTGGCGCGAGGACCGCGCCGAGCGGCGCAACATCCCACGCAAGTGGGTCATGTCCGACGACACGCTGCTAGCGCTCGTTAAGCGCAATCCCGTGCGCGTTGAGGAGTTCCGTAGCATTCGCGGTACCGATCAATTGGGGGAGCGCGACGTGGACGGTGCGCTCATGGCCATCAAGCGCGGTGCGAGCTGTCCGCACGATCGCCTGCCGCTCTTGGTGCGCGGACATCGTCAGATTTCGCCGGAGCTGGAGAGCGTGACTGACCTTATGTATGCGCTTATCCGCCTGGTTGCCGAGCGCTCAGGCGTTGCGACCTCGGTCATTGCCTCGCGCGATGACCTGGCCGACTACATTGAGCATCCCGAGCAGAGCCGCCTGCGCGAAGGTTGGCGCTTTGAGCTTGTGGGCTCGCGCCTGGACGATCTGCTTTCCGGCAATATGGGGTTGACGGTGAAGGACGGCAAAATCGAGCTCCTGTAGGGAAGCCTAGCCGGTTGAGTGGGTAAAATGCCTCCAACGTGTAACTCGACTCGGAGGAATTCGCATGCCTTATTACTATGGATACGGCTTTGGCATCGACCCGCTGTACCTGCTGGTTGTTCTTGTCTGCACGGTGCTTGGCCTTGCCGCACAGAACTATATCAACTCGACGTACAAAACCTGGTCCAAGGTTCGCTCGGACGGCGATACGGGTGCCACAGTCGCTCGCCGCATGCTCGATGCCAACGGTTGTAGCGCCGTGGGTATCAAGGGTGTCGCTGGTGAGCTCACCGACCATTACAACCCGCAGGACAACAACCTGTATCTGTCGGATGCCAACCGTTCGGGCGGTTCGGTCGCAAGTGTTGCCGTCGCCTGCCACGAGGCGGGCCATGCCGCCCAGCGTCAAAGCGGCTATGCCATTATGAAAGTGCGTACCGCCCTCGTGCCGGTCGTCAACTTTACCCAGAACACCTGGACCATCGTGTTACTCTTGGGCCTGTTTATGAACATTGCCGGGCTCACGACCCTCGCGTTGATCTTCTTCTCGTTTAGTGTGCTGTTCCAACTCGTTACGTTGCCTGTCGAGATTGACGCCAGCCGACGCGCTGTGGCGTACATCGAGCAGTCGGGCATGAGCTCCAAGCAGGTCAACGGCGCCAAGAAGGTACTGACGGCAGCCGCGCTTACCTATGTGGCTGCAGCGCTCACTTCGATCATTCAGTTGCTCTACCTTATGGCTCGCTACAACAGAAACTCCAACCGATAACAAATGGGACAGGCAGGCGCCGCGGGGATTCGTGTCCTCGCGGCGCTGTACTATGTGTTGGACTTAATTTCGCACGGGGCCGGAGCCTCTGTGCTCGATAACGAAAGGAGGCTGCGTGGCAGGCTGGAACCTAACCGGTAATGCCGTTTCCGCCGAGTTCGACGGTTCGGACGAGCAAGAGCGCAAGGAGCTCAGCGTGAGCCAGGCGGTGGAGATCGCCGCCGGTGCGCTCGATGCCATTCCGCAGCTGAGCGTCTTGGGCGAGGTCACGGGTTTTCGTGGTCCTAACGCCCGAAGCGGCCACTGCTATTTCCAGATCAAGGACGATTCGGCCGCCGTTGACTGCATCATTTGGAAGGGTGCCTATCTCAAGCGCACGTTCGATCTGCGCGACGGTATGCAGGTGAGCTTTAAGGGCAGCTTCAATCTCTATAAGGCTACGGGCCGCATGAGCTTTGTCGCTCGCTCGTTTTCGCTGGCGGGGGAGGGTCTGCTGCGTCAACAAGTGGCGCAACTGGCCGAAAAGCTACGCCGCGAGGGCCTGATGGACGAAGCGCGCAAACGCCGCATCCCGGTGTTCTGCTCGAGCGTGGCGGTCGTCACCTCGCTTTCGGGTGCCGTAATCGATGACGTCAAGCGCACATTGCGCCGCCGCAACCCACTCGTCGAGCTCGTCTGCGTGGGCGCCAAGGTTCAAGGCGAGGGTGCGCCGACAGAGCTCATTGAGGGCTTGCACCGCGCCGCTTCCATTACGCCGGCGCCGGATTGCATTTTGCTGGTGCGCGGCGGCGGCTCCTTCGAGGACCTCATGACCTTTAACGACGAGGAGCTTGCCCGTGCGGTGGCAGCCTGTCCCGTACCTGTGGTAACGGGTATTGGGCATGAGCCCGATACCTCGATCTGCGACATGGTAAGTGACCGCCGCGCCTCCACGCCCACGGCGGCGGCCGAATCGGTGGCGCCGGCTATGACGGAGTTGGCCGATGTGCTCGAGGCGCGCCATCAGCGTCTGGGTGCCGCGATGGCATCGATGATTGGGTCGAATCAGGTTGATTTGGAGATCATCGATCAGCGTGGACGTCGTGCCTGGGATACCTATACGGCTCGTTTGGGCGACGCGCTCGATGCGGCCGCATGCCGCCCGTGCCTCAACGATCCCACATTTATGGTCGAGCGTCGTGAGTCAGAGCTTGCACTGACTGCCGATCGCCTGTCGGGCGCCATGGTACGCTCGGTCGGAGCTTTCCGATCCAGCTTTGAACGCCTGCCCGAGCGTCTGGTTGCAAGCACCTCGGGACTCGATGGCAAGCACCATGCGCTCACGCTCGCAAGCTCCCGTCTGGAGCATCAGGGACGTACGATGCTCAGCAAGCCCGCATCCGACCTGGGCCGAGCTGCCGCGTCGCTCGATGCCCTGTCGCCGCTCAAGGTGCTTGCCCGTGGCTATTCCATCGCGTACAGCGATGATGGTGTGGCTACGAGCGCCAAGACCTTTAAGCCGGGCGACGCCATCCGCGTGCGTATGGCAGACGGCAACGTGGCGGCAACGGTCGATACGGTCGAGTAGGCCGCGTTTCATAGTGATAGACCTTTAGGAAAGGAAACAGATATGGCAGAGAAGACCCCGGTCGAGCAGCTTACGTACAAGCAGGCCTCGCAGGAGCTGGAGCTCATCATCCGCAGCCTGGAGTCGGGCGATATGGAGCTCGAGGAGTCGCTCGAGAGCTATACCCGCGGCGTCGAGCTCCTCAAGAGCCTGCGCACCCGCCTGTCCGATGCCGAGCAGAAGGTCTCGGTGCTTCTTAAGGACGTCGACGGCAACGACGTGCTCGCCGACGGCGAACCCGCCAACACCGACGACAACCTCTCGTTCTAACCATCCCGACCAAATATAATTACCTTGGTCTGTGAGAAAGGAACCAACCATGTGCGATTGCATCTTCTGCAAAATTGCCAACCACGAGATTCCCTCGACCGTTGTCTATGAGGACGATCAGGTCATCGCCTTCGATGACCTCAATCCCCAGGCGCCGGTCCACACGCTCGTGATCCCCAAGAAGCACTACAGCGATATCGCCGATAACGTGCCGGCCGAGACCATGGGCGCCATGGCTCACGCCATCCAGGAGGTCGCTAAGGCCAAGGGCCTGGAGGACGGTTTCCGCGTCATCTCCAACAAGGGCGTCAACGCCGGTCAGACCGTCATGCATTTCCATATGCACGTCCTCGGCGGCAAGAACTTGGGTGAGAACCTCATCTGAGGGCGCTTTTTCCTTACAATGAAACGGAAGCTCAAACACCGATAACTTATATATCAACGCAATAAACCCGAGCGCGAGGGCGTTTGGGTTTATTATTGAAGCGTATGTAACCTGGCGGCGCCACACCGCCTGTTAGTAGGGAGACACATGAACGTTCTGGTCGTCAACGCGGGATCTTCGACCCTTAAGTATCAGGTCATCGACACCAAGTCCCATAAGGTGTCCGCAAAGGGCTCCTGCGAGCGCGTCTGCTTTACCGGTGGTACCTTCACCCATGCTGCCAATGGCTCCAAGAAGGTGACCGAGAACATCGAGTTCCCCGACCACAAGGTCGCCATCGAGGTCGTTCTGAAGGACCTCGAGGCCAACGGCGTCAAGATCGAGGGCATCGGCCATCGCATCGTTCAGGGTGGTTGGTACTTTGGCGACTCCTCCCTCGTCGACGAGGACGTTCTCGCCAAGATCCGCGAGGTCGCCCCGCTGGCGCCGCTGCACAACAACCCCGAGGCCAACGTTATCGAGTACTGCCTCGAGCAGTATCCCGACCTGCCCAACGTCACGGTCTACGACACCGCTTTCCACTTCAACATGCCCGAGGTCGCCAAGACTTACGCCCTGCCCAAGGATGTTTGCGACAAGCTGCACATCCGTAAGTACGGCGCCCACGGCACCAGCTACCGTTACATCTCCAAGAAGGTCGCAGAGATGACCAACGGCGAGGCCCGCAAGGTCGTCGTGTGCCATATCGGCTCCGGCGCTTCCCTGTGCGCCATCGAGGACGGCAAGTGCATGGACACCACCATGGGCCTCACCCCGCTCGACGGCGTCATGATGGGCACCCGCTGCGGCTCCATCGACCCTGCTACCGTGTGCTACCTGCAGCGCGAAGGCGGCTACACCTTCGACGAGGTCGACGAGATGATGAACAAGAAGTCCGGCCTTTTGGCTGTGACCGGTGGCAAGACCAACGACTGCCGCAACGTCGAGGAGCTCGCCGCCGCTGGTGACCCCGAGGCTCAGCTCGCCTTCGATATGTTTGTCTACAAGATTGCCGCCAAGGCTGCCGAGATGGCTACTTCTATGTGCGGTATGGACACCCTGGTCTTTACTGCCGGCATCGGCGAGCACGCTCCGGCGGTCCGCGCCGGCGTTGCCGACCGCCTGGCCTTTATGGGCGTCAAGATGGATCATGCCCGCAACGCCCTGCGTGGCGACGGCGCTTGGTGCCTGTCTGCCAAGGATTCCAAGGTCAAGATTTTCGTCATCCCCACGGACGAGGAGTTCATGATCGCTTCCGACGTTGAGCGCATCGTCAACGGCAAGTAATTGCAAGAGGGGAGGGGCTGGACGACCGAGCGCCGTTCGGCCCCTCTTTTGTGCTCGTTGGGCGATATGCCTGATAGCTATTTATCAAGTTGTGATAACTTCTTATTAAAATGCGGCCGCCTTAAGGGGTCTGCGTCGACCGTATTGCACTGCAAAGGAGTCTCATGAACGTACTTGTTGTTAACGCCGGCAGCTCAAGCCTTAAATATCAGCTTTTGGATACCGATACCCGCAAGGTTTTCGCCAAGGGCAACTGCGAACGCATCGGTTCGGACATGGGCATCTTTGGCCACTCCGAGAACGGTGGCGCCAAGCAGACCGAGGAGGTCCCTTTCCCCGATCATCGCTCTGCTATCGCTCGCGTGCTCGAGGAGCTCGAGAAGACCGACTTTACGATTGATGGCATTGGGCATCGCATCGTTCAGGGCGGCTGGCACTTCGATGATTCCGCGGTCGTCGACGATGAGGTCATGGCTAAGATCCTTGAGGTGGCCCCGCTCGCTCCGTTGCACAATTACGGCGAGGCCGCGGCAATCGAATATTGCCGCGAGAAGTATCCGGAGCTGCCCAACGTGGCCGTCTTCGACACCTCGTTCCACATGACCATGCCCGAGGTCGCCTACACCTACGCGCTGCCCAAGGACGTGTGCGACAAGTACCACGTGCGCAAGTACGGCGCACACGGTACGAGCCACCGCTACGAGTGGATGATGGCCAAGGAGATCCTGGGCTCGCGCTGCCACCGCCTGCTTTCGTGCCATCTGGGCAACGGTGCTTCGCTTGCCGCCATTGAGGACGGCGTGTGCCGCGATACCACGATGGGCCTCACGCCGCTTGACGGCCTGATGATGGGCACCCGTTGTGGTTCCATTGACCCGGCCACCGTGTGTTACCTGCAGCGCGAGGGCGGCTACAGCTACCAGGAAGTCGACGACATGATGAACAAGCAGTCCGGCCTGCTTGCCATTTCGGGCATCTCCAACGACGCCCGCGACATCCGCACGCGCGCCTCCGAGGGCGACGAGCGCTGCCTGCTCGCCTTCGATATGTTTGCCTACAAGGCTATGCAGCAGGCCGGCTCCATGATCGCCTCCATGGCGGGCGTGGACACCATCACCTTTACCGCCGGCATCGGCGAGAACGACTGGTCGATCCGCAAGGCCTTCTGCGACTGCTTTGAGTGGCTGGGCGTACGCATCGACAACAACAAGAACCGCGAGGCTGTGGGCAACGGCCCACAGGTTATCAGTGCCGCCGGTTCCGCCGTCACGGTCATGGTCATCCCCACCGACGAGGAATACATGATCGCCCACGACGTCGAGCGTCTGACCAAGAACAACTAACGCGCGCATTTGCAAGTAAACAAAAGGCCTCCAGAGCAACAGCTCCGGAGGCCTTTTTGCTAGCAAGTGGAAATCCGAGTCCCAAAGTGATCGCCACCAGCAACGTCTGCACTTTCAGCAACGACACCCATCCGTTCAGATTTTCAGACCCAGCTCGTAGCCAAGCTGCCGTCCACTCCAGATGCCCTGATTGCAACGTAGCGGCAGGGACCCTACAGGGTAAAGCTCTGAAAACTTTCCGCAGGACGCATGAAACCCCCGCCGCACGAAGTGCGCAGCGGGGG
>CABVAY010000003.1 GCA_902496455.1 uncultured Collinsella sp.
TCCGCACATGTGCGGATGAATGTGGGAGGTGTTCGGATAAAGTCGATAATCAAGGAGAAAGACGAGAGATAAATATGAGAGATAACTGAGCAGCAAAGAGACAAGCAATCATGGTATTATCTCAATACCGATTGTTCTACCAGCAAAAACATGTTTATATGAAACAGATGGCAGACATCTTATCTTTTATCTCTCACTCATCTCTAATATGAGAGATAACAGAAAGATGAGAGATAATTACGAGAGATAACTGAGAGACGAAGGAAATCCATTCGCGGCATTCTTCGCAGAACCAAGCGAAAGGACGTGCAGATGAACGAAAACGAACTGACCGGTCTGCTCGAGTCTTTAAGGCGCATGGGCTCGGACGATCTTAACGTCGAGGTCAAGGAGAGCGCCACGACGCTTTCCCGCGACGTATGGGAAACGGTCAGCGCTTTCGCAAACACCGCCGGCGGCATCATCGTACTCGGAGTGAGCGAGCGCGCGGGTTTTGTCCCAGTTGCAAACTTTGAGACCGAGAAAGTGCTCAACCAATTCGTGGCGGGCATGGGTGATGCCGGCGGTCGCGGAAAGCTGGCCAATCCGCCCAAATACACCATTGAGCGCGTGGAGCTCCAGGGCACCGTGGTTCTGGTCATCACGATTGAGGAGCTCGACCCGTCGAGCAAGCCTTGCTATGTCATAGAGCGGGGCGCTCAAGGTGGCAGCTACAAACGCATCGATGACAAAGATGTCCCGCTTTCGTCGACCGAGGTGCTCGCATTGGCGTCATACGGTCGAGCGACTCCGAGCGATCGCGACGCGGTGGCGGGCGCGGGCGCGGACGATCTCGACGAGATGCTGGTCGACCGTACGATAGATCGGGCTTTCTCGTTGACGCCCCGGGCAATGCGCGGCGCGCCGGACAAACAAACGAAGCTGGAGCGCCTAAATTTCCTTGATTCCCAGGGCAATGTCACCAAGGCTGGACTCCTAGTTGCGGGCACCTACCCTCAGCAGTTTTATCCCAAGCTCTTTATCGACATGGCTGTCTATGCGGGGACCCGGAAAGGCACGGCGGGGTCGCTGAGGTTCATGGACCGCACAATCTGTGAGGGAACGTTGGGCGAGATGATCTCGGATGCTGTCGCGGCCGTCGCCAAGAATTTGCGGCGAACCTCGACCGTCCAAGGCGTCTCGCGTGTCGACTCGCTGGAGATTCCCGAGGAGGTTCTGCGCGAGGCAATCGCCAACGCCGTAATCCATCGAGAATACGGGGATCGGTTCTGTGGACAATCGATTGCCATCGACGTCTTTGACGATCGTGTCGAGGTGACGAATCCTGGCGGCCTTTACGGGGGAAAGACTCGCGAGAACTTGTTTGACGGCAGCTCCCGATGCCGTAACGCGACGCTCGTGAAACTCATGTCGATTGTCCCGCTGCCGGATGGCGCAGGTTCGCCGGCTGAGGGTAATGGCTCGGGCATCCCGATGATGATCGATGCCATGCGCGCGCATGGTCTGGCCGAGCCCCTGTTCTGCCCGGGGTTCGATCGGTTCAAGGTCGTACTTTACCGTTCAAAGATCGAGCCAGTCGATCATGGCGGAGGCTTAATTGTGACGGCACTCAAACACTACGGCGAGCTGGGGACGCGTGAGCTGGCAGAACGCACGGGGCTTACAATTTCCCAGGTTAGGTCGCGCGTCAACGCGCTCATTGCTCAAGGCGAGCTTGAGCCCACGGCGCCGGCGACGAGCCGCAACCGCAAGTATCGACTGTCAGAGCGCGTGGAATAAATGCGTTAGTGGACGAGGCGACCCAATAATCGACCCTCAATTGGCGCCCACTAAGGTAAAGCGGTTGTTGCTCAGTCGACGGTGATGCTGAAGACTCGGCTTACGCCGGCATGGCCACGAACCCGTCCATCAAGAACAGCCTAAGAACCAGCTTGATTACATTTCCCGGTTTGACTTCAGCCGCGTCAAAGACGTGGCGCTCGGCGAGCTCGCTGCAGTATGCATAGATGTCGCGGATAAGGTCCGCACCCGAAAGCGTAAACATGTAGCCTGCGTCCGAAAGCGCATTGGGCGCGGCGGGCAACTTGGCCATGTGGCAGAACGTTTGCAGGTCGGGCGCCATAACATTCTGGTAGTCGAGGTGGCCGCTGGCATCCTGTTCGGCAAGCTCCAATTGGCGCACATAATCCAGCGCCGCCGCTAACACAAAGCTCGGCGTAGGCGCATTGACGTCCTGAGTGGTCGCCACAAGCCTGCCCGCCGCCTGCGTGACAAGCCAAGCGACCTCGCGCTGGCAGCGCACGGCCTTGCGCGTAACCGGCTTGATGGACGAAGAAGAAACGCTCCCCTTAGGCGGATTCGAAGCAGCCATAAGACCCTCCCATGAACAATCCGGCCCAACAAGCCCGGACGAAACACGTGCTACATCAGTATACAGGGGAGTGGGGTGGAAAAACGGAGTCGACAGCGTGAACTGCCGGCTCCGGATTGCTTGCCTTAGAGGCCGTACACTTCGACCATAGCTTCGCCAATGCGATGGGGCACGCCGGTGACGAGTGCGTTGCCCATGCAGAAGGCCCGATGGCCGTCGGTCATGCCCGTATCGGTCCAACCTTTCGGGAATCCCTGAAGCTGATCGAGCTCGTCGGGAACAAGACGGCGGAAACGGCCATCGGGACATTCGATGACGTGCTTGAAGCGGCTCGCTCCCGTGCCGCCTTCTCCTGTGAGGATGGTGCGGCTCGGCTTGTCGGTGGCATCCGGGAAGCTCATGGCTCCCTCGGAATACGTGTACGTAAAGCCTGTCTTTTTGTTAGTGCGTTCTTCGCGCTTGCTGCCCTTGAGGTAGCGCCAGTCGGGAAGCTTCTCGCCGGAGATGTAGAACTGCTCCGGAACATACTCCTCATTAACAAGTACATCGCCAAGCACACGGCGCTCGCCGTGATAATCCTCAACGAAGTCGCAGGTCAAAACATGGCAGCCCTGCATGACACCGGCATTCTTGAACTGAGATGTCTTTTGACCAACGCCAAAACGAGTCGAGTTCTCGTAAGGATCGGGCAGGACATCGAGCTCGGCCATTTCGTCAGGGTAGATGGCGGGGAAGGCCTTCGCCATGACACCGTTGTGCATGCGGTCAACGAGATCGACCTTGCCAGCGTTCTTCTCGCAGAAGATATAAACGCGCTTGCGGCGCTGGGGAAAACCATATTCCGCGGAGTTGACCACGCGCCATTCGACCGTGTAATCGAGGTCGGCAAGGCAGCTTAGGATGATGGCGAAGTCGCGACCGCGCTGAGACGCGGGCGACTTGAGCAGACGATCGACATTCTCAAAGAGACCGAAGCGCGGCTTCTTCATCTCGAGGAAGTGGTAGATGTCCCACCAAAGGACACCCTTCTTGCCCTCGATGCCATGTGCCTGGTTAAGCGGGCGAGCGACGGAGTAATCCTGGCAAGGGAAGCCGCCGACAACCATCTGGACGTCGGGGATTTCAACCTCTCCGGCTTCAGCCTGTTCCAGGACTTTATTGATATCTTCGTTGACTACGGAATCCTCGCCAAAGCGGTCCATATAGCAGCGTGCCGCGAACTGACGAGCCTTGGTTCCGGGCGGTTCCCACTGATTGGCCCAAATGGTGCGAAAGGGTCCGGCGGGCTTCATGTAGAAATCTGGATAACGAGGGTCAGCATAGCCTTCGAGGCCCAAACGAAATCCGCCGACGCCAGCAAAAAGCTCGGCGATTTTGACCTCTGACATACTCACTCCCCCAAATCGCTGCAAATGCAAAGATCAAGGGTACAGAAATCGTGTTGCAAATGGAAGATCCCTTAGGGGATCTTCACGGTATAACCCGAATTTACAGTAGCATACGTATTAGATCATGTCTTATTTCGAGAGGATTTGCCATGTCCAAGAAGCACCTCGATTTCAAGCGCATGCTTGACGATACTGATTTTTCTGACCCCTCTAGCATCGAGCGGTATGCTGCCAATCTCGACGGGATGACGTTTCGCGACATTCTGGAGCTTGGCATTGCGCCGGAGGGGGAGAGCGCGCCTAAGGACTTTGGATCCAAGAAGTACAAGGGCGGTATGGGAACCCTGATTGAGGAGCGTTACTTTGGCTACAAGGCCAACAGCGACGACCGGCCGGACTTTCCCGAGGCGGGTGTCGAGCTCAAGGCAACGTGTTTTGACGTACTTAAAGACGGTCGTAAATCTGCCGGTGAACGTCTTGTCTTGACGATGATTCCCTACGACCGTCCCGTTTCGCTCGACTACGACAGCTCGCATCTCAAGACCAAGCTCAGCAATATCCTGCTGATTTATTACGGCCGTGACCGCTCCATCGACAAATACGACCAGCGCATTGAGCGTGCAGTCATGGTTCGTCTGCCCGAAGAGGATATGAAGATCATTCGCGCCGACTACGAGAAAATCATTTCGTACATTCAGGATGGTCGCGCAGACGAGCTGTCGGAGGGCATGACCACCTACTTGGGCGCCTGCACAAAGGGCGCAACCGAAGCGACAATGTGGGTCGACCAGTACTACGAGTACTTCAATACCGATACGGGCGAGATCGAACGCCGTCGCGCGAAGCGTCGCGCCTTTTCTCTCAAACGCTCGTACATGGACTATGTGCTTCACGCCTATGTTCTCGGTGCCCCGCGTATCGGCGAGAGCATCGTTCGAGGCGACGACGAGTCCATTGATTTCGAAAGCTACGTAACTGGACTGATCGAGCAACACTATGGCGAAACTGATCGCCAGATTGCGGAGCAGTACGGCTTGGAATACACAGGAAACAAGGCGCAATGGACGACACTCGTTTATCGCATGCTCGGCATAAAAAACAATGCTGCCGAGGAGTTCGTTAAGGCTGGGATTAACGTCCGCGCTTGTCGCGTTAATAAGAGGGGGCACATCGAGCAAGCAATGTCCTTCCCTCCGTTTGAGTTTAAGCAGCTAATCAATGAGGATTGGGAAACGTCTTCCTTCCGTGCGCGCCTTGAGACCAGTCGTTTCTTCTTTGTCGTGTTCCGTGAGGACCACGAGGGGGAGTGGCGCCTTGACCGCTGCCTATTCTGGGCAATGCCGGCAAACGAAATCGAAGGCCCCGCAAAGGCTTGTTGGGATGAGACACGAAAGGTCATTCGCGAGGGCGTTGAGCTCAATCCGTATCGGGATGCAAGCGGAAAGCTCAAAGTGACCAACAACCTGCCCGGTATGGCAGACAACCCGATCGTTCACGTCCGCCCGCATACCTCAAAAGCTGCGTACAGATTCGCCGACGGAACCGAAATCGGCGATATTGCGAGGAACGCCTACGAGTTGCCCGACGGACGTTGGATGACCAGGCAATCGTTCTGGTTTAACAAGGGCTATTTGGAGCATATTTTGGGACTGTAACAAGACCGTCTTCACATGCTGGTGCGCCCCGGACGCTGTCACGGCTGTGGTATCGATGTCGTGTATGACGATGCGGACACCTAATTGTCTGTCGGGTGCTTCTGCCTTTGGGCGATACCTTGCCGCCAGGAGCGCTCGCCGGTACCTAAGATATCTTACAGGTAGATCCCCTCGCACAGGGGCTTGTGGAACTGGGTGTGGTGGTCGCGTGCCCAGGTAAAAAGTGCCTGGTCAAAGTTGCCCTGTCTGGCGTGGATGCCAAAGACGCCGGCGACTTCCACGCGCACGAACTCCAGCGCGGGCAGCTTGTTGATAGCCGTGAGCGCAAACGGCGACATGGGCTCCTCGAACAGGTAATGGCTGCCTTGCAGCGCGCCACAGGCGGTGCAGGTGCTGGCGAGCGATACGGTTTTGGTGGTGCGCGACGTTACGGGCTTGTAGCCGCAGCGCTCGCGCAGGTAGTCGCGGATCTCGGCCGGCACGCAGCCCAGCGCGGGAACGATGGCTATGGCGTTGGCGCGGGCGGTGTCGATCGCGATGTGGCCCGCGTCGTCCATGGCGGGCGCAGCGCCGGGCGCGGCCTTGCTGCCCGAGTCCTCGGCCAACCGATACGGAATGCCAAAGGCCGCGACCGTCGTCTGCTCGTGGCACTTCCAACATTCGCGCTTGCCAAGCACCAGATAGATGTAGGGCGCGCTGGGGTCGGAACGATCCACGCCGGGCAGCCACGCGGCAAAGGGCTCGGGGTTGACGCCATCGGGCACGTACCAGATCTTCTTGACCCGGTCCCACTTGGCGCCCAGGGCCTTGGCCTGGTCTTTGTGCGAAAAGGGAACATCGAGCTCGGTGCGCATGGCGGCTCCTTTGTGCGGCTTGCGGTGCATGTGCTCCAAGGATACCCCAGCGGCGGACGTCCGATGCATGCCGACGGAATTGCTGATGTTCTTGCTGTTGGCCGCGGCTGTTTGCGAACGCGACGGTGCCGTTGGGGCATTGCTATAAGTCAGCAAATGAGCAATTTGGCCGTCCAAGCAGTCGCAAAGCAAAATGGAAGTCCCGCGCCGTCAAGCAGTTTTGCCACTGCTGCACTACATAACCACAGTTAAACGCGGCAATTCGCTCTTGTACAGTCTTAACCGTGATCACACGTCATTAGTAGCTCAGAGGTTAGGGCGGTGACTGAATGGCTCGGTACAAAGGCGAGAATAGGGCATGGGAAGGAGCCGCTCGGCTGCTCGCAAATCCGGCGCGCGGACGTGAAGGTGTGCGAGACCCCCTAAGCACGTGGCCGAGATTGGCGGGTGGAGCCTGCGCCAAGTCCAGAAGTGGTGCGCGGACGGGACGCTCCCCGCGATGATGATCGGCGGCACCTGGGCGATCAGCGGGCAGAAAATCTGCGACATGCTCGGCATTGAGGACTAGCGATGCCTATGGAAGCATTCAAGGAAAATGACACCGGTGGCCGTATACTTGGCGGCGGGGCCACCGGCGGCGAGTGGACAGGCCGGGGGCCTGTCGTGGCTGCATCTTACAGCTCGGTCACGGGGAGCGCCGCCTCGCAGCTCGATTGCGGGGTGAGCCAGCATGAACGATAAGGAGAAGGCCGACTTGGCGTTCCTCTCTATGGAGCCGCCCAAGAACTACGAGACTTGGAAGAACATCGGCATCAGCTACGAGGCCGCTGGAGGCGACCACGACACGTTCCTTAGCTGGTGCTCCCACGACCCCGAGAAGTACGACGAGGCCGTTACCCGCAAGCTCTTCGAGCATGTGGACGAGGGCGGTAGGATCACGGCGGGCACGCTCTTCTGGCATGCGGCGAACGCAGGCTGAAAGAGCACGGGCGACCATACAAGCGGAGCGCTTTGCACGGCCTCCGGCGGCCAGGACCTCTCCGGATTGCCGTACTTGGAGCAGGCGATCAAGCAAATCGAGGCCAAGGCGTTTTACCTGCACTTCTGCTGTTTACGGGAAGCAAACAGCCGTTCGGTGACGTTTTCAAGCTCAGGTCTCCAATCCCTCTGATTGCTGCTAATCTATAAAGTTAGCGAGTTGAATTCTTTTCGAGTTTGTGACGCTCGCATACGGTCATTCTAGGACGCCGAAGGGGTGATTGCGATGAGCGTTGATAGTTCCACGGAGGATAAGGCTCAGAGCGCCTCCATTGGTGCTGTGGATTTGTTTTGCGGGGTCGGGGGCCTGACCTACGGTTTACGCACCGCTGGCATCGATGTGGTGGCTGGGTTTGACCTCGATTCCTCTTGCCAGTACGCCTACGATGCGAACAACGGCAAGGACAAGTTCATCTGCAAGAACATCGCCGAGGTCACCGGGGAGGAAGTCAAGGAGCTCCTGAAGGACTTTGACATCAAAGTCTTGGTAGGGTGCGCTCCTTGCCAGCCCTTCTCGAAGCACCGCAAGGACAAGAAGCATCGCGAGAAGCACAAGGACTGGGGGTTGCTTGCGCAGTTTGGGAGGCTTGTACGTGAAGTGCAGCCAGATTACGTGTCCATGGAGAACGTGCCCGAGCTCGAGAAGGAGAGCATCTTCTCTGGTTTCTTGAACACGCTTAAGGAGTCCGGATACTCGGTGGAATACAGCGTCGTAAAGGCTGAGGAGTACGGTGTGCCCCAGCATCGGCGGCGATTGATTCTGCTAGCTTCTAGAAATGGGTCCATCAGCTTGATTGACCCTACGAATGATAACGCTCATGCTGTTACGGTTCGGCAGGCAATAGGTGCGCTGCCTGCCGTGAGCGCTGGCGGCTCTTGCAGGGGGGACTCTCTGCAAACGGCGTCGGCGCTATCAGAACTAAACTTGAAGCGCATTAAGGCTTCGACGCCTAATGGCACGTGGCGAGATTGGCCTGAGGATCTGAGGCTTGATTGTCATAAAAAGGCTGCTGGCCAAACGTACCCTGCGGTCTACGGGAGGATGGCTTGGGACGAGACGTCCCCAACTATAACTACGCAGTTCTATATGTACGGTACGGGCCGGTTTGGGCATCCAGAGCAAAATCGAGCCCTAACCTTGCGTGAGGGTGCCGTCTTGCAGAGCTTCCCGCAGGATTACAAGTTCATTAGGCCTGGCGAGAAGATCAGCAAGAAAGCTGTGGCACGGCATATTGGAAACGCCGTGCCACCAAAGCTCGGCGAAGCGGTTGGCAAAAGCATAATTGCCGCTTGCGTACACTAGCCCTCTTCTGATTCGGTCATACCGCGCCGATATTCACCGGCGTTGAGGTAGGTCGAAACATCCTTGCGGAGCTGCATCAAAAATGAGTCAACATGATTGACTAGCTCCGCAAGCTCCGATGTTGTCACCTGATTGCTTGCTTCTGCAAACGAAATTGATCCATGAGCTAGGTCATTCCGTCGATTCTTGATGTCTTTAAGCTCGCTCTTAATCTCATCCCTCTTGCAGTTCGCTATATCATCATGAATCGATATTCCGTGGTCATCAAAGAGCTTGAGGATTTTGTCTGCATCTAGATTTCCACCGGCGATGGTGTTCCGAACGCTGAATTGAAGTACGTTATTTTTAACAGCATGATCAAGCAACCTCTTGCTTATGGACTCGGCAGTACTATTGCTGGCTTTTGGGTCGCTCAACCCGTTATACATTTGGGTATGGTGCCAAATCGATTGAAGCTTTTCGGAAACCTCAGCGTAGCCGCAACCCTCGTCCTTTACTCTGTCGTAAATCGCCTGCATGAGATTAGTGACTGAGTACTCAATGATGTTGTAGATCATAAGCTTGACGTTGGAGCGGATGACACTGGAAACGAGGGTCACATCTGGTGTCGATGAGGGCAGGCCACTGGGATTTGCCTTTTCAGCGATTTCGTACGCTCCTCGCATTACAGCATTGTAGCGCACGCCCTCTGCACCTTGGTCAAGCGAATCGAGCAGGGTCGCGAGCGTAATCATGCTCTTGGTCTCACCAAGGCGGTCGTTGTAGACCTCTTCGTACCCCAAGTTAAAGTCATTGGAATCCATAAGGTTTACCGCTCCGCCTTCAGCTTGTTGGCAACGAAATCAATGCGAGCTTTCAACTTGGCCTTTACGTTTGCCGAGTCTGACCGCACAAGGGTCTGGAACTCTTCGCAATCAATCCAAGACATGTCTTTGCGCGAAAGGTCCTTGTCCTCCGACAACGCCACGGCAACGCCGACCGCAATAGCTTCGAAACGCGCATGAGGAGTCGTTTTTCCTGTCGGTGTCTTTTTGAAACCCCTGTCTCCCAAGCACTTCTCAACGTATTCCAACATTTCTTTGAAGCGAGCGACGAGTTCATTGCGCTTGTCAGGTGACTCGGCAAGCTCGATGTTCATGCGATTCGTGTATTCATCCAGGTAACTAGCAACGCGGTCTTTGTAACCCTCGAAATCTGGGTAGCCGTCTGCATAGGCGAAGAAACGAGTGACAAGTTCCATGTCATCGTAGTGTTTGCGCGCCGTCTCGCTTAACGGGGCAAGTTTTATAAAGAGCGGATCTTTGGAGAGCTCGCTTACTAGTTTTGTAAAATCGCCGCCCATGGAGCCACGGCGAATTTCTTGCGATTTGAGCTGCTTGCCCGATGAATTGATACGACGAAAAATCTCCTGTCGGACGTCAAAGGTGGTCCCTTCCTCAAGGTAAACCACTCGAAAGCTCGCGTTATCGAATCTTCTTTGTACTTCTATGGGAAGTTCTGAATAGGTCTTTCCGTTGACAGATGTAAGGATGTCTAGATTGCACAAGGTTAAATCGCCTCTGGCAAAGTTCACCAAGGCGTTCATCCTTTGCGCTCCATCAACGATTTCCGTTCTGCCATCTTCAGCATCGGCAAAGAACATGTAGGGAATGGGCAGGCCAATTAGCACAGACTCAATAAAGTAGCTGCAGTCAACGTCCGTCCAGACGAAGTTCCGTTGATAGTCAAGCGGAATGTAGAATGCATCAGCATTGAACTTATTGATGAGGTATTCCGCAACGTATTCGCGAGTGCTGAATCGCACATCCTTTTTCTTGTCGCGAATCTGTTCGGAAATCTCGATCGTCTCACTTTGTTGATCAGTCAATCGCCTTCACCTCAATCTATAGCAGGACGAAGCCAACTTAGGTCTGACTGGCTGTGGGATGTGAAGCCCTCTCCCATAACCAATGCTGCACTCTAATGATACCAGCAGATGCCTGGCATTAGAGTCGTGCCCCTCTGCCACTTTGTGACGCCCGTCTAGGCTGCTCGTATCGAGTAACTGGGCGGGCGCCTTGTTGTGCCTGCCGCGATTTGAAAGCAGGATACATGGACGGTGAGACTCATGGCGACGAGGCGGCGAAGGTCGAGCTCGCGGAAGGGCAAGAGGACGCGAGGTCGGCAGAGGTGGCGGACGCCCTTCGCTCGGGGATCGAAGCGGTGGAGGGCGCAGCAGCCGACGAGCGCGTGGAGTACTGAGCTCAGGCTCGCTGGGGCGCGGAGCGTCAAGGCCGCGCGTGCCCTTCTCGACGAACACGGGGGCGACGTGGGCGCGCTCAAGGAGGCGGAGCCCTGACTCTTCTCGGTCTCCCCGCGTCCGCTGGGACCACGGGGCTGCCAAACGCGGGAGCCGCTGTTTGTGTCGACGACAAGCTGAACATTGTGGCGCGACCAAATTGAGCACTTTGGCAAACACGCCGCGTTAACCTATCCCACCGCCTTGCCGAGTATGAGCGTCGCCTCCATACGGTGACTCGCGCCGGTGAACTCGACCAGGCGGCCGTGGTGGACGATGCGGTCGATCATCGCCGCCGCCATCTTGTCGTCCCCCAGGACCGTGCCCCACTTGCTGAACTCAATGTTTGTGGTGATGACCAGGCTGTGCCTCTCGTAGCAGTCCGACACCCCCTGGAACAGCAGCCTCGCGTTGTCGAGGTCCAGCGGCACGTAGCCGAACTCGTCCAGGATGACCAGGTCGTTTCTGGCGATGTCCCTCATCGCCGCCTCCAGCGAGTGCTCGCGCGCCGCCTTTTGGGATACATTTGGGATACAGCGCTATATACAAGAAACCGGTCTACCGCATTTCCGCAGGTAGACCGGTTGAACAATTGGTGGGCGTTAGAAGATTTGAACTTCTGACCTCTTCCGTGTCAGGGAAGCGCTCTCCCCCTGAGCTAAACGCCCGATCAAGGGTGCGCAAGCGCGCAAGGGATAATATAACGGAGCCTGAACTCGGTGGCAAGAACATTTTTAAAAATCGCTTACATTGTGGAATTCGGGGGCTTTGTCATATCCATTTCAAAAAAGCCTGCTGCCGCGATTTGGCTATCGCATAATGCAGAGCCATTACGGTATCGAGCTATGGAAAGACGCCTGCGGAATTGTCCAACCGATAAGCGGACAAGCCTCCAGCTGGTGACTTCGCCGTGGTAAGGTAAGCCGAATTGTTTCCAGGCTGTTTCGGGGGAGTGGAATGAGCAAAGAGTGTGTCGAGCAGGTCGAAGGCACAGGGGCTTCGGTGCCGATGACCGATATATCGAACATTGATGTGCCCGAGGGCACCGACGAGCTCAGCCGCAACACCCGTCGCGCCTGGCGCGAGCGCCTTAACGATGCGTCGTCGCGCAAGATGATCACGGGCGTCTTGGCTACGCTGGTGGGCGGTTCGTTTTGGGGCTTCTCGGGCACCAGCGCGAGCTTTCTGTTCGATACCTACCGCGTCGACACCTTGTGGCTTATGAGCGTGCGTCAGATTCTCGCCGGTCTACTCTTTATGGCCGTGGTTGTTACGCGTGACCGCGAGCGCCTGATTAAGCTCTGGACCACACCCCCCGATCGTAAGCAGCTGCTGCTCTTTACCGCCTTTGGCCTGCTGTTCAACCAGTTTTGCTATCTTTCGGCCGTGCGCCTGACGAACGCCGGAACCGCGACGGTGCTCCAGTGCCTGCAGCTCGTTATCATCATGGGCTACGCCTGCGTGACCGATCGCCGCATGCCGCGTACTCGCGAAGTCATCGGCATTGGCCTGGCTCTGGGTGGAACCTTTTTAATCGCCACCGGCGGCGACCCCACCAGCCTGAATATTTCGCCGCTTGGCCTGGCAGCAGGTCTTATGTGTGCGGTCAGCGCCGCGTGTATGGCGGTGATTCCCGCCAAGATCCTGCCCGAATACGGCAGCCCCATCGTCACGGGTTCGGCAATGCTCACGGCGGGCGTGGCCTCGTGCGTCTTCGTGCAGCCCTGGGCGCATATGCCGGCGCTCGACGCTGCCGGCATCGAGGCGCTCGCGGTGTTCGTGGTTATCGGCTCGTTTTTTGCTTACATGCTTTATATGCAGGGCGTTAAGGACATCGGCTCGGTGCGCGCGAGCCTCATCGGAACTGTGGAGCCGGTTTCGGCGACCATCACCAGCGCCGTTATGCTGGGGACGGTGTTTTTGCCGACCGACCTTATCGGCTTTGCCATGATCATCGTGATGATGTTCCTCACGGTGTAGCTAGCGCCGCCGCCAAGACAGAAAAGGTGTTGTGCCGCATTTTCGCCAATTGATGTCCGTGTCTGGAGTTTAGCTGTCGATGCTCAAAATGCCATAAACTGGTAACGTTATGGACTTTTTCATTGCGACTCAATTGCGAGGATTTCTTTATGGCTGGTAATCACTTTAAGGGCAGCGATAGCGGCCGTCCTGCAGTTCCGCCGCGTCCGAACGGGGCTGGTAAGGCCGGCACGCCGGGCGGCGCTGGACAGGGCGGCTCCGGTAAGCGCGTGTCCCCGGGCGAGACGGCGATGTTTACCGCTCTGTACGAGCAGTCTCAAAAGGCAAAAAAGACCGGCCGTGCAAGAGGGAATGTCTTTGCGGGCGGTGCAACCTCCGCGTCGCAGCCGAGCGGGGCTCCTTCGGTACCTGCGAACAACGCAGGTGCTGCCAACGCCGCGAATGCCGCCGGCAACGTTAATGCCGGCAAGGCCGACAACAATACTCCCTCTGCCGGTGGCGCGGGGCTTACGGGTAACCTCGGCACGATTTACACCGGCGCCTCCGAGACAGGCACGTTCGCCCGCCTGGATGATAGCGGTACCGAGTTTGCGGGCTCGGGTTCCAAGGAAGATTATTACGATTTTGGCTTGAACTACGGTAGCGATGCTTCGTCGAGTTCGACCTCTGACGGTCTGGTCCGTCATCGCCATCGCAAGGGCGAGCGCAAAAAGCGTCACACCGGCGCCATTATTGCCGCTGTAGTCGCGATGCTTCTCGTTGCGCTTGGCGCAAGCGGCTTTATGCTGCTTAACTCGGCAAAGACCGTAAAGAGCGAAGCGAAGGAGGCTGTCGAGATCGTCGGTGGCCTTAAGGACAAGGTCACGTCGGGCGATTTTTCGACGCTGCCTGACGACGCGAAGAAGATCGATGAGCTCTGTAACAGCATGAAGGCGGAGACCTCGAGCCCGCTGTGGACGGCGGCTTCGTTTATCCCGGTGTATGGCAGCGATATCAATGCGGCCCGCACCATGATTGACGCCCTGTCCGATGTCTCGAGCAATGCGCTGGTTCCCATGGCCGATAACCTTTCGCAGGCTACGCCCGGCAAGCTGTTCCAGGACGGCATGATTAACGTGTCCGCGCTGCAGGCGGTCGCCGATTCGCTTTCCAGCAGCTCGAAGGTGTTCAAGAGCGCCAACGAGAAGGTCCAGGGCATTGGCGATACTCATATTTCCCAGGTGACCGAGCTGGTCGATAAGGCCAAGGACGGCTTTGCCACCCTCAACGGCGCGGTTGACGCGGCGGAGAAGGTCGCCCCCGTCCTTCCCCAGATGCTCGGCGCCAACGGCCAGACGCGCAACTACCTTATGTACGCCATGAACAACGTCGAGATTCGTGCTTGCGGCGGCTTTGGCGGTTCGCAGGGCCTGATTTCGGTCACAGACGGCCAGATGTCGATTGGCGAGTTTGTTCCCCGCATTGGACTCAGCGAGGATGAGGCAGTCGAGAGCGTCGACGAAGAGGATGAGGCGCTGTTCGGCAACCACAGTAACCTGTACAACTCGGGCAATACCTATTCGCCTGATTGGCCCCGCAACTCGCAGCGTGTCGCCGCGCTGTGGAAGTCCCAGTATGGACAGGACGTTGATGGCGTCATCGGTATCGACCCGGTGTTCCTGCAGTATCTGCTGGGCCTGGTCGGTAACGTGTCACTGCCCGACGGAACGGTTGTCGACGGCACCAACGCCGCAAAGGTCCTCATGCACGATGTGTACTGGAACTATCCGGTCGAGGAGTCTGACGGCATCTTTGCATCCGTCGCCAGCGCTGCCTTCGACAAGATCCTTGGCGGTATCGGCGATGTCGATGTTACGAAGCTTGTCAGCGCCGTTGAGCGCGGTGCCGAAGAGGGCCGCCTGATCGCTTGGATGAGAAACGATGATGAGCAGAATGCCATCAAAGAGACGGGCATTGACGCTTCGCTGCCCGATCCGGATGATCCGAGTGCCGATCCCGTTGCCGGCGTTTACTTTAACAACCTGAGCTTCTCCAAGCTCGACTGGTATCTGAACGCCGACACGCAGATTGGCCAGGGCGTGAAGAACGGCGACGGCACGTGCTCCTATCGCATCACCGTTACCCTGACGAACATCATGACGCAGGAGGAGGCCGGCAAGCTGCCCGACTACGTCGCGGCGAGCGCGCCCGATGCCGCGCGCGACGACGAGCGTCTGAATGTCTCACTGTTTGCCCCGACGGGCGGCAACATCAGTGACCTTACGGTTGAGGGCACCCAGTTTGGTCTTGGCGCCGCTACGTGGCATGGAATCCCCTTCTATTCGGGCACCGTTGACCTGCATGCTGGCGAGACGACGACGATCACGTATACGCTGACCACGTCGGCTGAGGCGGGGGACAAGCCGCTTACATTGCGTCAGACTCCTACATGCCAGGCGGCTCGCGATAGCGCGTCGGCGTAGGGTTTTTCTGGTAGCGCAGATAATCGAGTACCATTTTGGGGCGGACAGGTAATCTGTCCGCCCCTATTTTGTAAGGAGAGCGCATGAAGTACTTTGGCACCGACGGCTTTCGCGGTGAGGCCAACGCTGGGCTGACGGTAGAGCACGCTTATAAGATTGGCCGTTTTGTGGGCTGGTATTACGGCGCCAACCGCGAGCGCAAGGCGCGCGTTATCGTGGGCAAGGACACACGTCGCTCGAGTTATATGCTCGAGGCGGCGCTGGTGAGCGGTCTGGTCGCGAGCGGTGCGGACGCCTATATGCTGCACGTGATCCCCACGCCGGGCGTAGCGCATCAGACCGTGGAAGGCTGCTTCGATTGCGGCATCATGATCAGCGCGAGCCACAACCCGTTTTGCGATAACGGCATTAAGCTCGTCAATAGCGACGGTTTTAAGATGGACGAGGACGTACTGGAGCTCATCGAGGACTACATCGATGGCAAGAGCGAAGTTCCGCTGGCCACGGGCAACCACATCGGTGCCACGGTGGACTACATGCAGGGCCGCAACCGCTACATTGCTTCGCTCATTGCAAGTGCGAACTTTTCGCTGCAGGGCGTCAAGATCGGTATCGACTGCGCCAACGGCTCGGCTTCCTCGGTGGCCAAGCCGGTGTTCGACGCGCTCGGTGCCGACGTGCGCGTGATCAACGCCGCGCCCGATGGCTTTAACATCAACGTCGACTGCGGCTCCACGCATATGGAGCGCCTGCAGCGCCATGTGGTGGAGCAGGGCCTGGATGTGGGCTTTGCCTATGACGGCGATGCCGATCGCTGCTTGGCCGTGGACGAGCGCGGTCGCGTGGTAGACGGCGACCAGATCCTGTACGTGTGCGGCGTGTATCTGAACAAGCACGGGCGACTCTCGGGCGGTACCGTGGTGCCGACGATTGCCAGCAACTTTGGCCTGGTCAAGTCGCTGGAGCTTGCCGGTCTGAGCGCCGTGACCAGCGGCGTGGGCGACCGTCACGTGTATGCCAAGATGCGCGAGGGCGGCTACAGCCTGGGTGGCGAGCAGACGGGCCATACGATCTTTGGCGATATCGAGCGCACGGGCGACGGCATTATGACCTCGCTGCGCGTGATGGAAGTGATTCGTGCCGAGCGCGAGACGCTCTCGCAGCTCACGGCTCCGTGCAAGCTGCTGCCGCAGGCGCAGGTGGCCGTGCACGTGGCGGACAAGGACGCCGCGCTCGAGAACATGGGCGTGCAGAACGCCATCGCCGAGGCCGAGGCCGCGCTGGCAGGCGAGGGCCGCGTACTGGTGCGCAAGAGCGGAACCGAGTCGGTTATCCGCGTGCTGGCCGAGGCGCCCGACCAAGCATCCGCCGATGCCGCCATGAAGCGCATCGCAAGTGCTCTGGAAGCTCTTTAGTTACGCGTTTTTACCAAACCGCGTAACTGCTCGACGCTACAAACGGCCCCAAGCGGCAGCCTGATGTTCAATTTCAAGGGCGCGACCAGAAGGTCAGCGCCCTTTCATTTCACGTCACCTTGCTCGCTTAGGGTCGTTTTCGCTGACGTTGCCAAGACATTAGCGTCAACGAACTAGTCATTGGGTACCTAGTTATTGGGTGAAAAAAGGGGACGCTGCGGATTGGTTCCGCGGCGTCCCCTTTGCGTTGGCGTGTTGGTTATGCCTTACAGCTCGTAGAGCGTGGTGAACTTGTCCTGCAGGTAGCTGCAGTAGTAGCGGGCATCGAACGCCATGCCGCATGCGCCCTTGATGAGTTCCGGTGCGTCCTTGGCGCGGCCCCACTGCCAAATGTGCTCGCCCAGCCAGGCACGGACGGGCGCCAGGTCGCCGCTCGCACAGGCGCCGTTAAGGTCGACACCGTCGCGGCACATGGCCGGCACAAACATGGCATCGTAGGCACTGCCCAGCGCATACGTGGGGAAGTAGCCAAACGAGCCGCCGCTCCAGTGCGTATCCTGCAGGCAGCCGTGCGTGTCGTCGGGAACGGGAATGCCCAGGTACTCGTCCATAAAGCGATTCCAAAGCGCGGGGATATCCTTGGCCATGGCCTCGCCGGCAAACAGCATGCGCTCGATCTCGTAGCGCACCATAACGTGCAGCGGATAGGTGAGCTCATCGGCCTCGGTGCGGATCAACGACGGCTGCGCGATGTTCACGGCGCGGTAGAGCGTGTCCTCGTCGACGTCGCCGTAGACCTCGGGTGCGTGGCGGCGCAGCACCTCGAGCAACGGTCCCATAAAGGCGCGGCTGCGACCCACGGTGTTCTCGAAAAAGCGGCTCTGGCTCTCGTGGATGCCCATGGAGGTGCCACCCTCAAGACAGGTGCGCGCATAGGCAGGATTGACGCCCAGCTCGTACATGGCGTGTCCCGCCTCGTGGATGATGCTGTAGACGTTGGAGATGCAATCGTCCTCGTAGATGTGTGTCGCGATGCGCGCGTCACCCACGGCAAAGCCCTCGCTAAACGGGTGCTCGGTAAAGGCAAGCGTGGTGTCGTCCAGGTTCAGGCCGACAAGCTTCATAAGGTCGAAGCTCATGGCGCGCTGGGCGGCCTCGGGCACGCGGGCGTGCAAAAAGTCGGCATCGGGCTGCTGGCTGCGCTCGCCGATGGCGTGCACGAGCGGCACGACCGTCGCCTTGACCTCATCGCAAAACGCATCGAAGCTCTTGGCGGAAAGGCCGCGCTCGTACTGGTCGAGCCAAACATCGTATGGGTCGCGCTTGGGGTCCATAAGTTCGGCCTGATGCTTAAGTTGGGCGACGATCCTATCCACATAGGGCTCAAAGCTCGCCCAGTCATTAGCCGTCTTGGCCTTGTGCCACACGGCATCGGCCTCGCAGGTGAGCCTGGTCCAGGCCTCGGCCTCCTCGGTGGGGATGACGCTTGCCTCGCGCTGGTCGCGACCGAGCACACGGATCTCGTCGAGCAGCTGCGGGTCGTCAATTTTGCCGCCGGCGACGGTCTCGCGCGCTAACGAGCGTACGAGCTCAACGGATTTCTCGCTGGTCAGCAGCTTGTGATGCTCACCGGCAAGCGTGCCCATGGCGTCGGCACGGGCGGCAGCACCATTGGCAGGGGCAATCGTCGCGCCGTCGAACTCGGCAATCTTGAGCAGGTACTCACGAGTCCACAGCTTGCCCTCGAGTTTGCGGAACTTTTTGACGGCCTTGTCGACTTTAGCGGCCTTGACGCCCTTGGCGGCCTTTGCCACGGCGGCCTTGGCCTTCTTATCGAGTTTCTTTCCCATACCGTATCCTTAATCTCGCAGGCCGAACACCGCAGGCGGATGCACGGCCACTTTTCACAGCTACTTGCCTTGTACCCAGCGCGAACAAAACGGAACGCGGCGATGCGCTCGCGAAATGTGTTATCCTATAGCCCAATGCGTTGACGGAGAGGGTTTTGCCCGCCGCGTCGCCGGCAAGAGAGGGAAGGTCATGGGCTGCAAGCCTTCCTGCGGTGGCAAGGGCCAAGCGTTCACTCCCGAGCAGCGACCTCAACGGGCACGCGGCCAGTGGCAGCAAAGCCTCAGTAGGGAAGCCGTGAGCCTCGCGACAAGAGGCGCAGAGTGGGCGCGGCGGGCCAGACATCCGCCGGGTCAAACAAGGTGGTACCGCGGAATTTAACCGTCCTTGGGCAATGCACATGCCCGAGGGCGGTTTTTTGTTACCGAACCGGGCCGCGCATCCGCAGCATCGGGCGGCGTCAGCCGTCCCGGGGTGCGGATGCGCGAGAGACGAAAGGGAAGACATGAGTCTGATTGATGATCTGGTCAAACTCGAGGAAGAGGCCAAGGAGCTCGTCACTAGCGCCGACGACGCCGCAAAGCTCGAGGCCGCGCGCGTTGAGCTGCTCGGCCGCAAGGGCCGCATCACCGGCCTGATGCGCATGATGGGCAAGCTCGCCCCCGAGGACCGTCCCGTGATGGGCAAGCGCGCCAACGAGATGCGCCAGCTGATCGAGGGCATGCTCGACGAGCGCACCACCGAGATGAAGGCCGCCGCCCTCAAGCATGCACTCGAGCACGAGGCCGTCGACATCACGCTGCCGGGCATCCGTCCGCAGATCGGTCACCAGCACCTGATCAAGCAGATCATCGAGGAGGCCGAGGATATCTTCTGCGGTATCGGCTACACCGTCGAGTCCGGCCCCATGGTCGATACCTCCTACTACAACTTCACCGCGCTCAACGCGCCCATGGATCACCCGAGCCGCTCGGCTCGCGACACGTTCTATGTGGTCGACAACAACCCCGGCAGCGTCGCGCATCCCGAGGCCCACGCTCACGGCGAGTCCGACGTACTGCTGCGCACCCAGACCTCGGGCGTGCAGATCCACACCATGGAGTCGCAGAAGCCGCCCATCTACATGATCTGCCCGGGCACCGTCTACCGTCCCGACACGGCCGACGCCTGCCACCTGCCGCAGTTCAACCAGATTGAGGGCCTGGTCGTCGACGAGGGCATCACCTTTGGCGATCTTAAGGGCACGCTCGACTACTTTGTTAAGTGCATGTTTGGCGAGGACCGCAAGACGCGCTACCGCCCGCATTTCTTCCCCTTCACCGAGCCTTCTTGCGAGGTGGACGTGAGCTGCCACGTCTGCGGCGGCAAGGGCTGCAACTTCTGCAAGCACAGCGGCTGGATCGAGATCTTGGGCTGCGGCATGGTCGACCCCAACGTCCTGATCAACTGCGGCATCGACCCCGAGAAGTACACCGGCTTCGCCTTTGGTATTGGCGCCGAGCGCGTCGCGGCACTGCGCTACGACCTGCCCGACCTTAGAACGCTCATGACTGGCGATATGCGCTTCTTGAATCAGTTCTAGGCTGCGGCTTGCCCAAGCACGGCACCTCGGCGCTCATTCGTCGCTTGCGTACCAAAGTACGCGGCGCTCCTCTTTCGGGCCGATCTGCCGCACTTGGACAACCCTCGCTTTGTAAGGAATGTTCACAAAGTTGAAGTTTCCACCTGCATCTCTTCGCAGGCTTTCAGTATGAAAGGAGAGCTAGATGCGTGTTTCTTACGACTGGCTCAAGACCATGATCGATATTCCGGAGGATCCCAAGACCCTTTCGGACGAATATATCCGTACCGGCACCGAGGTCGAGGCGATCGACACCGTGGGCGAGTCCTTCGACCACGTGGTGACCGCCAAGGTGCTCACCAAGACCCCGCACCCCGATAGCGACCACATGTATGTGTGCTCGGTCGATGTGGGCGACAAGAACCTCGACGCCGACGGCAATCCCGCCCCGCTGCAGATTGTTTGCGGCGCGCAGAACTTTGAGGCCGGCGACCACATCGTCACGGCCATGATCGGCGCTGTCCTGCCCGGCGACGTCAAGATCAAGAAGAGCAAGCTTCGCGGCGTCGTGTCCATGGGCATGAACTGCTCCGCGCGCGAGCTCGGTCTGGGCGGTGACCACTCCGGCATCATGATTCTGCCCGAGGATACGCCCTGTGGCATGCCGTTTGCCGAGTATGTGGGCTCGAGCGACACCGTGCTCGACTGCGAGATTACGCCCAACCGCCCCGACTGCCTGTCCATGATCGGCATGGCCCGCGAGACCGGTGCCATCTTCGACCGCGATTTCCACGTTGAGCTGCCCGCCATCAAGGCCGAGACCGGCCGCGCGACCGACGACGAGCTTTCCGTCGAGATTGCCGACGAGGGCCTGTGCGACCGCTACGTTGCCCGCATCGTGCGCAACGTGAAGGTCGGCCCGTCGCCCGACTGGATGGTCAAGCGCCTTAACGCCCTGGGCGTGCGCCCGCACAACAACATCGTCGACATCACCAACTATGTGATGATGCTCACTGGTCAGCCGCTGCACGCCTTTGACCTCGACACCTTTGCCGAGCGCGATGGCAGGCGCCGCGTGGTCGTTCGCGCCGCCCAGCAGGACGAGAAGTTCACGACGCTCGACGGCGAGGAGCGTACGCTCGACGCCGGCATGGGTCTCATCACCGACGGCGAGCGTCCTGTGGCGCTGGCCGGCGTTATGGGTGGCATGGATTCCGAGATTGAGGACGACACCGTCGACGTGATGGTCGAGAGCGCCTGCTTCAACGCCGGCCGCACCTCGCACACCAGCCGTGACCTGTCGCTGATCTCTGACGCCTCCATTCGCTTTGAGCGCCAGGTCGACGAGACCGGCTGCGTGGACGTCGCCAATGTGACGTGCGCGCTCATCGAGGAGATAGCCGGCGGCGAGGTCGCCCCCGGCTATGTGGACGTGTTCCCCGCGCCCAAGACCATCGACAGCATTAAGCTGCGTTTGGCCCGCGTACGCGCCATCTGCGGTGCCGGCATCGAGCCCGACTTTATCGAGCGCTCGCTCACCCGCCTGGGCTGCACCGTCGAGCGCGACGGCGAGGACTTTATGGTCACGCCGCCGAGCTTCCGTCCCGACCTGCCGCGCGAGATCGACCTGATCGAGGAGGTCCTGCGCCTGTGGGGCATGGGCCGCGTGACGGCGACCATCCCGGCTGCCAAGAACCATATCGGCGGCCTGACCCGCGAGCAGAAGCTTACCCGCAAGGTTGGCGAGATCCTGCGCGCCTGCGGCCTCAACGAGACCACGACCTTTGGCTTCGCCGCCCCGGGCGACCTGGAGAAGATCGGCATGTCCACCGAAGGTCGCGGCTGCCCCGTGGTGCTCATGAATCCGTTGGTCGCCGAGCAGACCGAGATGCGCCGCTCGTTGCTGCCGGGTCTGCTGCAGTCTGTGGCCTACAACGAGGCCCACGGCACGCCCAACGTGCATCTGTACGAGGTCGGCAGCCTGTTCCACGGTCGCGAGAACGCCAGCCTGCCCAAGGAGACCAAGTCCGTGGCGGGCGTGCTGTCGGGCCAGTGGAGCGAGCAGTCCTGGAGCACGAAGTACCGTAAGCTGCGCTTCTTCTTTGGCAAGGGCATCGTTGAGGAGCTGCTTGCCCAGCTGCGCATCGAGAAGGTTCGCTTCCGTCCCGTCGAGGGCGAGAGCTATGCCTTCCTGCAGCCGGGTCGTGCTGCCGAGGTGCTCTCGGGCGGTACCGTGCTGGGCTGGGTTGGCGAGATCCACCCCGAGGCGCGCGAGGCTATGGGCATTGACGAGGTCGTCGTTGCCTTTGAGCTCGACCTGGACAAGCTGATCAAGGGCGCCCGCAACCAGGAGAACTACCGTGAGTTCTCGCAGTACCCGGCCGTTGAACACGACCTTGCTATCGTGGTCGACAACACTGTGACCTGCGAGGATCTTGAGCGTCGCATTACGAGTGCCGGCGGCAAGCTGCTCGAGGGCGTGCGTCTGTTCGACGTCTACCGCGATCCCATCCGTATCGGTGCGGGCAAGAAGTCCATGGCCTTTGCGCTTACGTATCGCTCCGACGACCACACGCTCACCAGCGAAGAGGTCGAAAAAGCGCACCAGAAGATCGTCACCAAGGTGTGCAAGGGCGTAAACGGCGAGGTCCGCGGCTAGGTCCTGCGCTGGGGTATGGGTCAGCGGTGGCTGCTGCCGAGTCCTACGTGACTGCTATGCCCGGTATAAGGCACCGTTGAGCCTGCATATATGACACGCGCATTACATAACGGCGTGCTGCTTTGTCGGCAGTGCGCCGTTTTGCTATGATAGCCCGCGTCGTGTTACGAATCTGACATTACGTAACACTGGAAAGGTGATTCAAACGGCGTTGCAATTCCGTGCGCCGATAACCGGGAGGCGTGCATGCACATTCCAGATAATTATCTGTCCCCGCAGACCGATGCCGTCATGGCAGTGGCGATGGTGCCCGTTTGGGTTCACTGCATCAAGAAAGTGCGCGCCACGCTCGATCGCGAGCACATGGCTTTCCTGGGCATCTGCGCCGCGTTCTCCTTCCTGCTTATGATGTTCAATGTGCCGCTGCCCGGCGGCACCACAGGTCACGCCGTCGGCGGCGCGCTCATTGCGCTGCTGCTAGGCCCCGAGGCCGCGGCTATCGCTGTCTCGGTTGCGCTGGCGCTGCAGGCGCTGCTGTTTGGCGACGGCGGCGTTCTGTCGTTTGGCGCCAACTGCTTTAACATGGCCTTTGTGCTGCCGTTTGTCGCTGCTATCGTGTTCCGTGCGCTCAACAGCCGTCTGCACGACAAGAGCTGGGGCACCTCGGTTTCTGCCATCGTGAGCGGTTGGGTCGGCCTGTGCCTGGCGGCCCTGTGCGCGGCAATCGAGTTTGGTATTCAGCCGATGCTCTTTACCAACGCTTCGGGCGCGCCGCTGTACTGCCCCTTCCCGCTGTCCGTGGCTATTCCGGCCATGTTGATCCCGCATATGCTGGTTGCCGGCGTGATCGAGGGCGTGGCGACGGCCGCCATCTACGGTTTCATCAAGAAGACGGCGCCGAGCGTTATCGTCGGGCCCGAGGCCGTCGATGGCCAGCTTACTGCCGAGGGCGCTGCTGCCGAGAAGACCTCGCTGGTCCCCACGCTCATCTTGGTTGCCGTGCTTGTCGTGGCTACGCCGCTCGGCTTGCTTGCCACAGGTGACGCATGGGGCGAGTGGGACGCCGAGGGCGCCGCGACCGCCGTTCAGGAGGCTGGTGACGACAGTCTGCAGGCTTCGGTCGGCCTTGATACCCCGACCTTTGCCGACGCTCTGCCTACGGGTGATTACCTGCAGGCCTATTCCGAGGAGCAGGGTCTTGGCTTTGCCGGTCAGGCTGCCATGTATATCCTGTCCGGCGTGATTGGCGTGGCGGTGCTCACCATCGCATTCCGTCTGATCTCGCTGACGGTTAAGGAAAGCGGTGCTCATGGCAATAGCCGAGCTGCCTAGCTGGCTTGCGGTCGAGGAGCGATACGAGCCCGTGGGGGCTCGGCATCGTGTGATGCAAAAGAACGTCCTGCACCTGGCGAGCCTGCTTGAGCGGGTTCGCCTGGGTGGGGGCGCGCACGAGGGCGGGTCGATGGTCGACCGCGCCCTTTCTTGCGTTTCGGCTCCGGTGCGCCTGGTGGGGATGTTCGTCTGCGTTCTATGCGTGTGTCTGACGCAGAGCCCGCTGTACCTCATGTTGATGGCGGCTATCGCGCTGGTGCTGGTCGCGGTGCGCCCCGCACGCGGGCTGCGTGCGACCATTGTACCGGCGCTCGGCGCCACGGGGCTTGCGGTGGTCCTGGCATTGCCTGCCCTGCTGCTGGGCGCGTCTGCCACGGGCGCCATGCTCAAGATTGCGCTCAAGACCTTCATTAATGTGTCGCTGGTGCTGGGCGTTTCGTGGACGCTTACCTGGAGCCGCATGTCGGCGGCGCTCAAAATGCTGCACCTGCCCGACGAGGTCATCTTTACCTTTGATATGGCACTCAAGCATATCGAGGTGCTGGGACGCACGGCGCACGATCTGTGCGAATCGGTCATGCTGCGCAGCGTTGGCCGTGCGCCTGAGGGATTTTCGCGTACCGATTCGATCGCGGGTATCATGGGCATGACGTTTATCAAGGCGATGGAATGCAGCCGCGCGATGGACGAGGCCATGCTCTGCCGCGGCTTTGCCGATGTGTATCCGGCTCCTGCGCGGAGCGGCTTTGGCTGGCGCGATGCGGTTTACGCGGTCGTTGTGGTTCTGCTCGCCGTGTTGTGCGCGGTGCTGTAGCGCGGGCGGTCGATCCGTTGATGTGAATAGGGAAGGGCGACGTTTTGGCAAACGATACGAATAACGCGATGGGCGCGAGCGGTGCTGCTGGCGCTGAGACCACGCCGCTCATCGAGTTTCGCGACGTGGTGTTTTCCTATGCGGGCCATACGGTGGTCGACGGTGTTTCGCTGCAGGTGGACCGTGGAGAGCTCGTTGCCCTGCTAGGTCCCAACGGCTGCGGCAAGACGACGATCATGCGCCTTATTAACGGCCTTGAACTCGCTGACGCAGGGGCATACCTGTTTGACGGGCACGTGATTGATGCGGCGTTTCTAAAGGATTCCGCGGCCGCTCAGCGTTTTCATCAGCGCGTGGGCTTTGTGTTCCAGAATGCCGATGCGCAGCTCTTTTGCGCCACGGTGGGCGAGGAGATCGCGTTTGGGCCGGCTCAAATGGGACTGCCGGCAGACGAGCTCGAGCGCCGCGTCCGCGATGCCATGAAGCTGTTCCAGGTTGCCGATCTGGTCGATGCCTCGCCCTATCAGCTTTCGGGCGGGCAAAAGAAGCGTGTGGCCCTGGCGGCAGTCGTATCGATGAACCCCGATATCCTAGTGCTCGATGAGCCCACCAATGGACTCGACGAGGATTCATGTGACATCGTGGTCAACTTCTTGCTGGCTTACGTCGCGGCGGGTAAGACGGTCTTGATGAGCACACATCACCAGGATTTGGTGCGACGCCTGGGTGCCCGTGCAATCTATATCGATCGATATCACCATGTGGTCGAGGCGCCTTCGCCGTCGTATGGAACCGAAAGCGGTGCTACGGACTAGTTGCTGCGTAGAGCATGCGTAGCCGCCCGCGCGGCATTGCCGTGATGGTATAGTTATCCAGGTTTTTTATGGGGGTGGCTATGCCAAGCTGGAACATTCATATCGCTCAGACGGAGCGTTTGCTGGAGCGCACCGGTGCGCTTGCCAATAGCGTGCGCGACCGCAATGCCTTTTTGTTTGGCTGCGTGGTTCCGGATATCTTCGTGGGCTATATGGTCCCTGCCATCGCCGATCCCATCCCGTACCGCATTACGCACTTTGCCAAGCCCGAGCCCATCCCAAAGCCTCGTGAGCATGAGTTTTGGGATACCTATGTGGCACCGTTGCTAAAAAGTTCGCCCACCGGTGCGCCGGCCGCGGCGACCTCGATTATCGAGGAACGCGTGCGACTGAACCGCGTGCACTATCCCCAGCGCTACAAGGATGCCGAGCCGGTTGCCGGTCCCGGCGCCTATGAGTTCTCGCTTGCATCCGAAGATGTGGCACAGTCGTTGCTCGATTTGACACTGGGTGTCTGGTCGCATTTGGTGGCCGACACGGTATGGAACACGCGTGTGAACCAGTATCTGGAAGCAAACGGCGGCAAGCCGAGCGAGGAATTCCGCATTAAAAAGCAGGGCGATTTTGACTGGTTTGGCAAGACGCTGGGCATTGTTTCCATCCCGCGTGCGACCGATCGTCTGTATACTGCTGCGGCGCGTTTTGGTCAGTATCCCATCCATAAAGAATATGTGCTCAAGACCATCGGCGTCATGCACGAGATTGTACGCGAAAACCCCGGTGAGCCCGACCATCCGCCATACCGCCTGCTAACCGAGGAGTTTTTCGATGCAACGTTTACCGAGGTCATCGAGCTGACCGAGGCGGGATTTGCGGCTCGCGTTGCCGCTTCTGACGTCCCCGCAGTCCCTCTGATTGCTAGCTGCTAGTCGGCCGGCTTGACGGTGAACAGTTCACCCCAATTGACCAACGGCTCCCCTCGCAGGGCGTCTTCGGTGGTGCGCTCGGTATCGGAGAGGCTTGCGACTGAACGCAAATCGATGAAGTGACATATGGAGAAGGTCTTAAAAAAGGGGCCCGGAAGGCAATGCCTTCCGGGCCCTTTGCAATGCAAATCTGCTTGCAAGTACGATTTAGCGCACCTGAGCGACGTAAGCGACGTTGGTCGAGGAGACCTTGTCCTCGAGCTGGACGCTCATGCGGGGATCGCCGGCGGTAGCGACGGTCAGATCGCCGGCCTCGACGTAGCCGAGCTCCTTAGCGGTCTCGATCGCCTTGACGATCGTGCCGTTGACGGTGCCCTGGGTAATCTCGGCCTGGTGCGGGATAACACCCCAGTACATAATCATCTGCTGGACGGCCCACTCGTGGCGGGAGAACGCGCAGATCGGCATGTTGGGACGGAAGTGCGAGATCAGGCGAGCGGTACGACCGGTGGTCGTCGGCACGGTGATGCACTTGGCGCCAACGGTGGTAGCCATGTTCACGGCGGACATACCCACAACGTTGTTGACAACGCGGGTGCCATGAGCGTCGGCCGGAACCTCGAGCGGAGCGTGGGCCGGGAGGTACTTCTCGGTCTCGAGAGCAATGCTGGCCTGCATCTTAACGGCCTCGACCGGGTACTTACCGGCAGCGGACTCGCCGGACAGCATAACGGCGTCGGTGCCGTCGTAGATGGCGTTAGCAACGTCGGCAACCTCGGCGCGCGTCGGGCGCGGGTTCTGCTGCATGGAGTCGAGCATCTGCGTAGCGGTGATAACGGGCTTGTAGGCCGCGTTGCACTTGGCGATGATCTCCTTCTGGATGTGCGGAACGAGCTCGGGCTTGATCTCGATGCCCAGGTCGCCACGGGCGACCATGATGCCATCGGAAGCCTCGAGGATCTCGTCGAAGTTCTCGACGCCCAGGGCGCACTCGATCTTCGGGAAGATCGTCACGTGCTCGCCGCCGTTCTCGCGGCAAAGCTCGCGGATGCCGCGGACGGACTCGCCGTCACGGATGAAGGAAGCGGCGATGTAGTCGATGTTCTCGGTCAGGCCAAAGAGGATGTCCTGACGATCGCGCTCGGTGATAGCAGGCAGCGAGATGTTGACGTTGGGCATGTTGACGCCCTTGCGCTCGCCGATCAGGCCGTCGTTCTTAACGACGCAGGTCATGTCCTGGCCGTCGACGGACTCGACCTCGAGGGCGACCAGGCCGTCATCGATCAGGATGAGGGAGCCCTTCTCGACCTCGGAGGGCAGAGCCAGGTAGTCGAGGGAGATGTGCTCAGAGGTGCCGTGGAAATCCTCGGACGTGGGCTGAGCGGTGACGACGATCTTATCGCCGGTCTTGACGGCAACCTTCTTGCCGTCGACCAGAAGGCCGGTGCGGACCTCGGGGCCCTTGGTGTCGAGCAGGATGCCGACGGGCAGACCGAGCTCCTTGGAAATACGACGGACGCGCTCGATGCGACCGTGGTGCTCGTCGTAGGATCCGTGCGAGAAGTTAAAACGGGCGACGTTCATGCCCGCCTTGATCATCTCGCGGATGGTCTCGTCGCTATCGCAGGCGGGACCCATGGTGCATACAATCTTGGTGCGCTTGTACATTCAGACCTCCATCTGACATCGTCTTGCGCTGATAGATAAACCATAAGAAATAAAACTGAGATGATTATAACGAAATGGCGACCGAATACCCCAAAAAATCGACCGTATGCCGAATTAGAAGTTCATTTTTTGCGAAAAAACGGTATATGCAAAAACTTTACCAACCGTTCTAACCGCTGCTATCTGGGCGATATTTCAGTTTGATGATGCGCCGAAGAAAAAACGTTTTATCAATATTGAACATCATACGGTCTGCATCGTTGCACCCGAGCCGTGTTTCCAATTGGAATGTTTTGGCTAGACGCGCTGCTTTGGGGTACCATAGCTCCACTATCAACTGCCGCTCAGCACGGCAGCCTTGATGAGCCCTTGCCCTTCTCCTGGGAATTATGATCGGGCATCAATCTGCTGAGTGGCCCGAATCCCAGGAGGGGACTCTATATGCAAAAGGAATACCTGTCCGCCGCGGCGGAGGTGCTCAGCGACCAGGGCGTCGATGAGAACCTCGGCCTGAGCAACGACGAGGCGTCGTCGCGCCTCGCCAAGACAGGCCCTAACAAGCTCGAGGAAGCCGAGAAGACACCGCTGTGGAAGCGTTTCTTTGAGCAGATGGCCGACCCCATGGTCATCATGTTGATCGTTGCCGCCGTCATCAGCGCGCTCACGGGTATGGTCAAGGGCGAGGCGGACTTTGCCGATGTCGCCATCATCATGTTCGTCGTTATCGTCAACTCGGTGCTGGGCGTGGTCCAGGAGGCTAAAAGCGAGGAGGCTCTCGAGGCCCTGCAGGAGATGAGCGCGGCGCAGTCCAAGGTGCTGCGCGACGGCAAGCTCGTGCACCTGCCGAGCACCGAGCTCGTGCCCGGTGACGTGATCATGCTCGAGGCGGGCGACTCCGTCCCGGCCGACTGCCGCGTGCTCGAGAGCGCCACGATGAAGATCGAGGAGGCCGCCCTTACCGGCGAGTCCGTGCCCGTCGAGAAGCATGCCAACGTGATCGAGCTCGCCGCCGGCACCGACGACGTGCCGCTCGGCGACCGCAAGAACATGTGCTACATGGGTTCCACCGTGGTATACGGCCGCGGCCGCGCCGTCGTGGTCGGCACCGGCATGAACACCGAGATGGGTAAGATCGCCGGCGCCCTGGCCGAGGCCAAGGAAGAGCTCACGCCGCTGCAGGTGAAGCTTGCCGAGCTCAGCCGCATCCTCACCATCATGGTTATCGTCATCTGCGTCGTCATCTTTGGCGTCGACATCATCCGCCACGGCGTGGGCAACGTTCTCACCGATCCGACCGCGCTGCTCGACACCTTTATGGTCGCTGTCTCGCTTGCCGTCGCCGCCATCCCCGAGGGCCTGGTTGCCGTCGTGACTATCGTGCTTTCGCTCGGCGTGACCAAAATGGCCAAGCGCCAAGCGATTATCCGTAAGCTTTCTGCTGTCGAGACTCTCGGCTGCACGCAGACCATCTGCTCAGACAAGACCGGTACCCTTACCCAGAACAAGATGACCGTCGTCAAGCACGAGCTCGCCGCACCTAAGGAGAAGTTCCTGGCCGGCATGGCTCTGTGCTCCGATGCCCAGTGGGACGAGGAGCTGGGCGAGGCCGTGGGCGAGCCGACTGAGTGCGCGCTCGTCAACGACGCCGGCAAGGCGGGCCTCACTGGCCTGACTGCCGAGCACCCGCGCGTGGGCGAGGCCCCGTTCGACTCGGGCCGCAAGATGATGTCCGTGGTCGTCGAGACCCTGGACGGCGAGTATGAGCAGTACACCAAGGGCGCGCCCGACGTGGTGATCGGCCTGTGCACCCACATCTACGAGGGCGATAAGGTCGTTCCGCTGACCGAGGAGCGTCGTGCCGAGCTCGTGGCCGCCAACAAGGCCATGGCCGACGAGGCCCTGCGCGTGCTGGCGCTGGCAAGCCGCACCTACACCGAGGTCCCGGCCGACTGCAGTCCCGCCGCGCTCGAGCATGACCTGGTCTTCTGCGGCCTGTCTGGCATGATTGACCCGGTTCGCCCCGAGGTCGCCGACGCCATCCGCGAGGCGCATGACGCCGGTATCCGCACCGTCATGATCACGGGCGACCACATCGACACCGCCGTGGCCATCGCCAAGCAGCTGGGCATCGTCACCGATCGCAGCCATGCCATCACCGGTGCCGACCTCGATCGCATGAGCGACGAGGAACTCGACGCGCACATCGAGGACTACGGCGTGTACGCCCGCGTCCAGCCCGAGCACAAGACACGCATCGTCGAGGCCTGGAAGTCGCGCGACCAGATCGTCGCCATGACCGGCGACGGCGTCAACGACGCCCCGTCCATCAAGCGCGCCGACATCGGCGTCGGTATGGGCATCACCGGCACCGACGTCACCAAGAACGTCGCCGACATGGTGCTCGCCGACGACAATTTCGCTACCATCATCGGTGCCTGCGAAGAGGGCCGTCGCATCTACGACAACATCCGCAAGGTCATCCAGTTCCTGCTTTCGGCTAACCTTGCCGAGGTCTTCTCGGTGTTTATCGCCACGCTCATTGGCTTTACCATCTTCCAGCCGGTGCAGCTGCTGTGGGTGAACCTGGTCACCGACTGCTTCCCCGCGCTCGCGCTGGGCATGGAGGATGCCGAGGGTGACATCATGAAGCGCAAGCCGCGCAACGCCAAGGACGGTGTCTTTGCCGGTCACATGGGCCTGGACTGCGTGGTCCAGGGTCTAATCATCACCGTGCTGGTGCTGGCGAGCTTCTTTGTGGGCGTGTACTTTGACATGGGCTACATCCACATCGCCGATATGATCGCCGGCAATGCCGACGAGGAAGGCGTGATGATGGCGTTCATCACGCTCAACATGGTCGAGATTTTCCACTGCTTCAATATGCGCAGCCGTCGTGCGTCGCTGTTCACCATGAAGAAGCAGAACAAGTGGCTGTGGGCTTCCGCCGCGCTGGCACTGGTGCTGACGGTGATCGTGACCGTGCAGCCGACGCTTGCCGAGATGTTCTTTGGCCCTGTGACGCTTGAGCTCAAGGGCGTTGTAGCTGCCCTGGGCCTTGCCTTCCTGATCATCCCGCTGATGGAGATCTACAAGGCGATCATGCGCGCGGTCGAAAAAGAGTAGGTCGAAAGGCCATCCCTCCCACCGGCCCGACCGCCTGCGGGGTTTCTTCTTCGCTGGTCCTCGCGCTTCGCGCTGCGGGATCGCTCAGAAGAAACCCCTCTCGGCGGTCGGGCCTTCGGACAACCTCTCGGGACCGTAAGCTGAGGGAAAGTTTGTGAGCCGATCGAGCGTTTGCTCGACCGGCTCTTTTTGATTTAGGGCTTTGCCCGGCCAGCTCTTTTTGATTTAAAATACCTGCTCAGTTGTGATTTGTGGTGCTGGGAGGCGCTTGTGGGCAAGGCTAAGGCTAAGGCGAAGAAAAAGACGACGGGGGCGCGGGCTAAGCGCGATCGTCGTCGGAAGCTTGCGACCGAGGCCCCCGCGTCTGCCGAGGAGCTGCTGGCAAGCGTACCGGGACTTGACGCGCTGCAGGACGTTCCGGCGTTTGATGACCTGTCGGTCGATGAAGCTCAGCAGACGGCATTTGACGACTTTTGCGCACATGCCGAGGAGCCCGAGCAGATGCAGCTTGGCGCCGTGGTGCGCTTGGATCGCGGGTTTCCGCTGGTGGCGACGGCCGACGATACCTTTCGTGCCGAGCATGCCGTGGGGTTTGCCAAGTCGCGCGGCGAGGACGAGGTGCTGCTGCCCGCCGTGGGCGACCGTGTGGCGGTGCGCCGCGCTCCCGGGCACGATATGGGCGTGATTGAGTGCGTTCTGCCGCGCCGTACGAGCTTTGAGCGTTGGCGCGGCCGTGCCCGTGGAGAGCGCCAGGTGCTCTGCTCCAACGTGGATAGCGTGCTAATCGTGCAGGCGCTCGGTGCCGGTGAGGTGCTGCTCGACCGCGTGGCGCGCTCGCTGGTGTTGGCGCTCGACTGCGATGCCGAGCCGGTGGTGGTGCTCACCAAAGCTGACCGCTGCGATGCCGAGGAGCTCGAGCGCGATCTGGACCGCGTGCGCCGCCTGGTGGGTCCGGACGTGCGCGTGATCGTTACGTCCTCTGCCGAGGGCCGCGGCCTAGACGAGGTCCGTGCCTGCGTGCCTGCCGGGAGCTGCGCCATGATTCTGGGCGAGTCGGGTGCCGGCAAGTCGACGCTGCTCAATGCACTGCTGGGCCACGATACGTTGGCGACCGGCGGTGTGCGCGAACGCGACGACCAGGGCCGTCACACTACCGTCGCGCGCGTGATGGTGGCGCTGCCGGGCGACGCCGGCGTGATCGCCGATGCCCCGGGCCTGCGCAGTCTACCGCTCGTGGGTCACGAGCGGGGTCTGGCGCGCGCCTTCCCCGAGATTGTCGAGGCATCGCGCGCGTGCCGGTTTGGCGATTGCACACATACCCATGAGCCGGGCTGCGCCGTTCGCGAGGCCGAGGACGCCGGGCAGATCGACAGCCTGCGGCTGGAAACGTTCCAAAACCTGGCGTCATCCATGCGCGTGAGCGCTCAAATGCTCGATCCCGATGTTCATCTGTAATTGATTTTTCCTATGACAGCCGTCTCCCAACTGTTCGGGAGACGGCTTTTTTGCTGCGGAAAAGCCTCGAAACATGCAGTTTGCTGACGTGCTGACCAAAACCTTGCCATGAGCTTGACGGGCTGGTCAGCTTTTGGCCAGCGATTGGTTTGACATCGAAAACCAAGATCGCGATTGCGCCGCTTTGCGCTCTGACCGCCCAGACAATGGTGGTACGGGCATTCGCCCGGCACTGCCATGAGAGGAGCGGTCGTGAACAAGAGCAAGCGCATCGCCATCAGTCTGGTCGCGGGCGTGCTCGCTGCTCTGCTCTGCATGGTTTACGGCTCGTCGATCCGCTCGCAAGCCGAACGGGTTCAGGCTGAGACCTTGGCCAAGTACGGTGGCGATCGCGTCGAGGTATGCGTCGCGGCGCGCGATATCGATGTGGGCGAGACCCTCGATGAGACCAATGTCATAACCCAGGAATGGCTGACGAGTCTGCTGCCGCGTGACGCGGCGACCGAGCTGCGCCAGGTGCGCGGCGACGTGACGACTTCGCGTATTCCCAAAAACGCCGTGATCTGCAATGTCTACACCAAGGCCGAGAGCCACAAGCTCGAGGTGCCTAAGGGCAAGGTCGCCGTTTCGGTGGCGGTCGATGCCGAGCACTCGGTCGGCGGCGCCACGGGCGTGGGCAGCTACGTGGATGTGTATGTGCAAAAAGACGGCGTAACCGATCGGCTGTGCGGCGCGTACGTGATCGATACCAGTGAGGATTCCGGTGCCACGCGCGAGGGCAAGATCGAATGGGTGACGCTGGCGGCTGACCCCGAAGACGTCAAGGAACTGCTGGGAGCCTCGGGCAAGGGAACGGTCAGCTTGACGATTCCCGCCACGGCGCGCGGCAAAAAGAGCGGAGGCGACGAGTGATGAAGGCGATCTGGCTTGCGTGCTGCGCGTGCGGCGATTACGGGCTGTTGCAGCAGGAAGTCGAGGGCCGTGATGCGGGTGCACAGGTGCTTCGCGTGGGTGACCTGGACGGGCTGGTTTCCATGGCGCGGGCGTTTCCGTCGCGCCGCGGGGCTGCCATCATCGCGGCGTCTCTGTTTGATATCGAAGATGTGCGCAAGACTGTTGCGCGCCTGACGGCCGAAGGCCGCGTGAGTCGCGTGGTCGTGTTGATAGAAGTGCTCGATCCGTCGGATATCGAGGGACTGTTTCGCGCGGGGGCGACCGAGGTCATCGCTGCGCACAGTATATGCGGCAACGGGCGCGCGGGCGAGGGAGCGGTTGATTCCGATCGGCGCATGACGATTGAGCCCGATGCTTTTGTTGATAGGGAACCCGGGGCGCCTCGCGCTACAAGAGGCCCGCGTGTTGATGATTATGGAAAAGCGGAAGCCGAGCATGGTCGGCGCCCCCGGAACCCCCTTGTATACGATGACGCTGGAGGGCCGGCACAGCATGCTGGCGACTCCCCGGCTGTAGATATGGGATACGTGCACGGCGTGAATCTGGCGGATGAACTCGACGAAGTTGAGGGCTTTGCCGGGTGCGGCGAGTTGTCGCTGATGCAGCATGAGCAGATTGCACAGAACGAGCCTGCCTTGCAGACCGAACAAGCTGCCATGCCGGCTTGGACGCAGCGTGTGGTTGCGGCGGGGGAGACGGGGACGCTGTCGCCGACGCCCGCCCCGCCGCCTCCGATGCTGCCGGCAGACGCTGCCGCTCCGCAGCATCGAGCTCCGGTCATCTGCGCCATTTCGGGTTCGGGCGGTTGCGGCAAGTCGACGATCGTTGCCACCATGGCACACATATCGTCGCTGTTGGGCTTGCGTGCCGCCGTGCTCGACCTGGACCTGATGTTTGGAAACCTTTACGACTTGTTAGGCGTCGATGCTCCGCGCGATATGGCGGCACTTATCGAGCCGTCGGCGGCGGGCGCGCTCACCGAGCCGGATATCGTAGCCACATCGATGCGCGTGGCGCCGGGCGTTACGCTCTGGGGTCCCGTCGCGGCGCCCGAGCAAGCCGAGCTCATGGCACGTCCGGTGGAGCTATTGCTTGATGTCCTGCGTCGCGAATCCGACGTGGTCTTTATCGATACCTCGGTCTTTTGGGGCGACGCCGTGGCGGCTGCGGTGGCGGCGAGCGACCGTTGCCTGGTCGTTGGCGATGCGGCGGTGTCGTCCGCGACATCGGCATCGCGCGTCATTGAACTGGCAAGTCGAGTAGGTGTGCCGCGCACGCGCATGAGCGCCGTGTTCAACCGGTTCGGTGCGCGCGGGGCAGACGAGGACGTCGCCATGCGCTTTGAGATTGCCTGTGCGTTGAGCTCAAAGATTCGTATCGCCGATGGCGGGCAGGATCTCGCCGCGCTCATGGCGTTTGGGCGCGCTGACGAGGCAGTGGGTCAGACGAGCGCTTTCGCGACCAGCGTGCGCGAGGCCACGCGCGAGATGCTCGTGGAACTGGGGTGCGCCGTCGGCCCTTGGAGCGATATAGTCGCCGACCGTGCAACGCGCACCGATCGCCCGCGTATCCGCCTTCCCTGGTCGCGCGAGGGTGATCAGCGATGAGCCTGCAAACGAGGATTAAGGCTGCCGGCGCTGCAGCGGCGGCAGCGCCTGTAGATGCGGGGCGTCGCCGCGCGGTGAAACGACGTACCAAGCGCGCCGTGATGGACCGCATGGGTTACGACGAAGTGGCGCGTATCAGCGCCTATATCGACCCGGCACTTGCCCGCTCGGAATTGCGTCCCGCGGTGGAGGCGGCGCTCAATGTTGAAGAGCCGACCGACCTCGCGACGACCGAGCGCGAGACCATCATCGACGAGATTTTGGATGACGTGGTGGGCTTGGGGCCGTTGCAGCCGCTCATCGAGGACGACACCGTTACCGAGATCATGATCAACGGCTGCCGCTCGGCTTTCTTTGAACGCGGCGGCGTCTTGCACCCCATCGAGCATGCGTTTGAGGATGATGAACAGATCCGTGTGCTTATCGACCGCATCATCTCGCCACTTGGCCGCCGTATCGACGAGCGCAGCCCCATCGTCAACGCCCGCCTCAAAACGGGCTATCGCGTCAACGCGGTGATTCCGCCTGTGGCGATTGACGGACCGATTCTCACCATCCGAAAGTTCTCGGACCGTATCTGCTCGCTGGACGAGCTTGTGGGGCTGGGGTCGCTGCCGCTTTGGTATGCGCAGCTGCTGTCGTGCGCGGTGTCGCTGCGACAGGACCTGGCGGTTGCGGGAGGCACGGGGTCTGGTAAGACCACCCTGCTCAACGCGTTGTCATGCGAGATTTCCACCGGCGAGCGCATCGTGACGATCGAGGACTCTGCCGAGCTCAAGTTTGCGCATCATCCGCACGTGGTGCGCCTAGAGGCGCGCGAGGCTTCAATTGAGGGCGAGGGCGCGGTGACGATCCGCGACCTGGTGACCAATGCCCTGCGCATGCGCCCCGACCGCATCGTGGTGGGCGAGGTGCGCGGTGCCGAGTGCTGCGACATGTTGCAGGCCATGAACACGGGCCACGATGGGTCGCTCACCACACTTCATGCGGGTTCAGAACAGGAGACCGTGGTGCGTCTGACGTTGCTTGCACGTTATGGCATCGATCTGCCGAGCGAGCTCATCGAGGAGCAGATTGCCATGGCGCTCGACGGCATCGTGATGTCCGAGCGCCACGCCGATGGCAGGCGTTTCGTCTCCTCGTATTCGGGGGTGCGTCGCGCCGCTTCGGGCGGCGTAGAACTCGAGCGCTATGTGACTTTCGATGCCGCCGAGCGAACCTGGACGCTTGACCGCGAGCCGCCGTTTATCGCAGAAGGCCTGCGGTCGGGGACGCTCACACAAGAGGAGGTGGACGAATGGAGGTCGCTGTGCCCCTCGTCGTAGGGGGTTTGGCAGGGTTTTCTGTTGCGACGGCGTGCGGGGCGGAACCTCGTGTGCCGCAGGTGCCGACGGCGGAGCTGGCGCGTCAGGCGCTCGAGACGGTGGCAGAGAAGCTGCCGCGTGAGCTGGTGGAAAACGATCTGCTGAAAAAGATCGCCCGTTCGTGGGCATCGCTGGCTCCGGCGCATCGCCTTGGCCTCGTGATCGAGGATGCTTCGGGGCGTTTGGCGTTTCTGCTGCTATCGAGCGGTATCTGCTGCGTTTTACTAACGATGGTGTCGTTATCGCCCCTCGGATTTGCCTTGGGACTTGTTGCTCCGATTGCCGTTGGCGCCGCTCGGGATGGCTTTGAGAGCCGGCGCGAGCAACACGATGCAGAAGAGGCCATGCCCGAGGCGTTTACCGCACTTTCCATGTCGCTTGCCTCGGGACATTCGCTGGCCCAGGGCATGCGCTTTGTGGGCGCTCATGCGCAAGAGCCGGTACATACCGAGTTTTTGCGGGTGGCGGCGGCGATCGATTGCGGCATCTCGGCGACCGACGCGCTCGATGACTTGCTCGTGCGCATCGACGCCCCCGGTCTTTCGCTTGTGACCTTGGCGCTTAAGGTGTCACAGCGCACTGGCGCTCCGCTTGCCGACTTACTGTCCGAGGCGTCGAGCATGGTGGGGGAGCGCATTGAGCTCAAGCGCCGCCTGGATGTTAAGACGTCGCAGGCTCGCATGTCGGCGCATATGGTCGCGGCGATGCCGGCGGGCATGTGCGCGGTGTTGGCGCTGCTTTCGGCAGATTTCCGTCGCGGTCTTGCGACGCCTGCCGGTGCGGGCGCTGTGGTGCTGGGTCTAGCCCTCAACGTCGTTGCCCTGGTGGTTATCCGGCGCATTATGCGGGTGGAGCTATGAGCGCCCCGGTTGCAGTTGTGGCTTGCCTGTGTGCCCTGAGTGTATTTGTCGCGACGGGTTTGGATCGGGCGGATGCGCGCGAGATCGCAGGGGCCTGCAAGCGCGAGGCGGTGCGGGTCGCTGCCGCGGGTCGCTCGGTGGTCGATGCTCTGGCCGCGCGAATGAAGGGCGCGGTTGGAGCGGGCGGCCCGGCGCGAGTGTCGCTCGGCGAAGTGTCCGAGATGATCGATGTTGTGCGCTTGGGTCTTTCGGCCGGTCTTTCGTTTGATGCAGCGCTTGAGATTTTCTGCGCCAACCGCCGGTCAGTGCTGGCTCTTCGCCTTGAGCGGGCCTGCATGGCGTGGCAGGTGGGCGTGGGCACGCGTGAGGACGAGTTGTTGGTCGCCGCGCGCGACCTGGACGTGCGAGCGCTCGAGACCTTTGCCATTACGGTGGGGCAGGCACTCGCCCTGGGTGCCCCACTTGCCGAGACGCTGGCCGCTCAAAGTCGCGAGATCCGTGCGGCTCATCGCGCCGCGGTCGAGCGCGAGATTGAGCGTGCGCCCGTCAAGCTGCTGATTCCCACCGGCACGCTCATCTTGCCGGCGTTGCTTCTGTCCATATTGGGCCCGCTGCTGGGAGCAGGCGGGATGATGTAGGGAGGAATACATGAACACGATGACTGACGCTGCTGGCAAGGTCCAGGGCTGGGCGTTTTGCCGGGCGGCATATGTTCGTCAGCGCGCCAAGGAGCTACTGCAGGAGGAGAGTGCACAGGGTACCACCGAGTATGCCATCTTGGTCGGCGTGCTCGTGGTGATCGCGATTATCGCCATCGTCGCATTTAAGGGCAAGGTTAAAGAGCTATGGGATGCGATCAGCGAGGGCATCAACAGCCTGTAGAGGGCGAGCGCCCCATCGGGGTGCTGCTGGTGTTTGCTTGCCTGATCGTGGCGATGGCGGCGGTGCTTTGGGGGCTTAACGCCGCGCGGCAGCAGCGTCCTGGGGCCGCCTTCGATTCGGGCTCAGATTCGGCGGTGGCGTCTCAAAAAGATGAGATGCGAGATGCGGACGATTCGGATGTCGCTGTCACGGCGCAAACCTTTCTGCGGACGCTCGACAAGCGGTCTGGCACTACGACGGATTCGCCTGAGGACAACGCGATTGCGGTCCGGCTTGCATGGTCCGAGGACCGACCGATGACCGAGGCAGCGGCGGATATGTTACGCGCCTACCGCGAGGTGCCAACGGCCCAGCTCGCCCTGAGCGGCTATCTCGATATTAAGGGCAACGTATGGGGCGCCATCGTGCGCGATGGGCGCGGCTGGGTCGATATGGTGACGGTTGCCGCGGATACCGGCGATGCTTCGTGTCGTCTGCGCGCGGTGCGCCTGGTCCCGCAAACAATAAGCTCAAAGGAAGGATCGTGAAATGCATGGCGTTCTGCGTGAAGAGGTTGCCCAAGCGGCTGTGGAATACGCCATCGTCACGGTGGCGCTGCTATCGATCGTGCTGGCGATTGCGGGACTTTGGCGTGCTGGCACCGATGGACGCTTGGCGGCGCTGGTTGAGCGGGCGGCATCCCATGGCGTTGCCTCGATGTCGGTTATCGACGCCGCCGCGGGCGCTAAGGACATCGCGTTGTATTGATATCGCGCACGAGGACCGGGCGCAGTCTACGGTCGAGGCTGCTTTTTTGCTGCCGACGTTTCTGACGCTCATCCTTCTCGCACTGCAACCGGTGTGCCTGCTTTATACGCGCGCGGTCATGGAGTCTGCCGCCGCCGAGACCGCGCGGCTCATGACCACGACGACGGCGGAGGACGACGATCTTAAGGAGTTCACCCGCCGCCGGCTTGCCGCAGTGCCCAACGTTTCGATCTTTCATGCCGGCGGGCCGTTGTCGTGGGATATCGAGCTTGGCCGGGCCGGTGCGGGTGGCGTTTCGTCCGTGTCCGTTTCCGGCGAGGTCAAGCCGTTGCCTGTGATCGGTGCGTTTGCGCAGGCTATGGGTGGTACCGCCGAGGGCGGCTACGTTGAGCTCAAGGTCGATGTCTCGTATCAATCGCGTCCCGAATGGCTGGAGGGAGATTATGATTCGTGGATTGCTGCATGGGATTAAGCGTTTCTGGTCTAGATGCGTTTTGACGCGCCGTCCGAGCTGCCATCGCAAACGAGGCGGCTTTATGGGCCGCGCCGGTGTCGATCTGTTTATCGAAGACGGTGCCTACACCACGCTTTCTTCTGCCGTGGTCATCCTAGTGGTGCTCACGTTGTTGTTTTCGTCGACCGCGGCGATATGGAGCATGTCGCGTGCCGGGGATACCCAGGTGGCGGCCGATAGCGGCGCGCTGGCGGGTGCCAACGTAGTGTCGTCCTATCACACGGCTGCCACGGTGGTTGATGCGAGCATCTTGAGTCTGGGGCTGGCGGGGTTTGCCACAATCGGGACGGGCCTGGTCGCCATCCTCATCCCAGGTGCCGAACCAGTTGCCGGCAATATGGTCGACACCGGGATTGAGATCATTAAAACGCGCAACAAGTTTGCCAAAAGCGCATCGGAAGGCTTACAGAAAATCGAGACGGCTCTGCCATATCTGATCGCCGCGCGTGCCACGCAGGCGGTGTCGGCGCAGGATACCGATAGTGTGGCCTATACCGGTACGGCGCTTGCCGTGCCCAGGACATCCGAGTCGGACTTCGCTGCGCTCAAAGGGTCCGAGATCTCGACCGATACCATTAAAGACACATCAGATGATTTAGAGCGTGCGGCCGAGGAGCTGCGGAAGGCCTCGGAGGAGACGGCGAAGGCTAAAGAGCGCGCTTGGCTGGCGGATTGTGGCGGGTCGGACGAGAGTTCGATTGGCAAGTACTCGTGTATGTGGGAGCGTGCGAAAAAACTAGCAGAACTATCTGACAGCCAGAACCGTCATGAAAAGTCGAGCATCACATGGGAGCCGCAAATAGCGCTCGATCGCGCGAAAACCTATTACCGACAGCGCTTGGCGAATGAAAAACCTCAGGGATCGAGCGTCGAGATGAAAGCGCAGTCAGCCGCTCGAAAAGCGTTCTATGCCTATGCGATTGAAGAGGTCGATCGAGCATACATAAAAGATGATGGCGAACGGTTTTCTGCCTATATCCCACTATTGCCGCGTGTCCCAAACGAGGTGCGGCCGACCGAACTTTACACCGATGCCGCATGGCCTGTAAGCAACAACGACGGCAGAACATACCTGCATTATGGAGTCGAATGCCCCGTCTATCAGAAAGGGACTCCGAGTGGGCTGGCATCTGTTGCTGATTATGATGGTCGTGATACATGCGAAGCGTGCGGCTTCGGCGTGGTTACGCTTGGAAGCGCCCTCATGCCGCCATCGTTCATCGAAAACGGCTTCGAGTACCACTTTGACAAGTTCAAAGAGGCTCTGGAAGACTACGTCGACTGCCGCAACAAAGAACTCGAACTTGAGCGTCAGACCGAGGATGAGGCCGACCGTGCGGGCAATGCTTTTGACCAGGCCATTAAAGCGCTTTCCGGCGAGCGCCCGCGTATCGCCCCACCTGGACGCAACGGCGTGGTCGCATTTGCAGTTTCGGGTGACATTACCAGCCCCGATCAACTTAACTCCTCGTTTAACACGGCAGTCAGGCTTGGCGATCGCGGTGCTATCTCTGCCGCGGTGCTGGCGCCCGATGAGGCGACGGCGCAAAACAACGTGCTTTCGCGATTTTTCTCGACATTGAAGGAACGCTCGGGCGGCGTTGCCGGCGTGCTCGACGGCGTCATGGATGTTTGGGGACGGCTGCTCGTGGGATACGGTGATATCCAAGGTTCGGCCGACGAACTTATGGACGAGATGATTAAAGACCTAGGAGGGGGCAGCGGTGCGTTGGGCTCCATTGCATCGTGGCTCGGCGATACCGTTTCGGCGTCCGTGGCGGCGCTGGGTTTGGAACCGTGCGACTTGCGCCTGCGAAAGCCGGTGCTGACCGATTCCGCCAACGTCATTAAGAGTCCGGGGTCTGACATTGCTGGTCTCTCTCAAGCGCAAGACAAACTGCGAAGTATTCCGTTGGGCGTGACCGATCCCAAGGCGCTTTGCGAGGCGTTGGAATATCAAGTCGAACGCACCATTAGCGGTACGGTGTTCACGCTTGCGGAGATTCCTCTGCCCGGCGGCGGCTCCATCCCACTCACCGTCGATGTCGCGACACTGGTTGGCGCTCTGGGCGGTGGGTCGTAATGAGTATTCGCATGCGTCTGCGTGAGGAGCGCGCCCAAGCGACGGTGGAGATGGCAGTGGTTACGCCCGTTTTGCTGGTGCTGGCACTCATCGTGTACAACGTCATGATCTTTGCCGGCGCTGTCGCGCGCTTCGACCGCGTGGTGCCCGACATCGTGCTGGCGCACGCTGTGGCGCCGGGCGGGGAGGGTGACGAGAGCTCTGCCGATGCCTCGGCGACGGTTCAGACTCAAATTCTGAATGCCATGGAAGGCTATGACTTGCAGATCGAAGTGTCGAGCGAGCAAGGCGCGGAGGCATCGGATGGTGGCCTGCTCTCCCTATCCGGTACGTTTAGGACCTACACCTGCACCATGCACTATGAGCCGTGGCCGACTTCTCTCAGCATCGCTGGCGTTCCGCTGGGGGCGCCGACAACGTTGTCGCACGAGCGTGTGGTGACGGTCGATCCATGGCGTCCGGGGGTGGTCATGTGACCGCGGTCTCGTCCTACATCGCCTACGCGCGGGCACTCAATAGGCTGGGTTGGACGCCGGCCGAGTTTGTGGTGGCGGAGTCGTTTGTCGTGCGCCTGCGCGGCATGCTGGGACGGCGTCCGGTTGCCGCCAACGGCCTGCCGCTCGTCATGGCGTTTCCACGCTGCTCTTCGGTCCATACGTGTTTTATGGCCTATCCCATCGACATCGCCTTCATCGATGCACGCGGCAATATCCTCGCGCGCTACGAAAACGTATGTCCCTGGTGTATGTGCTCCTGCCCCGGCGCCTGGGCGGTATTGGAACGCCCTTCAATCATTGTTTCGACCCCTGCTCTCCAACGCGTGCCGGCTTAAGGGACTGAGCGAAAAACTTCTTGCTGCCGGCTGATGCCTCTGACGTGCCGATTTATAGAACCGAGGCTGTGCTCAAAAACTTTTTTAAAATTCTCGGTTGACCGGAACGCGTCCTTGGTTATACTAATCAAGCCTTGAAACAAGGCACACCTCAAATGGCTGGGTAGCTCAGTTGGTAGAGCAGAGGACTGAAAATCCTCGTGTCAGGGGTTCGATTCCCTTCCCCGCCACCTTGAATTGACTAGGACCTCTGCAAAGGGGTCCTTTTCTTTTATCGAGGGCTCTGCGAAACTGCGTCCCGGAATTTGGCTTCAGAGTGGGATGCGTTTTCCGCTTTGATGTCGCTTGGGAAAGCGCGACCCGGAATCCGGCGTCAGAATGGGACGTGCTTTCCTTTTGCGGCCTTTGGCGGAAACTGCGTCCCAGATCTCGCGCTCAGAACGGGATGCATTTTCCGATTGAGGCCTCGAGCGGAAAATGCATCCCAGTCTTTTGCGAAAAACGGGACGCGCTTTCCGGCGCTTACTTCCGACGTGCGTGCACATCTCGGGCCCGCCCGCCCAGACATTCCTTCCGCTTTTGCGCCACTTTACAGACCGTTCGGTCGTCTGTCCGCACGCGCGGGTATACTCAAAACGATACTTTTCCTATGCAATACGATGCAGGCTCGGCCTGCACGATCCGAAGGGGGCAGTGATGGAGAGGATACTCGGCGTTAATCTCTCTGGCTGGTTTATTCCCGAGCCTTGGGTGACCCCGTCGCTGTACGCGGCGACCGGTGCATCCAACGCAGCCGAGCTGCAGGAGGCAATGGGCACCGCCGCCTATAACGAGCGCATGCGCCGTCATTACGAGACGTTTGTGAGCGAGGATGATTTCCGTCGCATGGCGCAGATCGGCCTCAACGCCGTGCGCCTGCCGGTGCCTTGGTATGCCTTTGGCTCACAGGAGTCCGATGCCTCCTACATCTCGGTTGTCGATTACATCGACCGCGCGATTGAGTGGGCTGCCAAGTACAACACTCGCGTGCTGCTTGACCTGGCGACTGTGCCCGGTGGCCAGGGCGATTCCAACGATTCGCCCACCACGCCGGAGGCTGTCGCCGAGTGGCATTCGTCCACCAACGGTCGTCATGTCGCACTCGACGTGCTCGAGCGCTTGGCCGATCGCTACGGCGAGGCCGAGAGCCTGCTGGGTATTGAGCTGCTGGATACGCCGCAGATGAGTGTCCGCAAGAGTCTCTTTGCCATGACGGATGGCATTCCGGCTCACTACTTGCGCAATTTCTATCGCGATGCCTACGAGCTCGTCCGTTCGTATATGCCCGAGGATAAGATCGTCGTCTTTTCGTCTTCGGGACATCCCAGCGAGTGGAAGCATTTTATGCGCGGCGCCAAGTACAAGAACGTCTACATGGACCTTCACCTGTACCATTACCGCGACGAGTATGCGCTCGATATCACGAGCCCCCGCGGGCTGACGACGGCGATTTCGCGTAACAAGCGCGAGCTTAAAGAAGCGATTTCAACTGGGTTCCCCGTGCTGGTGGGCGAATGGTCGGGCGCGGCGATCTTTGCCAACTCGTCGGTTACGCCCGAGGGCCGCAATGCCTACGAGCGCGTGTTTATCGCCAACCAGCTGGCTTCGTTTGCGCCGGCTGCCGGTTGGTTCTTCCAAACGTGGAAGACCGAGAAGCGCATTGCAGCATGGGACGCCCGCGCGGCGCTCGGTACGCTCGAGCGCGGCATGATTGAATAGGTTGATATGACGCAAAACAGCGCCCATACGGGCAAACTCTATGTGGTCGGCACGCCCATCGGCAACCTGGGCGACCTGTCCCCGCGCGTTGGCGAGGCGTTTGCCGCCGCCGATGCCATTTGCTGCGAAGACACGCGTGTGACGTCAAAGCTGCTGATGCATCTGGGCATTTCCAAGCCGCTTGTCCGTTGCGACGAGAATGTGATCGCCAGCCGCGCCGCCGGCCTGGTCGACCGTCTGCTGGCGGGGGAGACCCTCGCCTTTGCCTCGGACGCCGGCATGCCGAGTGTGTCCGATCCCGGCCAGGCGCTGGTCGAGGCAGCGCGTGAGGCCGATGTGCCTGTCGAAGTTATTCCCGGGCCCTCTGCTTGCGTCACGGCGCTTGTTTCGTCCGGCATTCCCTGCGAGCATTTTTTCTTCGAGGGCTTTTTGGGCCGAAAGCACGGCGACCGCGTGCGCCGTTTACAGCGCCTTGCCGTGGTGCCCGGCGCACTCATCTTCTACGAGTCTCCACATCGCATCGTGGCGACGCTCGAGGCCGTGGCGGAGGTCTTTCCCCAGCGTGAGGTTGCCGTCTGCCGCGAACTCACCAAGCTGCACGAGGAGGTCTTGCGCGGGCCCGCTGCCCAGCTTGCCGAGGAGCTGCGTGCTCGCGGCGAGGTAAAGGGCGAGATTGCGCTGGTCATCGCGCCGCCGAGCGAGGATGAGGAGGCCGGTATCGTGCCGGTTGGCGCCGCGGCAGCGGATCCCGACGAGGCCCTGCGCGAGGATATCCGCGCCGCGCTCGAGGAGGGGGAGCCCGCCTCTGCGGTGGCCAAGCGCCTGTCTCAGAAGTATTCGCGCCGCAAGCGCGATGTCTATGCCATGGTGCTCGATATGCAATAGATGGAGGATATCCAGCCCTTGCGCTAGAATCATCCCCTGTATGCAACGTTTTTCTGGAGGACAAACCCCATGGATCAAAGCAAGCCTTCGTTCTTTATCACGACGCCCATCTACTACGTCAACGCCGATCCGCACCTGGGCACGGCTTATTCCACCATCATCGCCGACGTTCAGGCCCGTTATCGTCGCTCCGCCGGCTATAACGTCAAGTTCCTGACCGGCATGGACGAGCACGGCGAGAAGGTCGCCGAGGCCGCAGCCAAGCACAACATGACGCCGCAGGAGTGGACCGACAGCCAGGCTCCGCACTTCAAGGAGCTTTGGAGCAAGCTCGAGATCTCCAACGACGACTTCATCCGCACCACCGAGCCGCGCCAGCATCATGCCGTGCAGTACCTGTGGGAGCGCATGAAGGAGTCCGGCTACCTGTATAAGGGCAGCTACGACGGTTGGTATTGCGTGCCTGACGAGACCTACTTCACCGATACGCAGGTCCAGAAGGGCGACGAGGAGTACGGCAGCGTCGGCCAGCACCTGTGCCCCGACTGCCACCGTCCGCTTGAGCGCGTGCAGGAGGAGTCCTACTTCTTTAAGCTTTCCGCTTTCCAGGACAAGCTGCTCAAGCTTTACGACGAGCACCCCGACTTTGTCGAGCCTGCGTTCCGCATGAACGAGGTACGTAGCTTTGTCGAGGGCGGCCTTAATGACCTTTCCGTGAGCCGTACGAGCTTTGACTGGGGCATTCAGGTCCCGTTTGACGAGGGTCACGTGACCTACGTGTGGTTCGATGCGCTGCTCAACTATATGACGGCCGTCGGTTACGGTGTCGACACCGACGAGGCGCGTGCCGAGCTGGCCTATCGCTGGCCTGCGCAGTTCCACATCGTGGGCAAGGACATCATCCGCTTCCACTGCGTCATTTGGCCCGCCATGCTCATGGCCATCGGCGAGGCCCTGCCCGAGCACGTCTTTGCCCACGGCTTCCTGACCGTGCGCAATGCCGAGACCGGCAAGGCCGAGAAGATGTCCAAGAGCCGTGGCAACGCTATCGCTCCGCAGGACGTTATCGACATGTTGGGCGTTGAGGGCTATCGCTACTACTTTATGACCGACGTCGTCCCCGGCACCGACGGTGCCATCAGCTTCGATCGCATGGAGCAGGTCTACAACGCCGACCTGGCCAACAGCTGGGGCAACCTTATCTCGCGTTCGCTCAACATGAGCGGCAAGTACTTTGACGGTTGCGCCCCGGCTAAACCGGCGTCTGTCGACGCGTTCGACAACCCGCTAGCAAAGATCGCCGATGGCCTGGTCGAGCGCTACATGGCCAAGATGGACGTGCTCGATTACGGTGGAGCCAAGGACGAGGTCATGGAGCTCATCCACGCCGCCAACCACTACATCGAGGACTCCGAGCCTTGGGCACTTGCCAAGGACGAGGCCAAGGCTGACGAGCTGGCATTTGTGATCTACAACCTGCTCGAGGCCATCCGCATTGCCGCTCACCTGCTGATGCCGCTCATGCCTCAGACTTCTGCCGAGGCCCTGCGCCGCCTGTCCTGCGAGGACGAGGCCACGAGCGACGACCTCAAGGGCATTTGCGCTTGGGGCTTGCTTGCCGGTGGTCAGCCCGTCGAGAAGGGCGAGCCGCTGTTCCCGCGTCTGGGCTAAGACGCCGCGCGCCATATCGGCAATTCGCTGTTTAGATGTAAGGGCATGGCCGCAACGGTCCATGCCCTTTTGTTTCAAGACGCCGCCACCATGCTGAGGAGGCAACTATGACAACTTCGCCTTTGGCAAACCCCACGGCAACAAGGGAGCTGCTGGAGGAGTTTGGCCTTGCGACCAAGCATCGCCTGGGCCAGAACTTCCTGATCGACAACCATGTGATCGAGCGCATTTGCGAGCTTGCCGAGCTTGCAGGCGATGAGCGCGTGCTCGAGGTTGGTCCGGGCGTTGGCACGCTCACGCTTGCGCTGTTGCAGGAGGCGGCGTGCGTCACGTCGATCGAGGCCGATCCCGAGCTCGAGCCGGTGCTCGATGCTCACGCCGCCGACTACGCCAACTTCCGCTTTATCATGGGCGACGCGCTCAAGGTGGGCCCGGAGCAGATTGAGCAGGCCGCCGGCGGCGAGCCCACGGTATTTGTCGCGAACTTGCCCTATAACGTGGCGGCGACGATCATCTTGCAGTTCTTCCAGACGATGCCCGCGCTCAAGCGTGCCGTGGTCATGGTGCAAAAGGAGGTTGCCGATCGCATTGCCGCAGTGCCGGGCAACAAGACCTATGGCGGCTATACGGCAAAGCTCGGCCTGTATGCGCAGGTGACGGGTCGCTTTGAGGTGCCGCCGCGTTGCTTTATGCCGGCGCCGCACGTGGACTCGGCCGTCGTGCGTATCGACCGTGTTGACGGCGTGGTGCCCGAAGGACTCGACCGCGAGTTTGTGGCCCGCGTGATTGATGCTGCATTTGCCCAGCGTCGCAAGACCATCCGCAATTCCATGAGCGCCAACGGTTTTGCCAAGGACGTGCTCGATGCCGCTTTTGAGGTTTGCGGTATCGCACCCACCACGCGCGCCGAGACGCTCGATGTTGCCGACTTTGTCCGCCTGGCCCGGGAGCTAATCCATGACGCCTAATGCCGAACGCGTGACGTTTACCAAGAAAAAGACGACGGTTGCTTGTCCCGTGCCCTTGGCGCCGCTTGCCGACACGCATGCACATCTGCTTTCGTTCTGGGGCAAGGATGTGCCTGAGACGCTCGTGCGTGCCAAGGCGGCGGGCGTCGACCTGTTGGTGACGATGTTCGACCCCATTGCCGACAAGTGCAGCGTGGCGGACTATAGCGACTGGCTGGTGCGCGAGATTCTTCCGATGCAGGATATCCCGCAGATCAAGTATCTTGCCGGCGTGCATCCGTATGGCGCGCCGGACTATACCGACGACGTTCATGCACAGGTCGTTGCCGCACTCGATGACCCCTTATGCGCCGGTATTGGCGAAATCGGCCTGGACTATCACATGGACTATGACGACGATATCGCGCCGGCACCCCATAACGTGCAGATTGACTGCATGGCGCGCCAGCTCGAGCTTGCCGTGCGCCGCAATGTGCCGGTGGAGCTGCACCTGCGTCACGAGGACTCGGATGGGGAGCGCACCTCGCACGTGGACGCCTACAACGTGCTTCGTGAGGTGGGCGTGCCCCAGGCCGGTTGTGTGCTGCACTGCTTTGGCGAGGACCGCGCCACGATGGAGCGCTTTGTGGAGCTGGGCTGCTATATCGCCTATGGTGGTGCGGCCACCTTTAAGCGCAACGACGACGTGCGCGAGGCATTTGCGGCAACCCCACTCGATCGAATTTTGTTCGAGACGGATTGCCCGTATATGGCTCCGGAGCCCATCCGCGGTCTTGAATGCGAGCCCGCAATGATCTCCATTACGGCAAACGCGCTGGTTAACGACCGTGTCGATCGCACTGGTGAGGATGCCAAAACAATCGCGCAAGCCGCTTGGGAAAATGCTCGCAAACTTTTTCAAAAATAGTTCTTGCGTTCGTGGTGGCGCTCCGTTATTCTAATTCCTGCACGCGGGCGTGGCGGAATTGGCAGACGCGTACGGTTCAGGTCCGTATGGGGGCAACCCCATGAAGGTTCAAGTCCTTTCGCCCGCACCATTAAATGAAAGAGCTCCCAGCAATGGGAGCTTTTTTGTTATGGGCCGTTTTGGCAGATTTGACATATCGATTTCGCGCGGTAGATGTCCCTGTGGTCAAAAAGTGGCATATATGAGTACTGACATGAAAATAGAGACATTTCATGAAGCTATTTTTGCTCATTTTGCGCAACAGATGTACGCTAATTTGGCTCAACCTTGAGACAAAATGAAGTAATTTCGATAGACCCTCGGGTTCAACGAGGCGATTTTGACCCAAATACGCTGTTACTAAACTGGTAACAGTACTCATATTTGGCCTTTTTTGACCACGGGTCCTCTTGTTGGTGTCACACAGCTGCTTCGTGCGGGTATCCTAATGCCAACGTGTGCCTATCAGAGGAGAGACCATGCTGTTGTCCGGTATCATCGCTGCCCTTACCAGCCTTTTGATTCCCATCATCATTCTGTTGCTGCTGCTTCCCAACGCCTGCTACGTCGTTGAACAGCAGCATGCCGTGATCATCGAGCGTCTGGGCAAGTTTAACCGCATCGTCAACGCGGGCTTCCACATGAAGGTGCCCGTGATCGACCGCAAGGCCGCCACGGTGAGTCTGCGAACCATGAAAAACGGTTTTGGCATCGACGTTAAGACCCAGGACAACGTGACCATCGGCCTTGAGGTCTCTGCTCAGTACCACGTGAGCTATGACATGGGCGCCGGCCCGGCAGATTCGGGCATCTACAAGAGCTACTATATGCTGCAGGAGCCCGTCGACCAGATGCGTGACTTCATCACCGACGCCCTGCGCTCTTCGATTCCCGTCTACACACTCGATGAGGTCTTTGCCAAGAAGGACGACATCGCCAAGGATGTCAACGCTACCGTTTCCGAGCAGATGGCCGCCTACGGCTTCACCCTCGTGTCGACGCTCATCACCAAAATCGCACTGCCGACCGAGGTTGAGAACTCCATGAACGACATCAACGCCGCCCAGCGCAAGCGCGCTGCGGCACAGGAGCTCGCTGAGGCAGACCGCATCAAGCGCGTCACCGAGGCGACCGCCGAGGCTGAGGCTATGGAAAAGGCGGGCGAGGGCATCGCCAACCAGCGCAAGGCCATCGCGCTGGGTATCAAAGATTCGCTCGAGATCATCCAGGAGACGGGTGTCGGCAATGACGAGGCCAACCAACTGTTCATGTTTACGCAGTGGTCCGAGATGATGACGGAGTTCGCTCGCACGGGTAAAACCTCGACGGTCGTGCTGCCGAGCGACTTTTCGCAGTCGGCCTCGATGTTCGAGCAGATGCTGGCCGCCGGCAAAGTTCAAAACGATTCGAAGGAGTAGACGCGCGTGAAATACACCGTCGTTTGCGTCGGTAAGCTCAAGGAGCGCTTTTGGAAGGACGCGTGCGCTGAGTACGCCAAGCGCCTAGGTGCCTATGCCAAGGTTGATATCCGCGAGGTGGCCGATATCGACCCGGCTAAGGCGGGCGGCGTGGATGCCGCGCGCGACAAGGAGGGGGCGGCGATTCTTGCTGCCTTGCCGTCTCGAGCGCATGTGATCCTGCTGGCCATTGAGGGCAAAGAGCGCTCGAGCGAGGAGTTTTCGGCGCGGCTCGATGATCTTATGCTGCGTGGTAACAGCGACATCGCCTTTGTGATTGGCGGATCGGACGGCGTGAGCGATGACGTGCGCGCCCGCGCCGACGAGATGCTCAGCTTTGGACGCATTACCTTGCCGCATAACCTGGCGCGCGTGGTGCTGCTGGAGCAAATCTACCGCGCCTGCAAGATCAGTCGTGGCGAGCCGTATCACAAATAGGTCGGCAATACGAAACAATGGCGTGGGACAATACCTTTCGTTTTGAGGAATGTGTCTGGAAGGACTATGAGATATGAAGATTGGATTTGTCGGTTTTGGCAATATGGCGAGCGCTATGGCCGATGGCTGGATCGCTGCCGGTGTAGCTGTGAGCGACATGTGCGCCTGCGCGGGTCGCTACGACGCACTGGTTGAGCGCTGCGAGGCGCGCGGCATGGTCGCCTGCCACGATGCCGCCGAGGTTGTCGCCGCATCCGATATCGTGGTCGCTGCGGTCAAACCGTACATGATCGAGAAGGTATTCGCCCCGCTCAAGGACATTCTTGCCGACAAGGTCGTTCTGTCGGTTGCCTGGACTTGGGACAGTGCCAAGTGGGAGCAGGTCCTGCCGGGCGTCGCGCACATCTCGACGGTGCCCAACACACCGGTTTCGGTGGGCGAGGGCGTCATCGCCTGCGAGAAGGCTTCCACGCTTAGTGATGAGCAGAGCGCAGTGGTGCTTGATCTGCTTGGCAAGCTCGGTGCGGTGGTCGAGCTCGATACGAGCCTGCTGTTTGTGGGCGGCACGGTGGGTGGTTGCGCTCCGGCATTTGTCGCCATGGCAATCGAGGCCCTGGGCGATGCAGCGGTCAAGCACGGTATCCCGCGTGCCGATGCCTATCGCATTGTGAGCCAGATGGTGCTGGGTACGGCAAAGCTGCAGCTTGCAACTGGCCAGCATCCTGCGGCGATGAAGGATGCCGTATGCTCGCCCGGTGGTGCCACCATCAAGGGCGTCGTTGCGCTCGAGGACGCCGGCATGCGCAGTGCCCTGGTCAAGGCAATCGACGCAACTCTCCAGTAAAACCTGCCATTTAGGGACAGGTTTATTTTGGCAGGTTTTTCCTGCGGTTTTGTCGTATGTGCGAAAAGCGCCCCGCAACTGGCTCAATTCCAGTTGCGGGGCGCTTGCGTTTGCCCAGATAAAACCGACCAAAATAAACCTGTCCCTTTTTGGCAGGTTAGTCCCAGAAGCTGTCTTCCTCATCCTCGGACTTGGGTCCGCGGTCGACGTACATCTTATGGGTACGCTTCTCCATTACAAAGGCAAGAATCGCAAATAACAGGATGCCGCCGGCGAAAAGGATGGCAAAACCGGTGCGGGTGCCAAACAAAAAGGAAAAAACTGCGTCCATTGGGTGCCTTCTTGCGTAGTTGAGTTGGGTCGTAAACGCTCATAAGTATATACTTGCCCATACATGTACAAGGTTGCAACCTAAATGGAATGTATATCGCCGGAGGATCTAATGCTTGATATCAAGTTTGTTCGCGAGAACCCCGATGCCATCGATGTCGCCATGGCTAACCGCCAGACGTCTTGGGATCGCGAGAAGTTCTTTGAGCTCGACGACGAGCGCCGTGCCGTCATCACCGAGGTCGAGGAGCTCCAGGCTACGCGCAATGCCGAGTCCAAGAAGATCGGCGCCCTGATGAAGGAGGGCAAGAAGGACGAGGCCGAGGCCGCCAAGGAGGCCGTGCGCGCCGTCAACGAGAAGATTGACGGTCTGGCCGAGCGCCGCACCGCTCTCGAGCAGGAGCAGTACGGCTTCATGGCTCACCTGCCCAACATTCCGTGCGATGCCACCCCGTACGGTAAGGACGAGGACGAGAACATCGAGCGTCGCCGCTGGGGCACCCCGCGCGAGTTCGACTTCGACTTTAAGCCGCACTGGGATCTGGGCACCGATCTGGACATCCTCGACTTCGAGCGTGGCAACAAGCTCTCCGGCAGCCGCTTTACCGTTCTCGGTGGCGCCGGCGCCCGCCTGGAGCGCGCCCTCATCAACTTCTTCCTCGATACGCACACCAGCCGTGGTTTTAAGGAGTGGTGGCCGCCCATCGTCGTCAAGCGTCAGACCATGTTCGGCACGGGCCAGCTGCCCAAGTTCGAGGACGACGCCTACCACGTCTCGGGTGACAACTTCCTGATCCCCACCGCCGAGGTCGTGCTCACCAACCTGCACGCCGGCGAGATCCTCGACGCCGACACCCTGCCGCGCCGCTACACCGCCTTCACCCCCTGCTTCCGCGAGGAGGCCGGTTCCGCCGGTCGCGACACCCGCGGCATCATCCGTCAGCACGAGTTCGACAAGGTCGAGATGGTCAAGTTCGCTAAGCCGGAGGAGTCCGACGAGGAGCTCGAGAGCATGACCGCCGAGGCCGAGTACCTGCTGCAGCAGCTGGGCCTTCCGTATCGCGTGATTAGCCTGTGCACCGGCGACTTGGGCTTCTCTGCCCGTCAGACCTACGACGTCGAGGTCTGGCTGCCGAGCTACAACGCCTACAAGGAGATCAGCTCCTGCTCCAACTGCGGTGACTTCCAGGCTCGCCGCGCCAACATCAAGTATCGCGACCCCGAGAACTTCAAGGGTTCGCGCTACCTGCACACTCTCAACGGTTCCGGCCTGCCGGCCGGCCGCACCATGGCCGCCATTCTGGAGAACTACCAGAACGCCGACGGCACCATCACGATCCCCGAGGTCCTGCGTCCTTACATGGGCGGTCTCGAGAAGATCGAGCCGGTCGCGTAAGTTGGCTGCATAGGGGATATGCAAGGGCGCTCCTTCGGGGGCGCCCTATTTCGTGCGCAGGTCCATACCATGCCGTGCGGACAGCTCAATAGAAAACACACGAACAACTGTTCTGTATACAGCCATCTACCTGCTATGCTTTTGCTAAATAAGAGCGAGAGAAAGGGGACGCGATGGAGTTGTTTGATGATCGGGTGGTTTTGTTTGAGAGCGACGAGGGCGGGGAGTACCTGCTTGTAACGTGTGAGCCGTCTGGCATGGGTGGCCTGGTGGTTCGGCAGGCGAGCGAGGGCCCGTTGACCCAATGGTGCTTTGAGGAGTCGCCGCATGTGGTCGAGACCTTTGTGACGCACGAGGGGCTTGTGGCGCTGGAGCACTTCTATGGAGTTGGGACTTCCAACCAGGTCGCGCGCATGCTGAGCATCTCGTTTGCCGATTATGACTGTGCCCAGCGGGTGAGATCGCTCCTGAGGGAACTTGATGCTAAGTTTGACGTGATCGAAAAGCCAATCGATCGTACGGGGAACGTCGGTATGTGCGGAGCAGCATGACAAAACTGCGTTTCACAAAAAAGTTTGAGATTGTGCTTGACTCCAATAAGCTAAAGTGGTTTTATATGTCTTGCGCTGCGGCGTTACCTCAGCTGGATAGAGGGTCTGACTACGAATCAGAACGTCATAGGTTCGAATCCTATACGCCGCACCAATTGAACTTGAAGCCTCCGGCAACGGGGGCTTTTCTTTTATGGCGGTATCCCATGGATTCGAATCTCGGTCGAGGCGCGGGCGTAAAGAAAACGCGGAGCGTTTTTAGCCCGCGGGCGAGCACGCCGGCAGACGGGCGAAGCCGGTGCGGATCCGCGAAGCGGATACGCGGAATCCTATACGCCGCACCAATTGAACTTGAAGCCTCCGGCAACGGGGGCTTTTCTTTTATGGCAACACTGCCTGGATTCGAACCTCGGTCGAGACGCGAGCGTCTTAATCATCACTTCGTAAAATTTTTCCAAATTGTCGCTTGACCCATCGAGGGGTCACGTGCATAATAATCCGTGCGCTGCGGCGTTACCTCAGCTGGATAGAGGGTCTGACTACGAATCAGAACGTCATAGGTTCGAATCCTATACGCCGCACCAATTGATTTTAAAGCTCCCGGCAACGGGGGCTTTTCTTATATCGCGATGCGTCGAAGATCGCATCAGGTGGTCAAAATGAGTAAAAATCAAATTTGATAACTTTTTTCGAAAAATGCTTGACCTTTATTCAGTCGATATGCATAATAATCAACAAGTCGCGGCGTTACCTCAGCTGGATAGAGGGTCTGACTACGAATCAGAACGTCATAGGTTCGAATCCTATACGCCGCACCATTTGAGATTAAAGCTCCCGGCAACGGGGGTTTTCTTTTGCGCCGGCTTGAGTGCTTTCGTCCAAAGGGACGATTTCCTGTCGACTCGTGTAAGATTCCGAGTAGATGTCGCGACTTATTCGCGACCACTCCTTCTTCAAGCGACCGATCAGGGTGATACTTCGTGGCAGAGCGTCCGACATACAAGCTCAGGTTTCTCGATCCCAAGAAGCGCTTTCCGGCGATGCCCGAGCAGCCTGCGGGACGCTCATATGGCGTGGTCTGGAAACTCTTTGGCGAGGATCAGCTTGAATCTTGTTATGTCGTCGAATTCGTTGGCAAAAGTCATGTGTCGCTTTTGGGCTACGTAAGCGTTTCGGGTGAGGTGTACAAGGTGGACCGCCCCGTCAGCGAGGCTCCGCTGCCCAACGATCCCGACATGGAACTGGTCCTTGACGAGTCGGATTCCAGTATTGGTGAGATTATGGTAAGGGAAGCCAACGGCGCAATGCGCGTGTGTGCGCAAACTGCCGGCTCTCCCGAAGGCCCCATGCGCGAGCAGTCCGACTACGAGACATGGAATTCGGCCCGCTCCCTTCCTTACGGCGAGTTCATGGCATCGATGTTCCTGCGCTACGTGATATTTGCCAACTCCGAAAGCGCTATTGCGAACACGGCGGGCGTCGACAGTCTCGATGCGGACATGCAACACGTTGTCGACAAGATCAAGCTCGTAAAGTTACCCGAGCCGGTCGAGGTGTTTTTGGGCTTTAACACGTCACCACTCCCCGACGCTATCGAGACGCTGCTTTACCGCGTTGACCATGCCGAGAATCCGAGTGGTATCGAGCGTTATGCCGCCGCCCTTATGAGCGAGGTCGACTTGCCCCGTCTGCGCACCATTGCCGCCAAGTCCGAAATGAGCCTGGCTCGCATTGATCGCTCAAAGCTTTTCTATCTCAATTTTGATCGTAGCCTGCTGGATCAGGACGAGATTGACATGCTGCTTGCCATCGAGTGTCGTCTCAACCGCCTCTCCGGCATCCTTGAGCGCATCGGGGCCGGATTGGTCCCTGCGGCATCCTCGCCGAGTCTTGAGGGCTGCGCGCTCTTTGATGCGTGGCATATCGCCAAGACGACCAACGATGTTCCCCGACTGCTCGATACGGCCTCGAGCGATAACCCGTGGGGCAAGCCGGGAACGGTTTCGTGCCAGCCGGGCGGCGAGTGGGACGTGCGCACCCGTTTTGCGCGAATCGTTGAGGTGCTCAACGTGGTCACGCGGCTCGACTATACCTATCGAGTAAACGTTGCCGAGGGGATTATGCTCGTTCGGTTTGGGCAGTCTGTCGTTGATGCCATGCCGCAACGTGAATACGACGCTCAGGATGACGCCTGGCGCGAGCTGGACGAGGACACGCGCGCGATCTGGGCCGCGGAGCACGATGCGCGCGTGGCACTCACGCTTGCGGCAGCGTGTTTTGCCGCGGGCACCTGCATCACGCGCTGCTATGTGCAGATTGCTGCTCCCGACAGTGAGCAGGGCGAGCGCGTTGTTGCAACGTATTTCTTTGGGCGTGCGGCCTATCTGGCCGATTGCGTGCCTGTCGCCAAGGATCTTGAGAGCATGGACATGGACGATATGTCGTGCAAGCGTGTACTTGAGGCGTATGAGTCAACCGCTCCGGAGACGATTGAGCCTGTGGAGGTTCATACTCGTCCGCGTGATGACCATCGCACGCTGCCGCCGACGCTGCGCGATCTGCTGCTTGCCGATACGGCTGACGAGTTGGAGGTCATGGAAGAGGACGACGACCCATACGTGGCCCGTGTTGTTGAATTGCGCGAGCAGGCAAAAGTCGACCGTACAGGTGCTTTTGAAGGCTTTTCTCGTCTTGTCGAGGAGTTGGAGGCTAAGTGCGCCGTCGCCGAGCTTTTGGCGACAGGTCCGGTTCAAACGCAGTTTTGCGATAACCAGCTGGTGCGCATGGTGCTACCGGTGTTGGAAGAAGACCGCTCTGTGCGAATCCTTCGTGCGCCCGATGCGCTGTACTTTGCCCAGCACGAGATCTGCAGCTTTTACGCCGGGCAAGAGGACTTTGAACGAGCGCTGTCCGAGGTGCGCCATCTTTACGATCTGGCGCGCTCGTCCATGCAATCGCACTTTGCGCTCATCAACGTGCTTGCGCGTCTGGAGCGCTTTGACGAGATTATCGAGGTGGCGCGCCACGGCCTACGTATTGCCAGCGATCGTTCTGCAATCGGCTACCTGTTCTATCGCTTGGCGTTTGCCTATTGGAATTGCGATCAGCTCGACCTGGCGCTGGCTTGTTACCGTCTGGTGCCGCGCGGCGAGGAGTCGGGCAGTAGCGCGCTGGAAGAAATGCAGGGCCTTATGAACGAGATGGGCGTCAGCGAGCCTCCGACGTTCGAGGAAGCGGTCGAGACCATCCGCAAGGCTGGACTCGAGCTGCCGCCAGTGTCCGCCGTGACGAATCAGCTGGCAGATGCCGCTGTTCAACTGGTCGACAACGGCTTCTTTTTCCTGGCACGCGGTTGCATCTTCCAAATGTGGCGCACCATGGGCAACGACGAGCTCGGCTCCCTCAACCGCTCGCTGGGGTAGGGGCGATATAGAGGGGCCGCACCGCGCTATTTGTATCGGCGCGGGCGGGAGGACCCGGCAGGATTGGTAAGGCATAAAGCCGCCGAGCCTGCTAAAACTGTTAAACTCTGCTAAAGTTGCTAAACTTTGTTAAAGTTGTTAAAACTAGCAGAGGAGGGCAGAATGACGAAAGCTGTTAACCCCTTTAAGCCAACGGCGGGCATGAATCCGCCTGAGCTTATCGGACGGGACACTGTTTTGGATGACTTTGCCGAGGCTCTTGAGAATGGTCCTGGTGCCCCCGATCGACTCATGCGCATCTCGGGCGTCCGAGGCACAGGTAAAACGGTGCTCCTTAATGCATTGGGTGACCTTGCACGCAAAAAAGGATTCGAGGTCGTTGACGTTGCCTCCAATGCTGGTTTTTGCAATAGAATCCTCGAGGCTCTGCAGCGAAACGTTCGTCTTGAATCAATCTCGATTTCCCCATCGATTTTAGGGGTCAGCCTTGGCTCCATGGAGATGTCGAAGTCGGCCTCTCATCTGGGCGAGGCGATGTACGATGCTGCGAAGCGCGGTGGTCTGCTCATTACGCTCGACGAGATCCAGGATGCCTCAACTGAGGAAATGCGCGAGCTAGGCAATGAGATGCAGCTCTTGATCCGCCAAGGAGCGAATGTCGCTTTCGCTTTCGCCGGGCTGCCGACATCGGTAGATGGCGTGGTGGTGGATGATACGTTGACGTTCCTTCAGCGAGCCAAACATGTTGAACTTACTCGGCTTTCCGATTTTGAAGTTGGCGGATCGTTTGAGGATACGATGAGACGAGCGGGCAAGGAGCTCGACAAAGGTGCCGCTGAGCTATTAACAAAAGCTTCGGCAGGCTATCCCTTTATGGTCCAGCTGGTCGGATATTACGCTTGGCAGGTTGCTGCGCGCAGTGGGGCGGAGAGCGTGAGCGAAGAGGCGGCTCGTAAGGGTATCCAGGCGGCTCTTGATAGCTTTAATGCTATGGTGATTGCCCCAGCGCTGCGCAGGGTGTCGGAACGGCAGTTTCAGTATCTCGCGGCGATGGCTCAATGCGAGGGCGTCGATATCGCCAACGGCGATATCGCCAAGAAGATGGGTTTGTCGGCGAACAAAGTTGGGTCATATCGCAAGCGTCTGATCGATGCGGGGTTGATTGAGCCCGCGGGCTATGGCTGTGTTTCGTTTGCAATTCCGTACATGCGCGATTATCTGTTGGAGACCGTTCGAGAGGACTAATAAAGAATGGGCTGTCCGCGCTGTCGCTGGGGCCGTCCTTGTATCTTTGTCTCAACCTGTAACATCTGGAGGGGATTACGGCCTGCAGATGTTACAGGTTGAGATGATTGACTGAGACGTTTACTGGTAAAAGAGAGGTAAAAGAGGAAACGCCTCAAAATTCCCCTTGCCCAACTTCGGCTGTTTGGTTACTATAGAACGGCTGTTACGGAGAGCTGACCGAGAGGCCGAAGGTGCTCGCCTGCTAAGCGAGTATGCCCCAAAAGGGCATCTGGGGTTCGAATCCCCAGCTCTCCGCCAGTTTAACTTTAAAGAAGGGTCCCATCGGGGGCCCTTTTTTATTATCGAGAAAGGGCGCTGGGGATTCGAACCCTCAAAAAATGAGGCGCCCCGTTGGACGCCTCCTTTCAGCGAGTGTATTGTTCTTCGATCTTACATCTCAGGAGCCTTGGCGACGGTCTCGCTCTCTGCCGCAAGCGGGCGGTTGTCGATGCGGCGGCCCAAGCGATCGAGCTTCACGAGTATCCATTCAATGGGATTCGGTCCTGCGCCTTCCTCGTCGGCAACCAGGTCCATAACGGCGATTTTGGTGCCGTCCTGCTTGAGAGTAACGCTGCCCACCTTGTCGCCCACATGCACCGTGCCCGAAAGATCGTCGTAGCTAACCTTTTCGGTCACCTCGCCGGCAAGGGAAAACACGGTCGCTTGCGCCGTAGGATCGGCGAGTGTGGCGTCGATTGTCTTATCCGTCCAGTCGGTTTGGCCAATGCGCGCCATAAGCGGGTTGCCGTTGGCGGTCTTTTCCTGCGTGCTGGCGATTGCGACCGTCACCTTGTGGCCGTAGTACCAGTTGGCAAGGGTGGCGGTATCGGTAAAGCGCTGATCGGTGGTGGTGGAGTTCAAAATAACGGTGTAGATCTCGTCGCCGTCGCGGTTGTAGGCGCTCGTAAAGCAATAGCCCGCGTCGTCGGTGGTGCCGGTCTTGCCACCGATGTTGCCATCTTGGCCCAGCAAATAGTTATGCGTGTCCATGGAATGCGAATGGTCGGTGCCGTCGGCGCCCGTGACTTCGATCCAGGAATCCTCGCTCGCTACGACCTCGCGGATCGTGTCGTTTTTCATGGCCTCCTGCATCATCAGCGCTACGTCGTGTGCGGTTGAGTGCATATCGCCAGCCCACTCATCAAAGTCCAGACCATGCGGGTTTTCAAAAAGCGTACCGGTGCAGCCGAGCTTCTTAGCGCGCTCGTTCATGGCCTTCACAAATGTGGCCTCGGCGTCTTTGGTCTTAGGGTCGATTTTCTTGCCCACATATTCGGCGAGCACGATGGCGGCGTCGTTGCCCGAGGGAATCATCAGGCCGCGCAGTGCCTGCTCCACGGTAAGCTCGTCGCCTTCGAGCAAGCCGGCGGTCGAATTACCCACGGTGGCTGCGGCGTTGCTCACCGTGACCTTCTCGTCCATCTTGCAATTCTCGACGGTTAGGATTGCGGTCATGACCTTGGTGATCGAGGCGATTTTGACCTGCTCATCGGCGCCGCGCCCATAGTAGACGGTGCCGTCTTTGCCCATGACGAGGGCATTGGTCGCATCGATATCGGGCAGGTTTTCGGCCGCGATGCCGCGCGCATCGGCGGTTTTGCCGCAAACATTGTCGGTCGTAAGCACTTGGGCGCCGGCGACGGTGGGCACGCCAGCGGCAAGGGCGATAGCGCAGACAAAGCCGGCGGCAAGCTGGGCTAAGCGCTTTGCAAAAGAGGTGAGGGACTTCACGGATTTCGCTTTCGACGGGATGGTCTCTTCTGGAACAAGAGTATATCGTTTGCCGGCGTCGGCGATCATCGCGTGCGTGCGTGGCCCACATCCGCGCCCGAACGGGCACAAGGGTGCTTAAGGCCGACTTAATCACCCACGCTTGTTGTGTGTGACGGGCACCCCCTCGGGCATAATGGAGCGCGAGAGGAGCACGCATGAACGAGCGCATTTTGGTAGTTGATGACGAAAAGGCCATCGCCGACTTGGTTGGTATCTACCTTACAAAAGAGGGCTTTGATGTCCAGATTGCCTATAGCGGGGCCGATGCTGCCAAGGCAATCTTGGAGCAGGAGTTCGATCTGGCGCTGCTGGATGTCATGCTGTCCGATATCGATGGCTTTGAGCTGCTGCGTACGATCCGTTCCAGACATACCTATCCTGTGATCATGCTGACGGCGCGCGATGCCCAGCAAGACAAGATCGAGGGCCTTTCGCTTGGCGCGGACGATTACGTGGTTAAGCCGTTCCGCCCGCTGGAGCTCATCGCGCGCGTGCACGCTCAGCTTCGCCGCTACACCAGTTACGGTAGCCGTGCACAGGCGGCCGAGTCGCCGACCATTCAGCTCGACGGCTTGGAGATCAACCGCGACGCTCGTTCCGTGACGGTGGACGGTGCACCGGTACGCCTCACACCCACCGAGTATTCAATCTTGCTGTATCTGGTCGAGCATCGCGGCAGCGTGGTGGCCGTGGAGGACCTGTTCCGTGCGGTGTGGAACGAGGATTTTATGCCCGGCTCCAACAATACGGTGATGGTGCACATTCGCCACCTGCGCGAAAAGACCGGCGACGACGCACAAAAGCCGCGCTTTATCAAAAACGTCTGGGGCGTCGGCTACATAATCGAATAACGCCTTTGATGGTGGGGAAGTGGATATGACAAAAGACGATAGGCAGGCATTCGAGGTACCCGATCGGCTCTTTGATTACGTGAGGTCGGTCGTCGACAACCGTGCGCTTGCAACGGTGCTGCTCTTTTTGCTGAGCCTGCTGCTGATTGGCATCGACAACATCGTCGGAATCTTGGCGGTGCTGCTTGTTGGCTTTTTGCTGATCGATCGATTTGAGATCGTGCGCCGCTGCGTGGTGATTGGCGGCGCCGCGTGGGCCATGACGTTGGCGATTGGCGCCATGGCGCTCGGCGGCATCGAAGGGCCGGTGCTGTTCGATGCCGGCTTTGTATTCAACATGCTTGGCTTTGTGCTGGCGCTTGCCGCGTGCGTGCTGTTCTTGTGCGGCCGCGCCCTGTACTACCAGGGCTACGAACAGGGCGAGCAGCATGCCGATTGTGTGCTGGCCACTCGTATTCAAGATCGCCTGATCGATCACCCCGACACCTGGGACAACATCGACGGCGACTTCTTGGAGGTCGAGGGCGCCCTTAACCGCGTGCGTGACCGTGAGCGCAAGGTGCAGCAAGCTCTGCGTGACGAGTCGCATCGCAAGGACGATCTGGTCACGTACTTGGCACATGACCTACGCACCCCGCTTGCCAGTGTGGTGGGCTATCTTTCGCTGCTGCAAGAGGCTCCCGAGCTGCCGGTTGAGCAACGTGCGCACTTTACGGGCGTGGCGCTCGACAAGGCGCACCGGCTCGATACGCTCATCGAAGAGTTCTTCGATATCACGCGCTTTGACTTCCACGATATCGTGCTCACGCGCGGCTATGTTGATCTGGGGTTGCTGCTGGCTCAGGTGGCTGACGAGTTCTATCCCATCCTCAACGAGCAGCATAAGGAAGTCCAAGTTGATATTCGCGAGGACCTGACGGTGCTCGTGGATGGCGACAAAATGGCTCGCGTGTTCAACAACATCATGAAAAACGCTATTGCCTATAGCTATGAGGGCTCGACCATCACGATCGAGGCCAGACGCCGGGACGGCGGTGGCGTGCGCGTGCGCTTTATCAATCAGGGCGATCCCATCCCTGAGGCAAAGCTCAAGGTGATCTTTGAGAAGTTCTATCGCCTGGATGCGGCGCGTGCGACCAATCGCGGCGGCGCTGGACTGGGGCTTGCCATCGCCAAGGAGATCGTATGCGCGCACGGCGGTACCGTTGCATGTGAATCGACGCCCGAACACACGATATTCACCATCGAGCTGCCCGCCGCATAGCCAGTGTGCCCTTACAAACACTTGACAATGCGCTCACGTGCATATGAGCCGCGATTCCTACTATCGATACTGCTGAATTGATATCGATGTGGAGGTATGCGGTATGACGGCTGCTGCGGCTGTGGAGCCCACGGAGCTTGAGGAACTCATGAAAGCGCAGGCCGAGGCCGCGCGCGAGCGCGAGGTTGGGGATGCGACTCGCCCCACGGCAGAGGATCTTGCCGCCTCGCCGACGCGTATCGATGTCGAGGGCCTCGACCTGTTCTATGGCGACCACCATGCGCTCAAGGACGTGAATATCAAGATCCGCGACAAGCAGATCACCTCGTTCATCGGGCCTTCGGGCTGCGGAAAGTCCACGTTGCTGCGCTGCTTTAACCGCATGAACGACGGCATCAAGGATTGCCGCATCGAGGGCAAGATTGCGCTCGATGGTCAAGATATCCTGGGCGACTACGACATCTGCCGCTTGCGCCAGCGCGTGGGCATGGTGTTCCAGCGCCCCAACCCGTTTCCCATGAGCATCTACGACAACGTCGCCTACGGTCCTCGCGGCATGGGAGTGCGCGACCGCGTCGTGCTCGACGAGCTGGTCGAAGACTCCCTGCGACGCGCCGCCCTGTGGGACGAGGTCAAGGACAAGCTCAAAGAGTCGGGTCTGGGTCTTTCGGGCGGCCAGCAGCAGCGTCTGTGCATCGCCCGTGCACTGGCCGTGCAGCCCGACATACTGCTGATGGACGAGCCGACCTCGGCGCTCGACCCCGTGTCGACGCTCGTGGTGGAGCAGCTGGCCTGCGAGCTCAAAGAGACCTGCACGCTCGTGGTCGTTACGCACAATATGCAGCAGGCGGCGCGTATCTCCGACTCGGTCGCGTTCTTTTTGCTGGGTGAGTTGGTGGAGCACGCGCCCACCGCTCAGCTTTTCAAAAATCCTACTGACCCGCGTACGGCGGATTATTTGACGGGACGTTTTGGCTGATACCATCTAGTAAAGGTACCTTTAGGGTTAAGATGCGGTCATGCCGGCCGCAAAGGGGTTCAACATGATCTATTACGTCGAGGACGATGACAACATCAGGGATTTGACGGTCTATGCGCTGCGCAAGCAGGGAATCGAGGCCGAGGGCTTTTCGTGCGACGGCGAGTTTAAGGCCGCCGTGGCGCGACGGGTACCCGATGCCGTCCTGCTCGACATCATGCTGCCCGATACCGATGGTTTGGCGATTATGCGCCGCCTGCGCGCCGACCGCCTGACAGCGACGGTGCCCATCATGATGCTTACCGCCAAGGACACCGAGCTCGACAAGGTGATGGCGCTCGATGGCGGTGCCGACGATTACCTGACTAAACCCTTCTCGCTCATGGAGCTCGCCAGCCGCTGCCGCGCACTGCTGCGTCGCGGCGGCATGCTCAAGCAGGCGAGCGATGTGCTCAGCGTGGGCGACATCGTGCTCTCGCCCAGCCATCGCGAGGCGACCGTTGCCGGCGAGCCGCTTAAGCTCACCCTGCGCGAGTTCGACCTGCTCGAGTACCTCATGCGCAAGCCCGGCGTGGTCTTTACCCGCGAGTCGTTGCTGCAGAGCGTGTGGGGCTGGGACTTCGACGGCGGTTCGCGCACCGTTGACGTTCACGTGCAGACGCTTCGCCAAAAACTGGGCGAGCATGCCAGCGCCATCGAGACCGTGCGCGGCGTGGGCTACCGCTTGGCCGAGCCTTCTGCCGGTGATGGTGCCGAAGGTGACGACACCGCGGCCACCGCATCGGAGGAGTAACCCGTGGTCTTCGCCCCCCAGGGAAAACATACGCTGTCCCACCGCGTTTTTGTGACGATCTTTGTCTGTGCCATGGCGGTTATCGTGGCGTTTACGGTGTTGGGTGCGTTCTTTGTGCAAAACACCTTGGCGGATGCCGCGAGTGCCAATCTGGCGCAGGAAACCGAGCTCATTGCTGCCGCCCTCGACGAGCAGCAGGAGCCCATCCCGTTCTTGCGTAGCCTCGATCGTGAGGACTTGCGCATCACGCTGATTAACAAGGATGGATCGGTTGCCTACGACAACGAGGCGTCGCCTTCCACACTGCCCAACCACGGCGATCGCCCCGAGGTCATCGAGGCCTTTGAGAATGGTTCGGGTTCCGCGGAGCGCGCAAGCTCTACGCTCGACGAGATTATGCTGTATCGCGCCATCGCCCTTGATAACGGCCAGGTTGTCCGCTTGGCGCAGGCCCAGCCTGGCGTTGCGGCGATTTTGCTGTCGATGGTGGCGCCGATGCTGCTTATCGCGGCAGCGGGTGCGATACTCTCGTTTTTTATGGCGCGCCGCGAGTCCCGTGCCATCATCGCGCCGTTGCAAGAGGTGGATTTGGACCACCCACGCCGTAGCTATGAGCACGCCTATGCCGAGATGGTCCCCATGCTTGAGCGTATTGAGTCGCAGCGCCAGGAGCTCAAGCGCCAAATGGCGGTGCTGGCGGACAACGACCGTATGCGCCGCGAGTTCACGGCGAATATCACCCATGAGCTCAAGACGCCGCTTACGGCGATTTCGGGCTATGCCGAGCTCATCGCAAACGGCATGGTCGAGGGCGAGGGCGACCTGCGCAACTTTGGCGGTCGCATCTATCGTGAGGCGGGCCGCTTGGCAGCGCTTGTCAACGATATCCTTACGCTGTCTAACTTGGACGAGGCCGAGCGTGCAACTGAGGGCGAGGCGGTGCCCATTGGTTCCACGGAGCCTATTGAGCTCTCGCGTGCCATCTACGCGGTTGAGCAGCGTCTTGAACAGGTCGCCCGTCAGGCGAATGTGACGATAAGTCATGAGACCAAGCCTGTGGTCATCGAAGGCGTGTCGCGCTTGATTGACGAGCTCATCTATAATCTGGCGAGCAACGCCATCCGCTACAATCGACCCGGCGGTGCGGTTACGCTGCAGTGCGGCACCAACGACGAAGGCCATCCGTTCCTTGCGGTCGCCGACACGGGAATCGGTATCGCGCCTGAAGAACAGGGCAAGGTATTTGAGCGGTTCTATCGCGTGGACAAGAGTAGGTCCAAGGCGCGCGGCGGAACCGGTCTGGGGCTTGCAATTGTCAAGCATGCGGCCCTGTATCATCACGCCACGCTCGATCTGTCGAGCGAGTTGGGCGTGGGAACCACCATTACGGTGACGTTTCCCATACGGCAGGACGAGCCATTCGCATAGCGATACAACATAGATATTGATGCAGACGCCGCATTTGACTTTCGGGTGCGGCGTTGTTGTGCAATTTTACGATTGCTTCCGACATTTTTACAGGAGAGCCTGTTTCTTATGTATAGAGTTTGGTCTCGGTAAAAAGATGCGATAATATACGGACAGTTTTGTCAATCCGAACTGGGGAAATGAAAGGCAAGCTGCATGACCCTTCTCGAACTGTTCCAGCTGCTGAAGAAGCACCTTAAGCTGGTCATCACCCTTCCGGTGGTCTGCGCGATCGCCATGGGCATCGTGTCCTTCGTTGCGATGGACAACACCTACACCGCGACGACGAGCATGTACATTCTCGCCAAAACCGACGATAGCGGTCAGATGAGCTACAACGATCTCTCGGCGAGCCAGATGCTTTCCAACGATATCGCCACGCTGCTGGATAGCGATAGCGTTAAGAGCGGTGCTGCCAATGAGCTGGGCCTTGCTGACCTGGATGACTACAAGGTGTCTGTTTCCTCCGAGACCACCACGCGTGTCATTACGCTTTCGGTTACCGGCACCGATGCCAAGGAGACGGCTAAGGTCGCAAAGGCCATGGCCAGCTCGGTGAGTACGGTCGCTCAGAACGTCGGCGCTGCCCAGAGCATCAACGTTATCGACGAGGCTAAGACTCCCGAAGTCCCCAGCGGCCCCAAGCGTATGCTGTACGTTGCTGTCGCGTTCCTCGCGGGCATCTTTATCGCAGTTGCCTATGTCGTTTTGGCAGACATGCTCAACACCCGCATCCGCGGTGCCGAAGAGGCAGAAGAGCTCCTGGGCATTCCCGTTGTTGGCCGAATTCCGGCTATGAAAGGTGGTAAATAGGCATGGCTAAGGCAAAGAACACCGATAAGCTCGTTGTACAGAATGCCGCCAAGACCCTTCTGGCCAACATCCGCTTTGCGAGCGTGGACGACCCCATTCGCACCATTACCGTCACGTCCTCGATTCCCAACGAGGGCAAGTCTACGGTTTCCATCAACCTTGCCCAGGCTATCGCCACGAGCGGCAAGTCCGTGCTCCTGGTCGAGGCCGATATGCGCCGCAGGTCCCTTTCCGATATGCTCGGCGTCCGCTCCCGCGGCGGACTCTATGCAGTCCTTTCCGAGCAGGTTTCTATTGACCAGGCGATTGTCGAGACGGGTCAGAAGAACTTCTACTTCCTCTATGCCGAGCCGCATATTCCCAATCCTGCCGACATCATCGTCTCTCACCGCTTTGCCAAGCTGGTAAAGGCACTGTCCGCCAAGTTCCAGTACGTCATCTTTGATGCTCCCCCGGTCGGCACCTTCATCGATGCTGCCGAGATCGCAAGTCTGACCGACGGTGCGCTGTTCGTGGTGCGCGAGGACTTCACCAAGCGCGAGGAGGCACTCAACGCTATCGGCCAGCTTAAGAAGTCCGAAAAGGTCAAGCTCATCGGTACCGTTATGAACTACTGCGAGACCGAGACCAGCGAGTACTACTACTCCTACTACACCAAGGACGGTAAGAAGGTGAAGAAGGGCTCCGACGATCAGGGGACTTCCAAAAAGGGCATCTTCACCAACCGAGCAAACGTTTAGTTGATTAAGGCTGACCTATGCGTGACATTCATTGCCATATCTTGCCGGGTGTAGACGACGGCGCCGCCGATCTCGATGAGAGCTTGGCGATGCTCGAGGCTGCCAAGCGGGCCGGTGTAACCAGAATCGTTTGCACTCCTCACTGCCGTGATCCCTATTTTGATTACGACAAGATGTGGGATGCCTTTGAGCTGCTGCGTGATAACGCTGACGGTTTTCCGCTCCAGATGGGCTTCGAGGTCAACCATCGAAAGCTCGTTGAGCTTGGTATCGATGCCGCGGAGCACTTGCATTTCGATGGGACCAACGAGTTTCTGCTCGAGCTTTCGACGCATGCCGATGCGTATGCGTTTAGAGAGTACGAGAACACGATTTACGATTTGCAGTGCCGTGGCTACCAGGTGATCATCGCTCATCCTGAGCGCTATCGTGCGGTTCAAAAGGATGTAAGCGTGGCGGAGCGTCTGGTCGATATGGGCTGCAAGCTGCAGGCTTCGGCGGACTTTATTGCCGGCGGTCGCTTTGGTCGCGAGAAAAAGCCGGCACAGCGCCTGTTCGATCAGAACCTGTACAGCTTCATCGCGAGCGATGCCCATAACGTGGGTCATTACGATTGCCTGGCGAAGGCTCGCGCGAAGTTTAGCGTGCGCGGAGCTCATTTTCGCTAAAATCTGTCCCTAACGTTCGCATTGAATGAAGGGGCAGCCATGGATATTCAACTTAAGACGGGATGTTTTGATGACGCGGCGTTGGTGCGCCGCGTCGTTTTTATGGACGAGCAGGGCTACGAGAATGAGTTCGACGCTATCGACGAGGATCCGAACTGCATTCATGTGACGCTCTATGTAGACGACGAGCTTGCCGGTTGCTCGCGCGTGTTTCCCGAAGAGCTTGAGCACGCGGCTGACGCAGAGGCTCCGGTGTCGCCGGCGTGCGACTTGGACGAAGGTGTCGCGGCGGGGGAGACCTACATTATGGGGCGCGTGGCCGTGCTGCCGAGCATGCGCCGTCGCGGTTTGGCGAGCAAGATTGTCGAGGCCAGTGATACGTGCGCGCGTGATGCCGGCGCCAAGCTCATTAAGCTGCATGCTCAGGAATACGTGCTGCCGCTCTATGCCAAGGCGGGCTACACGCAGATTGCCCCGGTAGATTACGAAGACGAGGGCCAACCCCATGTCTGGATGGCCAAGCGCGTAGATGGCAGATAGGGACGTTCCTTTTCTGCCGGCAGTTGGGGACACTCCTTGGCAATTGACGCATTGGAGCGCTTGGACATACAGTTTTTCGATTCCGTATGTATATATGCGCGTTAATGGGTTATAAAATCTAAGTCTGAACATAGCAGGTCTGCGATGCGGCTCGGGCAACCGGGCCGTTTTTGCGGACGGGGGTAGCGCGAAAGGACTGCACATGCGTCAATTTAAGACCGAGAGCAAAAAACTGCTCGACCTCATGATCAACTCCATCTACACCAATAAGGAAATCTTCCTGCGCGAGCTTATCTCCAATGCGAGCGACGCCGTCGACAAGCTCAACTTTAAGAGCCTGCAGGACCCGAGCGTCAAGATCGACCAGGGCGACCTAGCTATTCGCGTCTCCTTTGATAAAGACGCCCGCACCATTACTATCTCGGATAACGGCATTGGCATGACCGCCGAGGAGCTCGAGCGCAATCTGGGCACCATCGCCCATTCCGGCTCCGAGGAGTTTAAGACCGAGAACGCCGAGCAGCAGGGCTCCGATGTCGACATCATCGGCCAGTTTGGCGTGGGCTTCTACTCTGCCTTTATGGTTGCCAGCCATGTGAAGGTCGTCAGCCGCGCCTATGGCGAGGATGTCGCCCATGTGTGGGAATCCGACGGTCTTGAGGGCTACACCATCGAGGACGGCGAGCGCGCCGAGCACGGTACCGATGTCATCCTGACGCTGCGCGAGAACGAGAAGCTCGATGCCGACGGCGAGGCCGAGACCTACGATCGCTTCCTGACCGAGTGGGGCCTCAAGAGCCTGATTCAGCAGTACAGCAACTATGTGCGCTACCCGATTCAGATGATGGTGTCCAAGAGCCGTCAAAAGCCCAAGCCCGAGGATGCGCCGGAGGATTACAAGCCCGAGTACGAGGACTACCAGGAGCTTGAGACTGTCAACTCCATGACGCCGATCTGGAAAAAGCGAAGCTCCGACGTTGAGCAGAAGGATTACAACGAGTTCTACAAGTCCACGTTCCATGACTTTGACGATCCCGCGCGCACCATCAGCTTCCATGCCGAGGGTACGCTCGAGTACGATGCACTGCTGTTTGTGCCGGGTCGCGCCCCGTTCGATCTGTACAGCAAGGACTACGAGAAGGGCCTGGCGCTCTATAGCTCCAACGTGCTGATTATGGAGAAGTGCGACGACCTGCTGCCCGACTACTACAACTTTGTGCGCGGTGTCGTGGACTCTGCCGACGTGACGCTCAATATTTCGCGTGAGACGCTGCAGCAGAACCGTCAGCTCAAGGCCATTGCCAAGCGTGTCGAGAAAAAGATCACCGCCGACCTTGAGGACATGCGTGACAACGACCGCGAGGCCTACGAGAAGTTCTTTGAGAACTTTGGCCGCGGCCTTAAGTACGGTATCTACTCGAGCTACGGCATGAAGGCCGACGAGCTCGCCGACTTGCTGCTGTTCTGGTCTGCCAAGGAGCAGAAGATGATTACCCTGGCCGAGTATGCCAAGGGCATGCCCGAGGATCAGAAGGCCATCTACTACGCTGCCGGCGACTCGCGTGAGCGCTTGGCCAAGATGCCCGTGGTAAAGGGCGTGCTCGACCGCGGCTATGACGTGCTGCTGCTGACGCAGGACGTGGATGAGTTCACCTTCCAGGCTATGCGTGAGTACGTTGCCGCCGATATGCCCAAGATCTACGAGGACGATGCTGCCCGCGAGGCTGCCGAGAAGGCCGTGGCCGATGGTGCCGAGCCCGAGGTTGAGGATCGTCACCTGGAGCTCAAGAACGTCGCGACCGGTGATCTTGACCTAGCGACCGAGGATGAGAAGAAGGAGGCCGAGGACGCCACCAAGGAAAACGAGGACCTCTTTAGCGCTATGAAGGAGGCACTCGGTGACAAGGTCGAGAAAGTTGCCGTCTCCGCGCGCCTGACCGATGCCCCCGCTTGCATCACCACCGAGGGTCCGCTTTCGCTTGAGATGGAGAAGGTACTCCAGAAGGGACCCGAGGGCGCGCCCGACGGCATGCCCAAGAGCCAGCGCGTGCTCGAGCTCAACGCCAAGCACCCGGTCTTTGACAAGCTTGTCGCTGCCCAGAAGGCAGGCGACGCCGACAAGATCAAGCAGTACTCCGGCTTGCTCTACGATCAGGCCCTGCTGGTCGAGGGCATCCTCCCCGAGGACCCCGTTGCCTTCGCGGCGGCTGTTTGCGAACTACTTTAGTTAAGCGGTTTTTCCAAACCGCGTAACCGGCCGACGCTGCCCTCAGTTCCGCCGTTCTAACGAACGGCGGACCAGTCGACGCTGCGCGGGCGCCAGAGCGACAACTTGTCATTCAAAGAGGACGACATGACCAGAAGGTCTATGCCGTCCTCTTTTCATGCCAATTTGTTCGCTCTGGTGCTCGCTCGCTGGCATTACCAAAACATCGGCGGTCCAATAATGATCCCTTGGGGACGGAGGAAAAAGCGGTCATTGGGGACGTTTTTGTTTGACTAGTCGTTTAAGAACGTCCCCGATGACTATTTGAATTGCTAATTTGTGCGGGTTGTGGTTTTGTGACCTGCTGAAATTTAGGATACTGTACAACTGTACGTTAACTCATCTTCGTAGTATATTGCTACCCGCAAAACTCAACACCATTGTGCTTTGAGACGTTAAAGCGCCTACTACAATGGTTGTCGATAGTACGATTCGATTCAACGACAGGATGGATGGTCCAAGCGTGAGTCTCGGCAGCAAACTATCCAACGCAAAGGTATCCTTTGCGATCTTTAAGCGTGACATCAAGCGATTGCTCGTGAACCCCGTCGCCTTGGTGGTTACCCTTGGCGTGTGTGTTATTCCCTCGCTGTATGCCTGGTACAACATCGTGGCAAACTGGGATCCGTATGGAAACACCCAAGGCATCAAGATTGCCATCGCCAACAATGATCAGGGCACTCAGAACGACCTGGTGGGCGAGCTCAATGCGGGCGACCAGGTTGTCGATCAGCTCAAGGAAAACGATCAGCTGGGCTGGACCTTCGTCGACTCGGCGGCCGATGCCAAAGAGGGCGTCGAGAGCGGTGAGTACTATGCGGCCATCGTAGTCCCCAAGAACTTCTCGGATAACCTGGTTTCGATGCTCGACGGCAACTACCATCAGCCCAAGCTTACGTACTACGTCAATGAGAAGAAGAGCGCTATTGCGCCCAAGGTTACCGACACCGGTGCAAACACCATCGAGGAGCAGATCAACTCGGAATTTGTCTCCACGGTGGGCGAGACCGTTGCCAGTATTGCCAAGGATGCCGGAGTCGATTTAAAGGACAAGGCAACCCAGACTCAGGATTCGTTGGCCGGTTCGGTATCAGAGGCTTCCGATACGTTGGGCGAAGTGCGTGATTCGATTGGCGACATGAATGCCGCCATCGATAAGACGAGTGGTTCCATTGCCTCGGCAGATGCGGCACTTGCCGGTCTGCAGGGTCAGGCGCCGTCGCTGACGCAGGCGATCTCCCAGGGCAATGACCTGCTGGGCGAGGCTCGCGCCACGGCGGGCAACTCTGTCGCCTCGCTCTCCAAGGCGCTCTCGGAAGGCAGCCTTGCGCTCACCAAGACGTCAGCCTCCGCAAACGCTGCGATTGGCAAGCTGACGGGCACGGTCGCATCTACGACTACCCGTATCGACAACTCGCTTGAGTCTCTCCAAGCGACGATCGACCACAATAAGGCCGTTATCGGGCACTTGGAAATTCTCGTCAATGACACGTCGACAGGTTCCAAGGAAATTGACGCGCGCATTGTATCGATCATCGATTTGCTCCGCGAGCAGAATGAAAAGCTTCAGAGCATCAAGGACGGTCTGTCTGCGCAGTCGAGCGCCATGGCGAATGACGCTGCGGCTGTCTCGGGTGCCAGCGACGCTATCAATAATGCAATTCAGACCGGTGCGACCAACCTTGGCCAGGCTCAGACGGACCTGGGTCAAAACGCGCTGCCGAAGGTCTCGAGCGCACTTGATTCGTTTGCCGCCGTCTCGGGTGATCTGACGGGAATCGTGTCTGGCCTCACGCCTACTATTGCAAGTGCGCGCGGTACACTTTCGCAACTCAACGCCACGCTCGGTCAGGCCAAGACCACGCTGTCCCAGACCGATGCCTCGCTTGCCAAGGTCCAGGACAAGCTCGCAACCGCCGCCAACGACATCGCGGCGCTACAGACCTCCGAGTCCATGGGCGAGCTGGCCGGCCTGATGGGCGTCGACGTCGATGATGTTGCAGACTTCATGGCATCTCCGGTCGAGCTGACCTCAAAGTCAATTTACCCGGTCAAGAGCTTTGGTTCGGGCATTGCCCCGTTCTATACCAATCTGGCGCTGTGGGTGGGCGGCTACGTGCTTATCGCCATCTACAAGCTCGAGGTCGACCGCGAAGGCATCGGCAGCTTTACCGCGCGTCAGGGCTACTTTGGCCGCTGGTTGCTCCTGGTGATCCTGGGCGCGTTGCAGGCCATCATCGTTACGGTAGGCGATCTGGTGATCGGCGTGCAGTGCGTCAGCCCGCTGCTGTTCGTGCTGGGCGGCATCGCCATCTCGTTCACCTACGTCAATATCATCTATGCGCTGTCCACCACGTTTAAGCATATCGGCAAGGCTATCGGCGTCATTCTGGTTATCGTGCAGATCCCGGGTTCGTCGGGCATGTACCCCATCGAGATGATGCCAGGCTTCTTCCAGTGGCTGCACCCGCTGCTGCCCTTTACCTACGGCATCAATCTGCTGCGCGAGACGGTCGGCGGCATGTATTCGTTCAACTACCTGTTTAACCTGTGCATTCTGGGCGTGTTCTTGATCGTGGCGCTCTTTATCGGCCTGCAGCTGCGTCCGCTGCTGCTCAACCTTAACCTGCTCTTTGATAAACAGCTCTCCACGACCGGTATGATGATTTGCGAGTCCAACGACCTGCCGCGCCAGCGCTACTCGCTGCGCACGGCCATGCGCGTCATGCTCGATTCCGATTCGTACCGTCGCGAACTGCTCGATCATGCGGTCGCCTTTGAACATCGCTACCCGTACTACATCAAGGGCGGTTTTGCCGCCGTGGTGGGCGTTCAGGTCCTGCTCTTTGTCCTGTCGACGGTTCTCGATATCGACAATAACGGCAAGATCATCCTGCTTGTCATTTGGATCATCTCGGTTATTGCCATCTGCGGCTGGCTTATCAATATCGAATATATCCGAGCGAGCCTCAATACCCAGATGCGCATCTCGGCGCTTTCGGATGAGGACCTGCGTCGCGAGATGCGCGAACACACGGCCGCCATTCCTGCCGCCCGCCACATGTTTGGCCTCAACGCCAGCGAGCGTGGTGCCAAGGGCGGCGATCAGTCCACGGGCCGCTTGCCGCATATCGGCTCGCACCATAAATCTCAGGGCAGCGACAGCACAGCCACAAATGATGGAGATACCACCGCGCTTGGCAAGCACTCCAAAGGAGGTGAGGCATAAATGAAGAACATCCTGCATCTGTTTAAGCGCGATGTCCAAAACGTGTCTCGCTCCGTGATCGGCTTGGTTGTCGTGATGGGCCTCATTATCGTACCGTGTCTGTACGCGTGGTTTAACATCGCCGGCAGCTGGGATCCGTACGGCAACACCGGCAATCTTAAGATCGCCGTGGTCAACACCGATGAGGGTTACGAGAGCGATTTGATCCCCGTCGAGGTTAACGTGGGCGAAAACGTGACCGCCACCCTACGCGGCAACGAGAGCTTCGATTGGGTTGTGCTCAACAATCGCGAAAAGGCTATCGAGGGCGTTAAGTCGGGCGCGTACTATGCTGCCGTCGTTATCCCCAAAACGTTTAGCGCTGACATGATGACGCTTTTCTCGACCGACGTGAAGCATGCCGATATCGAGTTCTACGAGAATCAGAAGGCCAACGCCATTGCGCAGATCGTGACCGAGAAGGGTTCGAGCGCCGTCCAGAGCCAGGTTAACAAAACTTTTACCGAGACCATTACGACGATCGGTCTTAAGACGGTGTCCAGCCTGCTCGATTACATGAGCACCGACCAGGTGGGTAACTTTATCGCCAACCTGTCCTCGACGCTCGGCGATTCGATTGAGGACCTGCGAGACGTTCGGGCAAATGCTTCGTCGCTGGCGGGCATTTTGAGCTCCACGTCCGATTCGCTGACATCGGCGAGCGGCATGCTCAAGCAGACGGGCACGGTCGATGAGTCAACGAAGCAGCTGATGGAGCATGTCAAGAGCGGCATGAGCGATTCCAAGGAAGCGCTGAAGGACGCCAACGACGCCATCAATGCCGCGATTGACGGAAGCGCGGGCTCGTTTGACAACGTGTCCGCCGAGCTTGCGAAGGCATTTGATGCCGCGAATCAACATGTCTACCTTACAGTGTCCCAGCTCAACGATGCCGCGGCGGCGCTCAACACGCGTGCCGACGATATCGACGCCACGGCCGACCAGCTCCGCAGCTTTGCCGATCAGGTGACTGACGAAAAACTCCAGGACAGCCTCAAGTCTGTGGCAACATCGCTGAGCAGGATTGCTGTGGAGTATCGCAACAACGCCAAGGACTTGACGGCCACCGCGAAGTCTCTCTCTGACAGCATGGCAGAGGTTAATAAGTCGCGTGCCGAGGTCGATCAGGCCATCGCGGATGCCAAGGCTGGTATCTCGGGCGCCAAGACTGACTACGACTCTACGTTTTCGGCCAAGGCAAAGGAGCTCAAGAAGACCATCTCGGGCGTTTTGGATTCGCTGAACGGTATTTCGAACGATCTGGATAGTGCTGTTGCTGGCCTGACCGACGCATCCGGTTCGCTGGCAAAGGGCCTCTCCAAAGCTGCAAAGCTGGTCAACAAGGCTTCTGATCAGCTGGGCGAGGCGTCGGACAAGATCAGTGCGTTTAAGGACGAGCTCGACGGCGCCTTGATGTCGGATGACCTCGCTACGATCAAGACGATGATCGGCAATGATCCCGAGGGTCTGGCCGTGTCGCTTTCCGGCCCCGTCGCGCTCGACCGCAAGCCGGTTTATCCGATCCGCAACTACGGTTCGGCCATGGCGCCGTTCTACACGATTCTGTCGCTATGGGTCGGCTCGATCGTACTGGCGGCCATGATGAAGGTCTCGGTTGACGATGAGCTTATCAACGAGCTCATCCCCGTGCGCCTGCACGAGATCTACCTGGGTCGTTACCTGTTCTTTGGCGGTTTGGCTCTGCTGCAGGCAACGCTCGTGTGCGCGGGCGACATTCTGTTCTTTGGCATTCAGTGCGACGACCCGCTGCAGTTTGTGCTGGCGGGCTGGGTCGCGAGTCTCGTGTTCTCCAATATCGTCTACACGCTTACAGTTTCGTTTGGCGATATCGGCAAGGCTTTGGCCGTTGTGCTGCTGGTCATGCAGGTCGGCGGTTCAGGCGGCACGTTCCCCATCGAGATGACCGGCCCCGTGTTCCAGGCGATCTATCCGTTCCTGCCGTTCACTCACGGCATCAACGCCATGCATGCCGCCATGGCTGGCGCCTACCATATGGAGTACTGGGTTGAGCTGGGCATCCTGGCGAGCTATCTGATTCCGTCGCTGGCCCTGGGCGTCGTCTTCCGCCGCCCGGTCATCAAAGCCAACGACTGGATCATCGAAAAGCTTGAAAGCACGAAGCTTATTTAGTGCAACAGCGTGACATCGACGAAACATCGAGGTTTACTCTGCCGACGCTTTAGTGGGCTGGATTGCGTGGGCTGCTTGGTTGTTGCTACAGTAGCGGGGCGTGCCGGGGGTCCGGTGCGCCCCGTTTTTATTTGACCATGAGGCGGCACGCAGCCATACGCGTGCGGACACCACGCCCAGATTGAGTGTGAGGATGTTCCATGGCCCAATACGCTGCCAACGAAATCGAAAACATGCCCGATAGCCCTGTCGCACGGGAGGACCTGGGCGCCGGCGGCACCTCCCGCGGCGCCGGCGCGCGTTCCCCGTTCTTCTGGAAGGTCTTGCTGCTATCGGTGGCGGTCATCTGGGGCTATTCCTTTACCACCATGAAAGATGCGCTCGACACCATTCCGGTGTTCGAACTGCTCTATATTCGTTTTCTTCCGGCTTCGCTGGTTATGTTCGCCATCTTCCACAAACGCATCATCGCGCACTTTAATGCCCGCAACCTTATCGTCGGACTTGGTATGGGCGCACTTATGTGGGGCGCGTACGGTTTGCAGACGATTGGCCTGGCACAGACCACGGCGGGCAAGAGTGCATTTTTGACGGGTACCTATTGTATCTTCGTGCCGTTTGCGAGCTACGTCCTAAGCGGCGAAAAGCTTACCCGTTACAACTTGGGCGCCGCGCTGCTGTGCCTGGCGGGCATTGGTCTGGTGGCGCTCGATAGCGTCGAGTTCAATGTCGGCGATGTCATCACACTGGGCGGTGCGGTCTTCTTTGCCATCCAGATGGCGGTGACCGCCAAGTATGGCCGCAAGATGGACATCAACGTCATCACGTTTTGGATGTTTGTGGGCAACGGCGTGCTGAGCCTGATCTCGTCGCTGTTATTCGAGACCCAAGCGCCGCTGTCCGTGTGGACGCCGAGCTTTATCGGCGTGATGGCATTTCTCTCGGTGGGCTGTACGTGCGTGGCCCTGCTCATCCAAAACGTCGGCCTGGCGCATGTCCCGGCCTCGACGGGCTCGCTGCTCCTTTCGATGGAGTCGCCTTCGGGTGTGCTGTTCTCGGTGCTGCTGATGGGGGAGGCGCTCACCTCGCGTCTGCTTGCCGGCTTCGCGCTCATCTTCCTATCGATTATTTTGAGCGAGACGCATTTCGATTTCTTGCGCCGAAAGCCGCGCCCGCAATTGTAAACAATTTGTTGCGCCGCCTCCCGGGGCGGCATTTTTTATGCGTCGCCCTTAAAGTAGTACCTTGCACTTTACGCTATCAAAGTGCTTGCTGCAAAAACGTTACTGGAGGGCATCTATGGCACCAGCACTGTTCGATCTTCAACCGCAATCAGCGCCCAAGGCCACCGCGGCGGCGCAGGCCGCTATCGGTGATGGCCTGGTCAAAGAAGCCCAGGCATTTGCCGATGAACTCGCTGCGTGGCGACACGATCTACACCAGATGCCCGAGCTCGGTAACAATCTTCCGCAGACGTCTGCCTATATCCAGGCACGTCTGGACGAGATGGACATCCCCCATACCACGCTCGTCGACGGTTCCTGCGTCGTTGGCCTGATCGGTGCCGGTGCGGCCGCGGCCGCTCAGGGCAATGGCGCGTGCAAGGACGAGCAGGCCGGAACGGTCGTCATGCTCCGAGGCGATATGGATGCCCTACCCGTTGTCGAGGAATCCGGCGAGCCCTTTGCATCCACCAATGGCTGCATGCATGCTTGCGGTCACGATATGCACGCGACGGCGCTGCTTGGTGCGGCGCGCCTGCTCAAGGCCCGCGAGGCCGAGCTCGTCGACGCCAACGCTACCGTCAAACTGCTGTTCCAGCCGGGCGAGGAGACCTTTGAGGGGGCACGCGCTGCCATCGCCGACGGCTTGCTCGAGAACCCGCGTCCCCAGGCGGCTTTCGCCATGCACGTTAACAGCCAATCGCCGCTCGGCCTGGTGCTCTATGGGAGTCCGGCGCTCTCGGGCGTGTACGGTTTTCGTATCACGCTTCAGGGCAAGGGCGGCCATGGCTCGAGCCCCGAGATTTGCATCGATCCCATCACGGCCGGCGTACATGTGTATCTGGCGCTTCAGGAGCTTATCGCTCGCGAAGTGCCGGCGGCCAAGGAGGTCGCGCTTACCGTTGGCAAGTTCGCCGGCGGTCAGGCCGCAAATGTCATCCCCGACACTTGTGTGCTCGAGGGAACGCTGCGTGGCTTCGATGTCGAGCTCATGGCTCATCTCAAGGAGCGTATCGCCGAGGTCGTCAACGGCGTTGCCACGACCTATCGTACGCCGGCGACCATCGAGACGCTTTCGGATGTTCCGCCGCTTGTACTCGACAGCGATATGACTCAGGCGTCGCTTGGCTACGTGGGCGCAGTGCTGCCCAAGGCGGCTTTCTTGCCGCTTTTCCATGCCATGGCGAGTGAGGACTTCGCGCTTATCTCGAGCAAGATTCCGAGTGCGTACTTTACCGTGGGCGCGGCCGTAACCGACACGGACGAACACTTTGCCCAGCACCATCCCAAGGCACGTTTTAACGATGCCGAGCTGCCGCTCGGCGCCGCGGCCTATACCGCCGTCGCTTTGGGCTATATCGCCGACCACCGGTAGCACCCAACCTTGCCTTTCAAGCCTGCGGGCATGGCCGTAAGGCCTATGCCCTTGTCTTTCAAGGCAATCTTGGGCACTACCGGCGCCCGGCGCCGGCTATTCGTTTGTTAAATAAGGAGCAGTATGTCCCAGCAACGTAAGTTCTTCCCCGGCTGGCTCGTGGTGACCTCCGGCTTTGTGATCATGGCCACGTGCTACACGATTTTCGTCAACTGCATGAGCCTGTTCCAGCCGCTCATCGTCAGCGACCTGGGCATTTCCCTTGCGCAGTACAACATCTCCAATGCCATCTCCACCGTGGTGAGCGTCGTGGGTTCGCTCGTTATCGGCCATGTTGCCGATAAGGTGAGTGGCCGCGTATTGGGCTCGCTCACCGTTATCGCTACCTCGGCGGTGCTCGTGGGCATGAGCTTTGTGGGTGAGCTTTGGCAGGTCTACGTGCTCTTTGCCGTTTCGGGCTGCTTCGCTGTGGCCTCGACCCGTCTGCTCATTAGCCTGGTGACCGCCAACTGGTTTACCGCCAAGCGAGGCCTTGCCATCTCCATCGCACTTTCGGGCTCGGGCTTTGGCGGAGCTATTCTCTCGCCGATCGTGAGCTCGCTTATCGTGAGCGTTGGCTGGCGCTCTGCGTTCCTGGTACTCGCTGCCGTCTGCATGGTGGCGGCACTGCCCATCACGGCCTACTCCTTCCGCACCAAGCCTTCCGAGATCGGCCTTAAGCCGCTCGGCGAGAACCCGGGCGATCCGTCCGTCTCGACGGCTGGCGACAAGGACGAGCACACGGCGCCCGAGGTTAGCGTCGGCTGGTCTCGCATCAAGAAAAGCCCGGCGTTTTGGCTGCTCGTCGTTGCCTTCCTCTTTATGGGCTTGGTCAATGGCGCCATCTTGCCCAACCAGGTCACCAACATGACGAGCGTTACCGTCAACGGCGCCAAGATCGTCACGGGCGGACATGATCCAATGTGGGCGGGCACTGTGCTTTCGGTCTATATGGTCACCGTCGTTATCGCCAAGATTTCGCTCGGTGCGATCTATGACCGCTTTGGCCTGCGCTTTGGCAATATCCTTGGCTCCGTTGCGTGCATTATCGCCTGCGTGGCGCTGTGCTTCCCGACGACGGACCTCGGTCCTATTGTCGCCGCTGTGAGCTTTGGTGTCGGAACGTGCATGGGCACCATCACGCCTACCATTGCCGCGTCCAAGCAATTTGGCATGGCCGACCTGGGTAAGGTCACGGGCACCATTACCTCGCTCGAGATGGTCGGCGGCACCGTGGGTGCCATCGTCTCGGGCGTGCTGTTCGATGCCACGGGCTCCTTTGCGAGCACCTGGATCGTGTGCCTGGTTTGTTCTGTGGTCATGCTCGTGTTCCTGCTGGCATCCGAGCCCATCGCCGCCAAGCTGCGCGCGAGCGTGGCGGGGGAGTAGACGTCCGTCGCTCTTTTCTGTTCGCCCCGTTCTTTCCGTGGCCGCCTTGGAAGCCGAATGGATGCTCGTACCATCATTCGGTTTCCAAGGCGGCCACGGGCCTACGAAATGATCCCTTTTCCTCCGTCCCCAAGGGGGCGCGTGATCCGAAGGGGACGGAGGAAAACGGATCGCAAACAGCGGCGGCGCATCTGGCCGAACGAGTCCCCATACCCTCGTTCGGTCAGACGCGCCGCCGCTGTTTGTGTTTGTGCCGTATAATGACCGTTACCTATGACGCGATACAAAAGAAAGGTGTTTGCCCATGCAGGCACAGAAGGCGGAGGGAACCCGCGACCTTATCGGCGCCGAGATGCGCGCCTGGCAAAAGATGCAGCAGATTGCGGCCGGCGTGTTCGAGCCGTTTGGTTTTAAACCCATCGAGACGCCCGCGATCGAGCAGGTGGACGTGTTTGTCCACGGTATCGGCCAGTCGACCGACGTCGTACGCAAGGAAATGTTCCGCGTGTTCAGCGGTGCCAACCTGGAGCGCGTCTTTACCGAGGGCACCGACACCAAACTCAAGCCCAAGCAGCGCCTGGCACTTCGCCCCGAGGGCACGGCCGGCGTGGTGCGCGCCGTCGTCGAGAACAACCTGGTGCCCCAGGGCTCCACGCCGTTTAAGGCGTACTACGCCGAGGCCATGTTCCGCGGCGAGCGTCCCCAGAAGGGCCGCCTGCGCCAGTTCCACCAGGTGGGCATCGAGTGGCTCGGCGCTCCCGATCCGGCGGCAGACGCCGAGTGCATCATCATGCTCATGGAGTTCTACAAGCGCCTGGGCTTCGATCTTTCCAAGCTTCGTCTGCTCATCAACTCGATGGGTGACGCCCAGTGCCGTCCGGCTTATCGCGAGCAGGTTAAGCAGTTCATCCTCGATCACGCCGACGAGATGTGCGATGAGTGCCGCGAGCGCGCCGAGCTCAACCCGCTGCGCGCCTTCGACTGCAAGAACGACCACTGCCGCGAGATCATGGCCGAGGCTCCGCTGATGGGTGACAACCTGTGCGATGAGTGCCGCGAGCACTACGAGCAGGTCAAGCGCTATCTGGATGCCGCCGGTATCGAGTATGTCGAGGATCCCACCTTGGTGCGCGGCCTGGACTACTACACCCGTACTGTCTTTGAGGTCGAGGCCCCTGGCGCCGGCGTCGGCTCCATCGGCGGCGGCGGCCGCTACGATGGCCTGGTCGAGCTCGAGGGTGGCAAGCCCACGGCGGGCGTCGGCTTTGCTGTCGGTTTTGAGCGCGCCCTGCTGGCCCTGCAGGCCTTTGGCAGCGATTTGGGTGCCGATGAGGCCCCGTGCGTCTATGTCGCCAACGCCGGCAAGGAGCTGCGTCAGAACGTCTTTGCCATTACGCAGGAGCTTCGCGCCGCAGGTATCGTGACCGAGGCCGACTATCAGGGTCGTTCGCTCAAGGCCCAGTTTAAGCAAGCCGATAAGGTAGGCGCCAAGCTCATCTTGGTCCTGGGTGGCGACGAGCTTGCCGCCGGCAAGGTCAAAGTGCGCGACATGCAGAGCCATGACGAGGTGCTCGCCGATCTGGACAACGTCGTCGAGGCGGTTCGCGAGCGCCTGTAGCGCATCTTTTTGAGCTTCGGGCCTGCTAACGTGCCCTGCTCATGGAGAGCGATTGTTACGGGGGTGTTTCGCTTTTATGCGGAATGCCCCCGTTTACGTATGCCGCCCACCGAGAAATACGACCATTTAGGGCAAAAACCTTTGCAATGCAGAAAATACTTTTGTGTGGTAAAGCGCAATCAGTGTCGAAAGTATTTCTCAAGCGCCTATAATGAATACCGCATGTTACGTGCATAGAAGGAGGAATGGGAGGAAACGTGGCTGAGAACCTAAGCAACCAGTCTGTACCCGAAGCCGCGGCGCGCGTCGCTGCCGTGGTCAACCGCCTCGTTAACCGAATCGGCTCGAATGCCGAGTCCAGGGAGCGTCTCGCCGAGATCGAGATCCCCGAGGAGCTGCGCGACAATCTGGCGCTGTTCTTGCGCCTGGAGCGCCGTGTGCTTAGCGAGTATGATCCCGAGATCGCGGACCTGTTCGACAAGATTTTGACAGCCGAGATTGTGGTCAATGCCGGCAACCCCGGTACCTGCGCTGCCGACGAAGCCGTCGACGAGCAGGGCGTGCCCACCGCCGACGAGCCCACTGCCGTGGCATTTCGTGAGGTCGTCGATTTGATCGACAGCCTGCCGCTCGATAAGCAGCAGGTCATCGTTCGCGCCTTTACGAGCTTTTTCCATCTGGCAAACCTGTCGGAGGAGAACTACCGTGTGGCGCAGCTGCGCGAGCGCGAGGCCGGTGCGTCGACCGATACCGAGGTCGATCCTGCCAACGAGCTTACCGTTGCCTATCACCAGCTGGTGAATGAGCTGGGTGTCGAGGGTGCCAACGAGCTGCTCGACAAGCTCGAGTTCCACCCTGTCTTTACCGCACATCCCACCGAGGCCCGTCGTAAGGCCGTCGAGGGCAAGATCCGCCGTATCTCCAACCTGCTGGAGGAGCGTCCGCGTCTGGGCGGCTCCGACCTGGTGGAGAACGAGCGCCATATGCTGCAGGAGATCGACGCCCTGGTGCGTACGAGTCCCATCGCGCTCAAGAAGCCCACGCCGGTCGAGGAAGCCGATACCATCATCGACATCTTCGATAACACGCTGTTCGACGTTATCCCCGTTATCTATCGTCGTTTTGACGATTGGGTGCTGGGCGACAAGGCCGGTACTGTGCCGCCGCTGTGCCCGGCGTTCTTCCATCCCGGCAGCTGGATCGGTTCCGACCGCGACGGTAACCCCAACGTCACCGCCAAGGTGAGCCGTGAGGTCGCCGCCAAGTACTTTACGCACATGGTGCTCAAGCTCGAGGACAAGTGCCGCCACATCGGCCGCAACCTCACGCTCGAGGCTACCTACAGCAAGCCGTCGGCCGAGCTCATTAACCTGTGGAACCATCAGGTCGAGATGAGCCCTCGTTACACGGCCCGCGCCGAGCTGATCTCCGAGCACGAGCCGCATCGCGCCGTCATGCTCGTCATGGCCGACCGCCTGAACGCCACCGTCCGTCGTATCACCGACACCATGTACCACAGCGCCGACGAGTTCCTGGATGACCTGCGCGTCGTCCAGCGTTCGCTGGCCGCCTGCGGTGCCGTCCGTGCTGCCTACGGCCCGGTCCAAACCATCATCTGGCAGGTCGAGTCCTTCGGCTTCCATATGGTCGAGATGGAGTTCCGTCAGCACTCCGTGGTGCATGCCCGCGCCCTTAAGGATATCCACGAGAACGGTATCCATGGCGACCTGCAGCCCATGACGCGCGAGGTCATCGATACCTTCCGCGCTATCGGCTCCATCCAAAAGCGCTACGGCAAGAAGATGGCGCACCGCTACATCATCTCGTTTACCAAGAGCGCTCAGCATGTGGCCGACGTCTTTGAGCTGGCGCACCTGTCCTTTGCACACGAGGAGGATGTCCCCGAGCTCGACGTGATCCCGTTGTTCGAGCAGCTCGAGGACCTTGAGGGTTGTGTCGACGTGCTCGATCAGATGCTCACGCTGCCCGTGGTGCAAAAGCGCCTTGCCCAGACCAACCGCCGCATGGAGGTCATGCTGGGCTATTCCGACTCCTCCAAGGACGCCGGTCCCACCACGGCCATGCTCGCGCTGCACTCCGCGCAGGAGCGCATCGCCAAGTGGGCAGAGAAGAACGATATCGACCTGGTGCTCATGCACGGCCGCGGCGGTGCCGTGGGCCGTGGTGGCGGCCCGGCCAACAAGGCCGTGCTGGCGCAGCCCAAGGGTTCGGTCAACTGCTTCTTTAAGCTCACCGAGCAGGGCGAGGTCATCTTTGCCCGTTACGGCAACCGCACGCTGGCTCAGCGCCATGTTGAGTCCGTTGCCGCCGCAACGCTTTTGCAGTCGGCCCCGAGTGTCGAGAAGACCAACACCGAGACCACGCAGAAGTTCTGGGATATGGCCGAGAAGCTCAACACCGCAAGCCACGAGCGCTATCTGGACCTGCTGAACACCGAGGACTTTACACCGTGGTTCTCGACCGTTACGCCGCTGACCGAGGTCGGTCTGCTGCCGATCGGCTCGCGTCCCGCCAAGCGCGGCCTGGGCGCCAAGTCGCTCGATGACCTGCGTACCATTCCGTGGATCTTCAGCTGGAGCCAGGCTCGCATTAACCTGGCCGCTTGGTACGGCCTGGGTACCGCCTGCGAGCAGTTGGGCGATCTTGACCAGCTCAAGGCTGCCTACCAGGAGTGGCCGTTCTTCCGCACCTTTATCGACAACATCGAGATGTCGATCGCCAAGACCGACCAGCGCATCGCCAAGATGTATCTGCACCTGGGCGACCGCCAGGATCTGTCCGAGAAGGTCTTTACCGAGATGCAGCTCACCCGTAAGTGGGTCCTTGCCATCGTCGGTGATGAGTGGCCGCTGCAGCGTCGTCGCGTGCTCGGCTGCGCCGTTCGCGTGCGTAACCCCTACGTCGACGCTCTGTCCATCGCCCAGGTCCGCGCCCTTCGCGAGGTGCGCATGAATCAGGACGAGATGGCCGAGGAGAAGAAGGCCGAGTACATGAGCCTGATTCTTTCGACTGTGACCGGCGTCTCGGCAGGATTGCAGAACACGGGGTAATCGATAGCCCTGTAGTCGTCCGGGCCCGCCATTAGTTTACTTTTAGGCACGTCCTCGGACATGCAAGAAGCCCTCGCTGCGCACTTCGTGCGGCGAGGGCTTCT